>NZ_JANVFC010000004.1:63252-389742 GCF_025195005.1 Vibrio sp. NC2
GAAGCGGCGCGCATCTTTGGTGTTCCTGCACTTCGTGATGTGACTATTGAACAATTCAAAGCGAAAGAGTCTGAGTTGGATGAAATGGTCGCGAAACGCGCTCGTCACGTGATCACTGAAAATGACCGTACCGTTGAAGCGGCTCAAGCTCTGCGTACTCATGATATGAAACGCATGGGTGAATTGATGGCTGAATCACATGCGTCAATGCGTGATGACTTTGAAATCACAGTCAAAGAAGTCGACACCTTAGTTGAGCTAGTAAAACACGTGATTGGTGATCAAGGTGGCGTGCGTATGACTGGCGGTGGTTTCGGTGGTTGTATTGTGGCATTGGTTCCACCTGCATTGGTTGATGAAATTAAAACAACCGTTGAGCAGAAATATCAAGCGGCGACGGGTCTAAAAGAATCTATTTATGTGTGCCAAGCGAAAGACGGAGCAGGCTTAGTTGAAGTAATCTAAACGCTTCGAGACTTAATATAGAGCTTACCAACTAAAAAGATCATGGTAGGCCAAATGCTAAAGCCTTTATTTCAGGTAGAGGCTTTTTACTGGCACTAGAAGGAATTTAGAATGACACAAGAGCAAAACCTGCATCAATCCATGACACAAACTCCAGCCTATGATGGCCAACCCGCTCAGTTAGTGACGCTATCAAATACGCGTGGCATGGAAGTGACATTCATGGACATTGGTGCAACATGGTTGAGCTGTATCCTGCCAGTAAAGGGAAATAAAAGAGAGGTTTTGTTGGGTGTTAACTCAATGGAGAACTTCGATAAACAAGCCAGCTATATGGGCACAACCGTTGGTCGTTATGCTAACCGCATAGCCAATGGTCGTTTCAAAATTGATGGTCAGAACTACAAGCTGGAAACCAACCAAGCGGGCAATACTTTACATGGTGGTCCGAACGGTTTTGATAAACGTCGTTGGAATATTGCCGAGCAGACTGATACATCTGTATCGTTTACTTTAGAGTCGGCTGATGGCGATCAAGGGTTTCCGGGGAATTTGAATGTGTCGGTGCGTTATGACATTACCGAAGACAATCGAGTTTCCATTCATTACTCTGCGACCACAGACAAGCCAACCGTGGTCAACTTAACGAATCATGCGTACTTCAACCTACTTGGTGCAGAAGCCGGGCACGATTGTTTGTCACACATTGTGAGCATCAACGCCAATCAGTTCTTACCGACCAACTCGGTAGGTATTCCACTAGGCAATCTTAAATCGGTGAAATCGACCAGCTTCGACTTCAATCAGCCTATGATGATCTCAGAGCGTTTGTTGGGTGATGAACAGCAGAAAGCAGCAAAGGGTTACGACCACTCTTTCCTATTGGCTGATGGCTGTAAGCGCACTCAATGCGCTGCGACTGTAACGTCACCGGACGCGCTAGTCTCACTAAAAGTATTTTCAACCAAACCTGCAATGCAGCTATACACCGGAAACTGGCTTGGTGGTACACCAAACCGAAGTGGTGGCAGCTATGAAGACTACGCTGGTTTGGCGTTAGAAACCCAGTTCTTACCTGACTCTCCTAACCACCCAGAGTGGAAGCAGGACAGTTGTATTCTCAAGCCTGAACAAGAATATAACTACCGTACCTGTTACCAGTTTGAATTTTCGGGGGATTCTTCAAACTAGTACGCTCTAGCTCAAAACGGTTATGCCAATTGCTTTTGTTTGTGAATAGAACGATGTGAGTTATCGCGTTGTTCTTGGGGGATGAGCAAAAGTGGCGCTCAACAAGTGTGTGATTTATTAAGCGCGATTGTTGGGTATCCGAGTAAGGTAGGAAAGCCCTAACAGAAGCGATTCTGTTAGGGCTTTTTTTTGTTTGTTGTTTGGTTAGTTGACCAGAACTTAGATTTTCTCTACCGAATTACGGCGCACCAAAGTCGGAGAGAACATCATTGGCTCCGTTGAGGTGTTTTCACCTTTGGCTAAGTGCAACGCGAGTCGTGTCGCTTTCTCTGCCATCATCTGAATCGGGTAGCGAATGGTGGTTAGCTTTGGATGAACATAGCGTGCAATCAAGCCATCATCGAAGCCGATGATCGACATTTTGTCCGGCGCTTGAATACCGTTTTCATCTAGGACAGACAAAGCACCTGCCGCCATGTAATCGTTGTACGCAACAATGCCTGTGATTGGCAGTGATTTAGTCAAAAGGTTAGTCATGGCGTATTCACCCCCTTCACTGGTGGGAGCTGAGTACTCAATATAGCTGTCAGATAACGCTATTTTGTAATCCGAGAGTGCTGACAAGTAACCTTGTACACGCTCATCGGCATCTTCAATGCTGTGCGATGAAGCGATACAGGCAATATTTTTATGACCATGACGAATCAGATATTCAGTCGCAAGATACGCGCCTTTCTTGTTGTCCAAGAAAATACAACGGTTGGCAATCTCAGCAATATAGCGATTGATCAGCACTAAGCCTTTGACTTCTTTTGCATAGGCAATCAGTTCTTCGTCTGTCAGGCCTTTTGAATGGATCACTAGGGCGTCGCAACGGCTATTGATCAGTAACTCAATCGCTTGTCTTTCTTCTTCACGATCGTGTGAGCCATTACCGACGAGGATATGCTTTCCGTTCTCACGAGCGACATTATCGACAGCCTTAACCAGCGTGCCAAAAAAAGGATCGGAGATATCACCAACCAACACACCGACGGTATTGGTGCTCTGGCTTACCAGCGCACGAGCATTGGCATTCGGGCGATAGCCGAGTTTAGACATCGCTTTGGTGACGGATTCAATTGAGTTCGCACTTGCCTTCGGAGACTTATTTACGACTCGAGATACGGTTGCAACAGAAACACCAGCTTCCCTTGCGACATCTTTAATTGTTGCCATTTTTAACCTCTATACATTGCTGCATCTATTTAACACCGACAATGAGTGCAAGGCAACGAAACTCTCATTTTACTTCCAGTAATGAGATCTTTACCGCTTGTAATTATTAGGCTTAATGCTAGTGTAAACATTTACATTTTACTTAATTTTAGTAAATGATTTAATGAGTGAAAATAAATCAATATAGGAAGTGAGAAATGGATACTGTCTCTTATGGTGACTTTGCTAAGTTAGAAATGCGTGTCGGTAAGATCATTGAGGTTGTGCGTCATGAAAACGCAGACAAGCTTTACATCGTGCAAGTGGATATCGGTGAGAAGACGCTACAAACGGTGACCAGCCTAGTGCCTTACTACACCGAAGAAGAGTTGATGGGTAAGCAGGTTGTTGTTTTGTGTAATCTAGCGAAGGCGAAGATGAGAGGCCACACTTCTGAGTGCATGTTGTTATGTGCCGAAACGGAAGATGAATCTGAAAGTGTATTGCTGACCCCGGAACGTGCGATGCCTGCAGGTATTCGTGTCGTTTAAGATCGCTTTAGGTTGGTGAGTCAATGTGTTCACCAACCTAAATCAACTAGCTTCGAACAGTCAGTATCAAGCCATCAATCACACTGTGGTGGTGATCTGAAACCCCAGCAAGATTGCCGTATTTAGGTTGGTGGCGATCATTCTCTAATGGGTGATGCCAACCTTGTGTGTGTTGAACAAAGTGCGCCGCAAAGCTTTCAGACACTTCTAAACATCCTGCTAATACCGTATCGACATAGGTTTGAACGATAGGGCTGTTTTCGCAAGGTGCTTCAATCTCGTCTTTGATGTAAACCCAGATCGATTGATCCTGTTTAAACTCATTTTGGCTTTCTATCTGAGAGGCCTTTAATTCGATTCGGTGATAACCACGCTCACGGCGATCAAACTCAGTCAGCGCAATATCATCCACTTCAAGTAAAACTCCATTCACTTGTCCCTCACCGAGATTGACGATCAAAGGTGACAAAACATAGCTGTCATCGATCTTACTCCAATGACGAACTAGGCCATGCACTATCGCAGGAATCGCTTGTCCTGTTTGACCTGTGAGTTGACGAGAAGAGGAGTTGATCAAGCTACCATAACCAAAAATATACATCGCGTTCCCTGTCTGTTCTTTTGTATTTGAGACTAGTCTTACTATATGTTTGGCTTCATCAAATGTCAGTAGTTTTTTACTTTGCACACTTATGAGTCTAAATGACTTTTATGGGGTGTGTTTAATTGACACTTTTTTGAAGCCTAAAGACTCCTTGTTGCTTGTTTTTATTGGCTTTATACCTTTGGCGCGTTTCATGCATTACGTTAGGTCATATTGCAGTGATGATTACTGCATCATGAATTTGACTATGAAATAGCAATTCCCAGAAGCCACTCTTGGCTTGTTATCTGAAATAAGGAATGAGTTTGTTAAATATCACAGATAAAAGTGTAGAAGATGCGATTCCTGCATATCTTCGATTAGGTTTTAGACCTTTCTTCTTTTTAGGCAGTCTCTATGCTGTGATCGCGATTGTCGCTTGGGTCATCATGTTCCAAAACGGTCAGCCAGAAATGCTAAAAGTACCGGCGCTTTGGTGGCACGTACATGAAATGCTATTTGGCTTTGCCATGGCGATTGTGGTCGGTTTTGTGTTAACTGCGGTGCAAACGTGGACGGGCGTCAATGGAACCAAACACTATCGATTAGCGGTACTGGTTGGTTTGTGGTTAGCACCTCGTATTCTGTTTTGGACCCCCGCACCGTTATGGCTGATCTCATCGGTTGAGGCGTTGTTCTTAATCTTCGCCGCTTACGAAATTGGTTTCCGAGTTGTTAAATCGAAAGGCTGGAAGAATCTATTCTTTGTGCCGCTGTTTATATTGGCTATCGTGGCGAACTTTGCTAGTTACGCAACTATTAAGGGGATGCCTCCATTCCCGTCGTCTGCAGTTTGGCAAGCGATGTTGTGGTGGTTTACCTTGCTGCTATCAGTGATGGGTGGGCGAGTTATTCCGTTCTTCACGGCACGTCGCTTCGATTTTGAAAAAGCACAACCACTGGTTTGGTTAGAATGGTTAGCGAATCTACCTTTGGTTGGCTTATTTGTATTGAGCTTCTTCCCATTGACCTTTGCTCAAGTCGGCAATGAGTTGATGGTATTTGCAGGTGTGACTCAGTTGGTGCGCTTTATCCGCTGGAAGCCTTGGACTACGTTATCTGAGCCCTTGGTGTGGTCGCTGCATGCGGCTTACCTATGCATCCCTTTAAGCTTGCTGCTACGAGGTTTATTAGACAACCCGTTCGCGAGCCACAACATGCTGCACTTGTTTGCGATTGGCGGTTTGAGTGGGTTAATTCTTGCGATGATTACGCGTGTGACAATGGGGCACACGGGTCGTGCAATCTATAAAGGGCCAAGTATGGCGTTAGCGTTCTCGGCTATTTTTATCGCGGCTTTGGTTCGCAGCGTAGGTGTGACTTTCTTCCCTGCGTATTTATTTGAGATGGTGAATATCAGCGCGGGTTTATGGACGTTAGCATTCGGGTTGTTTATCTGGAAGTTCGGCATGATGCTTTTAACGCCAAGAGTGGATGGTCACCCAGGCTAAGCCTATTGATTTTCGAACCCATTTAGAAAGGGAAGCACTGAGCTTCCCTTTTTTGATCGCAGCAAAGCTCCATTCTTAAAGGTCCATTCTCTTAGTGAGTATTTTCGGCAAGATATTGGCGCACTTGTGCAATGAGATCTTCTTTGGCGTGAGGCGAGATGAAACTCGCTTCGACAGCATTAATACTGAATTGCGCTAATTCGTTTTTCGTCAGTGGATGAGCATTGGCGACGGCGAGGAAGTTATCATTCATATAGCCGCCGAAGTAAGCCGGATCATCGGAATTGATGGTGACGCACAGCCCTTTTCTCAGTAACTCGACGATATTGTGTTCTTGCATGGTGTCGAAGACCTTTAGCTTGGTATTCGATAGCGGGCACACGGTTAGCGGTGTGCGTTTAGCGATTAGCTGTTCCATCAAGTCTTCATCTTCAACACAGCGAACGCCATGATCAATACGGGTGATGCCTAACAAGCTCAGTGCGTCACTAATATTTTGCGCTGGGCCTTCTTCTCCGGCGTGCGCGACGGTCAGGAACCCTTGGTTGATCGCCTCTTGAAACACATGCTTAAACTTCTCCGGCGGGTTTCCTTTTTCCGACGAATCCAGCCCGACGGCAATGATCTTATCTTTGTAGGGCAGGGCTTGTTTGAGTGTTTCAAAAGCGCTGTCTTCATCAAGATGGCGCAGAAAGCACATGATCAGCTGGCTGCTGATCCCTAGTTCTTGCGCGGCTTGATTCAAAGCTTGAGTAATCCCACCTATGATGACTTCAAAGGCAATGCCACGTTCGGTGTGGGTTTGAGGGTCAAAAAAGATCTCAGTATGAACCACATTATCTTGTTTGCACTTGAGTAGATAAGCCCAAGTCAGGTCATAGAAATCCTGTTCATGAATCAGTACGTTAGCGCCTTGATAATAGATATCGAGAAAAGACTGAAGATTGTGGAATTGGTACGCGTCTCTTACTTGGTCTGGGTTATCAAAGGGAATCGACACGTTATTGCGCTTGGCCAGTTGGAACATCAGCTCAGGTTCTAGCGTGCCTTCAATATGTAAATGCAGCTCAACCTTGGGTAAATGTTTGATGAAGCTATCCATAGCAACTCCTTAGCTATTTTAATTATGGGCGGAGTAGGCGAGACAGTAGAGTCTGTAAACCTGTGCCTGCAGGTTATCTCTTTCATTTATCTCTGTTTGAGCATAGTTCATTTCATTGTTGTCGATAAAATTGCACAGAAGTTGATGATGAATCGAGAGTTACGAACCCATTGAAATCCGGCGCAAACGATTTGCAGCATGGGAGTGTGATCCGCTGCAAATATTTGCAGCAATATTCATTGATTTGTGCTCTAATACCGCGCTTACCAAGGGATGGTGTTAAAAGATGCTCACTTAGATGGAGTTATCAAAGTGACCGATCCCTTAATGATCTCCCTTAGGAAAAAATAGAACATGTCTAAGAACAAAAAATTTGATATCCGCCTTACAGAAAAACGCAACGGTTGGTGTGCAGAGATTACTCGTCAAGTAACGTCTCGCAGCACAACAGTATCTAAGCGTGAGTCTGGTTTCGAAACTGAAGCTCTAGCACAAGAGTGGGCAGAGAAAGAGCTAGCATCTTTCATCTCAAACCAAGCTGAACGTAACGAGCGTAAATCAGAGCAGCGTAAAGAGCGTGACGAACTACGTCACACTAAAGAGCTTAAAGCTGAGCAAGCACGTGAAGCACGCGCAAAAGCTCGTGAAGAAGAGCAAGAAGACGCTGAGTAATCCAGTGCACAATTAATTTACAGGTCCCTTAATTTTAAGATAAGGGACAAGTAAAAAAAGCCCCGATATAGCTTTTCTCTTTCTAGTTAAAAGTTTATCGGGGCTTTTTCATTTGTGGCGTATTAGTCTGGATCACGTAACCACTCATGGCTGGTGGCTAAGTATCTGATTCACTAATTACCCGAATTCGGTCCTAGTTGTTTAGCGCTGTCAGCCAATCGTCTTCCGCGACTTCTTCAATGTAACTCTCTACAGACTGTCCCACTTCATCATCATCTTGCTTGAAGTAAGCAATGTGGAATACTGCGTCACCTTCGTTTACCAACGGTAGAGTTTGTTGACCAATCACGATACCGCCTTTAGTGGTGATTACTTGGCCTTCTTGGTGACCCAATGGAGAACTGATGTAAGCCAGGGTTTGTCCTGCTTCAACTTGTTCGCCAAGCCTTACCATATTACGCAAAATGCCGTCTGATTCAGCGCGGATCCAACTGGTCGATTTACTCAATACTGGCTCTGGTAACTTCTTACGGTTAGGGCGCAGCATGCCGATTTCTTTCATCACTTGATGTACGCCAAGGTAACCCGCACGAATCGCTAGGTGATCAAAACGCAGCGCTTCACCACCTTCGTAAGTTAATACAGGAATACCTAGCTTTTCCGCTTCGCTGCGCAATGAACCATCACGCAGTGGAGAATCTATGATCACGGGTGTTGCGAACGCTTTTGCGATGCGCAGTGTTTCAGGGTTCGACAGGTTTGCACGGATCTGTGGCAAGTTAGTACGGTGAATCGCACCCGTGTGAAGATCCAGAATGTAATCACAGTGCTTCGCTACGTTCTCAAAGAAGGTGTGAGCGATGCGTGATGTCAGTGATCCTTTCTCACTTCCAGGGAAGCAACGGTTCAGGTCACGACGGTCTGGTAGGTAACGAGACTTATGGATAAAACCAAATACGTTAACGATAGGCACAACAAGTAGTGTTCCTTTCAGTTTTTTTGGATCAATCGCATTGGTCAGTTGTCGTGCAATCTCAACACCGTTTAGTTCATCTCCGTGGATCGCCGCGTTTACCATCAGTGTTGGGCCCGCTTGGCGACCATGAATAATTTCAATCGGGATTGAAAGTGGAGAATGCGTGTAAAGCTGAGCCGCTTGCAGTTCAATCTCCATTCTCTGTCCTGGCTGAACAGTATAACCAAGTAATTCGAAGGGTTGATTAGGTTTTAGTCTTGCCATTTAGGTTGTTCTCAACATGGTGATAATTCGTTAACACGGAATGTATCAATCGTTGATTTTTAGTACGAATCAATCGCTTTACGGTGACGACAAAACTTTTTTATGGAGGCGTTTCTTAATTGGTTTCTGTTTTTGATTTGGCTAGTTAGAAGGGGTTTAGAATTGTGAATTTCCTGACAATACATTGATTTAACGCTGATATTTATTGTTCGGTTGGTTGGTATTATCCATCGCCATTTTTTGGCGGCCAAATTCAAATATCGAGATCAAAATGAAAAAAACAATTTCAAAAGTTGTAGCACTAGCAGTGGTATCTGTTGCTCTATCTGGCTGTGTGGGTAGTAATGCAGTAACCGGTTATCTAATGAAGTTTAACGTGAAGGCTGTTGATAACCGTTACGCTCGTGGTGGTTTGAACATACTACTTGCACCTGCGTATGGTCTAACGGTTGCTGCCGATTACCTAGTATTCAACTCACTAGAGTTCTGGACGGGTAGCAACCCATTAACAGGTGCTCCGCACATCTTTGATACTAAGACTGATACTTACCTTGATATCAACGATCAGCTTGATAAGTCACTGACTGAGGCGCCAGTAGGCCCGATCACGAGTGCCGATATGATTGAGAAAGGTCAAATGCAGCAGATCGACGAAAACACTATCCAAATGGACATCACTTACCAATCTGGTGAGCGTGCGACGTTAATCGGTGTTCGTGAAGGCGAGATGGTGACGTACTTCATCGACGGCGAAGTAGTGGCACAAACTTCAATTGATGAGCTAGAAAGCTACGCGGCTTCACGCGCTTAATTATTTATTTAGTCACAAGTAGCAGTGACAA
Organism: Vibrio sp. NC2; assembly: GCF_025195005.1. Lineage (NCBI taxonomy): Bacteria > Pseudomonadati > Pseudomonadota > Gammaproteobacteria > Vibrionales > Vibrionaceae > Vibrio > Vibrio sp. NC2. The sequence continues at coordinate 72,607 of NZ_JANVFC010000004.1, forward strand.
AGATTAGATACAAAAACAGGTACTCATTGAGTACCTGTTTTATTTTGTTCTTAATAAACGGTGTTTACTGAAAAGTGCTATTTATTGAAGAGCCCATTTCTTGGAAAACACCATTTACTGAAAAACACTAGCGAATCGATTTATGCTTTTTCTGGGATCGCAGCAAGTAATGCAACCATTTGGTTCCAGAACAGCTCAACTGTGTCGATCTTCACTTTCTCATCAGGAGAGTGTGGGAACTTGATCGTTGGGCCGAAAGAAACCATATCCATGTTCGGGTAAGGTTCTTTGAACAGACCACACTCAAGGCCAGCATGGATAACCATGATGTTTGGCTTGTGACCGTAGATACCTTCGTACATGTCGCGGAAGATATGCATGATCTCTGAATCTGCGTCTGGTTTCCAACCTGGGTAAGCACCAGAGAACGCGATGTTAGCGCCTGCTAGTTCAGCAACAGAATGAAGCATACTTTCTACTTGGCTACGACCAGAGTCGATAAGAGAACGGATCAAGCAAAGTACTGTGATTGAATCTTCTTCCGTTGTGATAACACCTACGTTTAGAGACGTTTCAACAACGCCTTCAATCTCGTCACTCATACGAATCACGCCGTTTGGACATGCGTTAAGTGCCGCGATAAAGCGAGCTTGGTCTGCTGACGCTAGTGCGCCCATTTCTACAGAAGCTTCTTCATTGAAAGTCACGATGCTGTCTTCTACTTTACCTAACTCTGTTGAAAGCAGCTCAGTGTAGTAGTTGTATAGCGAAGCTAATTTTTCTTGGTTTGCAGCAGGAACCGCAACCGTTACGAAGCCCTCACGAGGGATCGCATTACGAAGGCTACCACCTTTGAATTCTACGATGCGAAGGTCTAGCTCTTTTGCGTGACCCGCTAGGAAGCGAGCAATCAGTTTGTTTGCGTTTGCACGACCGGTGTGGATGTCACAACCAGAGTGACCGCCTTTTAGGCCTTTTAGCGTTAGCTTGCGTGTTACGAAGTCAGCTGGAATCGCATTACGTGTAATTTCAAATGTCATTGCGCCGTCGATACCGCCCGCACAACCCATGTACACTTCGCCTTCTTGCTCTGAGTCAGTATTAAGAAGGATATCGCCTTCTAACCAACCCGCTTCAAGACCGAACGCGCCAGTCATGCCTGCTTCTTCATCTACAGTGAGTAGAACTTCGATAGGGCCATGTTGGATTTCGTTTGAAGCAAGAACGGCTAAGCAAGAAGCCATACCCATGCCGTTATCAGCACCAAGCGTTGTGCCTTTTGCTGTAACCCATTCGCCATCGATGTATGGCTGGATTGGATCTTTTGTAAAGTCGTGATCAGTGTCTTCGTTCTTTTGTGGAACCATATCGATGTGAGCTTGTAGCACGACACCTTTTTTGTTTTCCATACCCGGCGTTGCTGGCTTTTTGATGAATACGTTGCCCGTTGGGTCGCGACGTACATCTAGGCCTTGCTCTGTTGCCCACGCAATAATGTATTGAGCAAGCTCCTCTTCATGTTTCGAAGGGTGCGGGATTGAACAAATTTTATCGAAAAACTGCCAAATAGGGGCAGGGGACAATTTACTGATCTCAGAATGGAATTCAGACACGGATGACTCCTTTTTTATTTGATAACCATATATTTAGGATTTCTATAGGTAAAAACTTAGAATAAAAATCTAAAATATGGGTCTGTTTTGATGGCAACAGCATACCACTTGAGCGTTTTGACGAGTAGCGGTTATAAACCTCAAATACCTCAAATTTTGAAAGCGATCTTGTCCATCTGATCATAATTAAGAGACTTGATGCTTATAAATGGCGCAAGCAAACGTTTGTTTAATTCCATTTTGTAATTTAATTACAGAAATAAGTTTTCAAAATAACCATAATTGACCAAAAGTGTGACGTATAGCAAATAATGCTTGTAATCTTTTTTCTTTAGGGTATATTAATAACCAACTTCTGAGATGAAGAGTAAATGCTCAAAGGATGAGTCCGTTTTATCGCCTCCAAGGAACCGAGAAATCAAATTCGTTTTTTATTGATTTATTAAGGTGATAGTTATGAAAGGTTTACCATCTGCAATGTTCTGGATTAACAGCTCTGTTTACACTAGCAACTTTGCATACCCTACAAGCTTTGGTTACTAATACCGTAAGCATGTAACTCGAACAGTTTTGTTCACCCCTATATATTGGAATTCTTTTACAGCCCTTTTGGTTGACAGATTCTACCGCCACTCAGTTTTGAGTGGCGTTTTTTTTGCCTGCTACTTTTCCAAACCGCTTTCTTTGCTGTTCTGAGTGGTTGTTTTTTAAACGCCAAAATATCAATTTGCGTCTTATTACTGATCCTGTTGAAAAATACACAACTCTTGTGGGTTTAAATTGAGAATATGATGGCTACATTCTCAATGGAAATAACCGACGGTTGAAAAAACAACCAAGTAATCTCATCGCCTTTATTTCATTTAATCTATTGTTTTTAATAGTTATTATTCTTTTTGTTCCTCATTTGTAATCGCTTTGTTTCATACGGCATTCTGATAAATATCGATTAGAGCCTTAATTCTATCTGGAATTTGTTATTTGATAACTTTATAATCCACAGCCAATCGTTTACGCAACCGTTTACTTTTTACCCTTATAGGATTCGATAATGTTCGAAAAGCTATTCAAACTCAGTGAAAATGGCACCAATGTGCGCACTGAAATCATCGCAGGTCTAACCACCTTCCTAACAATGGCTTACATCATTTTTGTAAACCCAATGATTCTAGCTGATGCTGGTATGGACCATGGCGCTGTATTTGTAGCAACCTGTTTAGCGGCTGCTATTGGCTGTTTCATCATGGGCTTTGTTGCTAACTACCCAATTGCTCAAGCACCAGGTATGGGCTTGAACGCATTCTTTACCTACGCTGTTGTAATGGGTATGGGTTATACGTGGCAAGTTGCTCTGGCAGCGGTTTTCGTATCCGGCGTAATCTTCATCTTCTTAAGTATCTTTAAGATCCGTGAATGGATTATCAACTCGATCCCTATGTCTCTGCGTGTTGGTATCTCTGCGGGTATCGGTCTTTTCCTAGCATTTATCGCGCTTAGCAATGCAGGCATCGTTGTTTCTAATCCAGCGACTAAAGTTTCACTGGGCGATATCACTGCGATTGCGCCAATGTTAGGTGCGCTTGGTTTCTTCATTACTATTGCTCTTGTACACCGTGGTGTGAAAGGCGCAGTAATGATCGCGATTCTCGCTATCACAGCGATTGGCATTGCGATCGGTGACGTTCAATACGGCGGCATCATGTCGACACCACCAAGCCTTGCTCCTACATTCATGCAGCTTGATTTCTCGGCTGTATTTGAAATCGGTATGATTTCAGTGGTATTCGCATTCTTGTTCGTCGATTTGTTCGATACCGCGGGTACCCTGGTTGGTGTTGCAACGAAAGCAAACCTAATCAAAGAAGACGGTAAACTACCGCGCTTGAACAAAGCACTGCTTGCTGACTCTACAGCAACATCTATTGGTGCATTGCTAGGTACATCAAACACAACTTCTTATGTTGAGAGTGTTGCGGGTGTTGCTGAAGGCGGTCGTACCGGTCTAACTGCTGTTGTTGTTGGTATCTTATTCCTACTGGCTCTTTTCTTCTCGCCACTTGCAGGTATGATTCCGGCTTACGCAACATCAGGTGCACTTTTCTATGTAGCAATTCTGATGATGTCTGGCCTAGTTGGCATTGATTGGCGTGATCTTACGGAAGCCGCACCAGTCGTGGTAACATGTCTGCTTATGCCGCTGACGTACTCTATCGCTGAGGGTATCTCACTAGGTTTCATCGCTTACGCTGCAATTAAGCTGCTAAGTGGTAAAGGTCGCGACGTTTCACCTGCTGTGTGGGTAATGTCGGTTATCTTTATTCTTAAATACATTTTCGCTTAATCGTCTAGATTTCTGCTTAATCGCTGAAGAGGCTATGTAAGGCATAGCCTCTAATAACATGACAAAATTATTAGGTTTTATACTATGAGCAACAAATTCGTTATCACTTGGGACAACATGCAGACTTACTGCCGTCAACTTGCTGAAAAGCAAATGCCAGCAGAGCAGTGGAAAGGCATCTGGGCAGTAAGCCGTGGTGGTTTGGTTCCTGGTGCAATCTTGGCTCGCGAACTGGGTATTCGTCACGTAGATACGATTTGTATTTCTAGCTACGACCACGATCACCAACGTGATATGACAGTCGTTAAAGCACCTGAAGGTGACGGCGAAGGCTTCCTAATCGTTGAAGATCTTGTTGATAGTGGTGACACTGCACGCAAGCTTCGCGAAATGTACCCTAAAGCGAAACTGATCGCTGTATGTGCTAAGCCATCTGGTGCTGATTTACTAGACGAGTACATCGTTGATATCGCTCAAGACACATGGATTGAGCAACCTTGGGATACTAGCCTAAGCTTCGTTGAGCCGGTAAATCGCAAGTCAAAATAAGTGTAAACTTAGTTTTTTGAGAAATGACCCTTTATAGGGTCATTTTTTTTTATATGATTAGTAACAACCATTTCTTATTAAGTATCCCAATGTCTGAATCAGAAGAAACGAGCTCGAACCTTTCGGAAACCTTGTTTGTAAAGCACAAGCAGGCCAAAGAGACCTCAATGCTTACTCGCTACATGCCAAGTTCTGAAGAACTGCTGGATAAAAAGCGTGAAGAGCAGAACTCATCTTGGTATCGAAACCTAAGACGTCTTCAGTGGGTATGGCAAGGCGTTAACCCGATAGAGCAAGAAGCGGTATTGGCACGCATCGCGTCATCCGATAATTCTCGTACCACTGATGAGTGGTTAGATACCGTGATGGGCTACCGCAGCGGTAACTGGGCATACGAGTGGACCAAGCTGGGCATGCAGCACCAGAATCGCTCGAATGAAAAGAGCGGCGAAGAGATGGCTGAAGAGTTGTTTTCAGCATCGCTGTGTTTCAGCATTGCGGGCTACCCACATCTAAAGAACGATAACCTTGCTGCTCAGGCACAGGTATTAGCGAATGCGGCGTATTCTGAAGCGATCAAACACACTAAATTGATCGTCAAACAAATCGAAGTGCCGTATCAAAACAAAAAGATTAAGGCGAACTTACATCTAACCAAAACAGACAAACCACAACCTGTCGTGATCGTGAGTGCAGGTTTAGATAGCCTGCAAACTGACATGTGGCGTTTGTTTAGAGATTACCTAGCACCGAAAAATATTGCGATGCTAACGATTGATATGCCGTCGATAGGGCACAGTTCGCACTGGCCACTAACCGAAGACTCTTCTTGCCTGCATCAAGCCGTGTTGAATGAACTGCCTAACATTCCATGGGTGGACCATCATAAAGTCGGTCTGTTTGGGTTCCGATTCGGTGGTAACGCGATGGTGAGGTTGTCCTTCCTTGAGCAACATAAACTCAAAGCCTGTATCTCTTTAGGGGCTCCGATCCACGATATCTTTGTTCATGCCGACAAACTAAAGCAGATGCCTAAGATGCACTTGGATGTATTGGCTTCGCGTCTTGGTAAAGGGGCGGTGGATATCAATAGCCTTTCTGGACAACTGATGGCTTGGTCATTGAAGGTGCAAGGCTTGCTGGCTAACAGTAAAACCAGTGTTCCTATTTTGGCATTGGCTTTGGAAGGTGACCCTGTTTCACCGCATCTGGATAATCAACTGGTTGCTATTTACAGTGATTACGGCAAAGCGAAGAAAATCAAAACCAAATCAATTACACAGGGGTATGAGCAATCCCTCGAATTAGCGATAAAGTGGCTTGAGGATGAATTATTTAGATGACATTTCTCCGAAATTAGTTAAGCATGAAAAGTGTACAAAGTAAGTACCTGATACTCAGAGAAAATTTATAAAATCCAACTGCGTGCTTTCTACGTATTGCAGTCTGAGTAACGTCATTCTTAACATTGAAATGGAGATTCAATATGTCAGAAGTGACACAACAACCTACGCATTATCGCTTGTTAAACGTTTTAAAGGCTATTGGGCCTTACTTGAGGGAGCCGCAATCAGAAGATGGTCACTACATTTTTGATTGCTTGTCTGTGTGTGTGAACGATAAAAAGTCACCAGAAGAGCGTGAGTTCTGGGGCTGGTGGTTAGAGTTGGATAAGTCGGAAGAAGGATTCTCGGCGAAGTACAACACGGGTAAATACAACATTGATGGTAACTGGGATCCTTTGCCATTACCTAAAAAGGCGGTCGCTGAGGTGTCTCGAACTCAAGAAGCCTTTCACCAAAAGCTGGTTGACGAACTTCAAAAGAAATTTGAAATCGGCGTTCAGTTAGACGAAGAGTCTGTCGAATTCGTCTGATTTTGAAGGTTACTCTTCTCTATAAAGCAAAAAGGTGCGATTTCGCACCTTTTCTGCTTGTGAATTCCCCTGTTGATTGCTAAAACATCACCTCTTATTTGTTTTATTCATAAAAGACTTCATGACAACAAATCATCAAAGCGGGACAACAACACAGCGTAAAACTGTCGTTGTTAAACTGGGTACCAGTGTCTTAACTGGTGGAACATTGGCATTAGACCGCGCTCACATGGTTGAGCTGGTTCGTCAATGTGCTGAATTAAAAAAACAAGGCCACTCTGTGGTTATGGTTTCGTCTGGTGCAATTGCGGCCGGACGTGAGCACCTTGGTTACCCCGCACTTCCCAACTCAATGGCGAGCAAACAATTGCTTGCGGCAGTTGGGCAAAGTCAGTTGATTCAAGTTTGGGAGTCTTTGTTTGCTATCTATGGCCTTAAGATTGGCCAGATGCTACTGACTCGTGCTGATCTCGATGATCGCGAGCGTTTTCTGAATGCACGTGACACGATCAACGCGCTCGTTGAGCACGATATTATTCCGGTAGTAAACGAAAACGACGCAGTAGCCACGAATGAAATTAAAGTGGGCGACAACGATAACTTGTCGGCATTGGTTGGTATTTTATGCGGCGCTGATAAGCTTTTGCTATTAACCGACCAAAAAGGCCTGTTTACCGCAGACCCTCGTAAAGACCCAAATGCTGAGCTCATCAAAGAAGTGAAAACTATTGATGACACACTGCGTAAGATCGCAGGCGGCAGCGGTACTACGTTAGGTACTGGCGGCATGGCGACAAAACTGCAGGCAGCTGATATTGCTCGTCGTGCGGGTATTGAAGTGATTATTGCTGCGGGCAGTGCTGAAAATGTGGTGTTTGATTCATTGAGTGACAACCCACAAGGCACACGTTTCTTGCCTTTAGCTGAAGCGCTTGAAAACCGTAAACGTTGGATTCTAGCAGGCCCAGCTTCTGCTGGTGACATCGTAGTCGACGATGGAGCGGTGAACGCAGTTAACACTAAAGGCAGCAGCTTGTTGGCAAAAGGGGTCATTCGAGTTCAAGGCGAATTTTCTCGTGGTGAAGTCACCCAAGTTACCAACAGCAAAGGCAAAGTCATTGCGCGTGGTATCGCCAGTTATTCAAGCCAAGACCTAGCAAAAATCGCAGGCAAGCACAGTAAAGATATTGGCGATATTCTTGGTTACGATTACGGGGCAGAGGTCATTCACCGTGACGACATGGTAGTGATTCAAGAGTAGTTCGTGATGATAAGGCGATTAACTGCGCATCTACTTCTAGCATCTAGCGTTAGTTTCTAGCATTTAGTATCTAGCTTTAGTGCTTAGCATTTAGTTTTAGTAGGTAGTGCGAATCGCTTTTTTACATCCAAAGACAGACAGAATTTAGGGAGAGTTAAACGTGGATTTAACTAATATGGGTATCGCAGCAAAAGACGCTGCTTTTCACCTAGCGACCGCATCAACGGCGCAGAAGAACAAAGCATTGGCGATCATCGCTGATGAGCTAGAAGCAAACGCAGCTACGATTTTAGAAGCGAACGCAAAAGACATCGAACTTGGTCGTGAAGCGGGTCTGACTGATGCACTTTTAGATCGCCTGTTGCTCAACGAAGAGCGCTTAACCGGTATCGCTAACGATGTGCGTAACGTGATTAGCCTTAACGACCCTGTGGGCAGCGAAATGGACAGTAAGGTACTGGAAAACGGTATGTCACTGTCTCGCCGCCGTGTGCCACTTGGTGTGGTTGGTGTTATCTATGAAGCGCGTCCGAACGTAACCATCGATATTGCAGCTCTGTGTTTGAAGACAGGTAACGCAAGTATTCTACGTGGTGGTAAAGAGACGTTCTTCTCGAACATGGAACTGGTTAAAGTTATCCAGTCTGCATTAGAGAAAGCTGAGCTTCCTGCCGCTTCAGTTCAGTACATTGAGAAACCTGATCGTGAACTTGTCTCTCAACTGCTTAAACTGGATGACTACGTGGATATGATTATTCCTCGTGGCGGCGCTGGCCTGCACAAGATGTGTAAAGAGAACAGTACTATTCCAGTTATCATCGGTGGTTTCGGTATCAGCCATATCTTTGTTGATGAGAGCGCTGATCTTGAGAAGTCTGTTGATGTGGTTGAAAACTCGAAAGTTCAACGTCCATCTGCATGTAACTCATTGGATACGCTGCTAGTGCATGAAGCGGTTGCTGAAGCTTTCTTAGCGCAGCTAACACAGCGTTTAGCAGGTAAGGTAACCTTGGTTGCTGACGCCAGTGCAAAATCACTGCTAGCAGGTTTTGAAGACCAACGTGATGCGGTTGAAGGTGACTTTGACACTGAATGGCTAAGCTACACGTTAGGCGTGAAAGTGGTAGCGGATGTGGCAGAAGCGATTGACCACATGCGCGTACATAACGCGAGTCACTCAGATGCGATCATGACTAATAGTCTAGAGAGCTCAGAGCGTTTCATTAACTCTGTCGGTTCTGCGGCGGTTTATGTGAATGCATCAACACGTTTTACTGATGGCGCACAGTTTGGTTTAGGCGCTGAAGTCGCAGTATCAACTCAGAAGCTGCACGCTCGCGGCCCAATGGGCTTAGAAGAACTGACAAGCTACAAATGGGTGGGTAAAGCGAACTATTTGATTCGCGGTTAACGCTGGTCGTTAATTTTACTCCTCAGCTCATTTTTGAAATGGCGATCGAGTAGCAATAATCAATAAATCACCACACAAAAGGGCCTTAATTGGCCCTTTTTCTTTCCTAACGTTTGGCAATTCCGTTACACTGATATTCAATTATTTGGAGGTGATATGCATTGTCCTTTTTGTTCAGAGAACGACACTAAAGTAATCGATTCAAGACTGGTAGCCGATGGCCATCAGGTTCGTCGTCGCCGTCAATGCCTTGCATGTAGTGAACGTTTTACGACTTTCGAATCGGCAGAACTTGTGATGCCGAAAGTCATAAAGTCGAATGGAAACCGCGAACCATTTAATGAAGATAAAATGGTGGGTGGTGTACAGCGCGCCCTAGAAAAACGGCCAGTGAGTGCTGATGCGATTGAACTTGCGATCAGTACGATTAAGTCACAACTCCGTGCAACTGGTGAGCGTGAAGTACCAAGCGAGATGATTGGTAATCTTGTGATGGGTCAATTGAAAGAATTGGATAAAGTGGCGTACATTCGTTTTGCCTCTGTTTACCGCAGCTTTGAAGACATCCGAGAGTTTGGCGAAGAAATCGCTAAATTAGAGGATTAACGCCTCAATCATGTCAAACTTTACTCCCCTAGATTTTCAAATGATGTCGCGTGCTATTCAGTTAGCCAAACGCGGCATTTACACCACTGCGCCAAACCCGAATGTGGGCTGTGTCATTGTACAAACCGATGGTCAGATCGTTGGTGAAGGTTTTCATGCCAAAGCCGGTGAACCTCATGCTGAAGTACATGCCATGCGAATGGCGGGCGACAAAGCAAAAGGTGCGACTGCTTATGTCACGCTAGAACCTTGTTCTCATTACGGTCGAACGCCACCTTGTGCTGAAGGTTTGATTAAGGCTCAAGTAGCCAAAGTGATTTGTGCCATGCAGGACCCAAACCCAAAAGTTGCAGGTCGTGGTATCAAAATGCTACGCGACGCAGGCATTGAGGTTGAAATCGGTTTGCTAGAGCAAGATGCTCTAGACTTGAACCCTGCATTTATCAAGCGTATGCAAACGGGCATGCCATTCGTTCAGTTAAAGATGGCGGCTAGCCTTGATGGGCAAACGGCATTGGAAAATGGTCAAAGCCAGTGGATCACATCGCCAGAAGCGCGTCGTGATGTTCAGAACTACCGAGCAAAGTCAGGCGCTGTGCTATCAACTAGCCAGACGGTGATTGAAGACAACGCGTCGTTGAATGTTCGTTGGACAGAGTTGCCAAGCAGTATCAAAGATCATTACGCTGAAGACGAGCTGCGTCAGCCGATTCGCGTGATTCTTGATCGTCAAAATCAACTGCGTCCTGAGCTCAAGTTATTCCAAACTCCAACATCGGTATTGAGAGTCGCTGAAGCGTCTGCTGATATTGAAGTCGGAACCACAGAGGCAGGTCAGCTCGATTTACACGATCTAATGCGTCAATTGCCTGCGAACCATATTGATCATATTTGGGTAGAAGCGGGCGCGACATTGGCAAAAAGCTTGATTGAAGAACAGCTGGTGGATGAGCTAATCCTCTATTTAGCACCTAAACTTATGGGCAGTGACGGACGAGGTTTGATGGGCGCATTAGGGCTCACTTCAATGTCTGATGTGATTGACCTAGAAATCAAAGATGTTCGACAGGTTGGCGTGGATATTCGCATCGTTGCGAAGCCTATTATTGCGAAATCAATTGTTACGAAACCTACTGTCGCGAAACCAATTGCGGCTAACCAATAGTCGCCAAATAAATCGTGACGAAACCACAGTAGAAATAGTTACTCCAACTGCATACGTGTCGTTGACAACAAAAAGAGTTTTAAAATGTTTACAGGAATTGTAGAAGCCGTAGGTACATTGAGTGCAATCACTCCCCGCGGAGAAGACATCACCGTAACGGTTAATGTTGGTAATCTTGATATGGCTGACGTTAAGTTAGGCGACAGTATCGCAACCAATGGTGTGTGTTTGACGGTCGTTGAGTTCAATGACCACAGCTACAGTGCAGACCTTTCGCTTGAGACCCTGAAAAAAACGGGTTTTGTCGATTACCAAGCGGGCGACAAGGTCAACCTAGAGAAAGCAATGTTACCGACCACGCGTTTCGGTGGTCATATCGTATCGGGTCACGTTGATGGTGTGGGTGAGATTGTTGAGCGTAACCAAGTTGGTCGTGCGATTGAGTTCTGGGTTGAAATGCCTGCAGAGATCTCAAAGTACGTAGCTCAAAAAGGTTCAGTCACTGTTGATGGTATTAGCCTGACTGTGAATGATTTACGCAAGAATGCCTTTAAGTTGACTATCGTTCCTCACACCTCTTCAGAAACCACCATTGATCAATTCAATGTTGGTCGTAAAGTGAATCTAGAAGTCGATGTATTAGCGCGTTATATGGAGCGTCTACTGCAAGGCCAGCAGCAAGAGTCTGAGCCTGAATCTCGATTAACGATGGAATTCTTACAGCAGAATGGTTTTGCCTAATCGTTGGTACAAAGTGTGTTAAGCGAGACTTTGTAAAGCGAAGCAATATCATCAGGTTTAAATAGTGTCGGTTCTAGGAAGCAGAACCATTTCAAAGGATATAGAACAATGCCAATTAGTACTCCTCAAGAAATTATTGAAGACATTCGCCTAGGAAAAATGGTTATCCTGATGGATGATGAAGATCGCGAGAATGAAGGCGATTTGATCATGGCAGCAGAACATGTCACGCCAGAAGCGATTAACTTCATGGCGATGTATGGCCGTGGCTTAATTTGCCTAACGTTGACCAAAGAGCGTTCAAATCGCATGGGTCTAGCGCCTATGGTTCAAGACAACAACGCTCAGTACACGACGAACTTTACGGTTTCAATTGAAGCTGCTGAGGGCGTAACAACGGGTATTTCTGCATCAGACCGCGCTGTTACCGTTCAAGCGGCTGTGGCAAAAGATGCGAAAGCGGCTGACTTAGTTCAACCTGGTCATATCTTCCCACTGACAGCTCAAGAAGGTGGTGTTCTAACACGCGCAGGCCACACTGAAGCAGGCTGTGATCTAGCTCGTCTAGCAGGCTGTGAGCCAGCATCTGTTATCGTTGAGATCCTAAATGACGACGGCACCATGGCACGTCGCCCTGATCTTGAAGTCTTCGCTGAAAAACACGATATCAAACTAGGCACCATTGCTGACTTGATTGAATACCGTAACAACACAGAAACGACGATTGAACGTGTAGCACAATGCCATCTTCCAACAGAGTTTGGTGATTTCGAGCTTGTGACTTACCGTGACACGATCGATAACCAGATCCACTACGCAATGCAAAAGGGCGACTTGTCTGTAGGCGCTCCTTTAGTGCGTGTTCACCTGCATGATACGTTTACCGATCTGCTTCATTCTGATCGCGGTACCGAGCGTAGTTGGTCGCTAGATAAAGCGATGAAGCGCATTGGCGACGAAGGCGGTGTGTTGGTTATTCTGGGTAACGAGGAGTCGTCTGATTCTTTGATCCACAAAGTGAAGACATTCGAAGCTCAAGATAAGAATGAGCAACCAACCATGGCTAAGAAACAAGGTACTTCTCGTCGTGTTGGTGTGGGTTCTCAGATTCTTCAAGACCTAGGCGTTCACGATATGCGTCTGCTTTCTTCAAGCACTAAGCGTTACCACGCATTGGGTGGTTTTGGCCTTAACGTTGTTGAATATGTTTGCGAGTAAGCCGACGTCTGTCCGTTTATAGCGGCATAATTTACCGATGATTTCAGTAGCTCTTTTAGAGGTTAATTTCGATAAAAGAGCAAAGTAGCCAAGCCCGATTCAAAACGTGTTGAATACACAAGCTTGGCTACTTGCTGCTCCAGTAAGGTTGGCAGCAGCGCTGCGTTATCATCTTTACATCTCCGGTGCCTGTTCTTCTAAATTAGCATTAGATATTGCTCACAGTTTTGTGCTAGAATCCGGCGATTCTCACTTGATGAAAATAGTTAAAGGAAGGCTTATGAAAGTGATCGAGGGTGGCTTCCCAGCGCCAAATGCAAAAATTGCTATCGTTATTGCTCGTTTCAACAGTTTTATTAACGAAAGTTTACTTTCTGGTGCAATCGATACTTTAAAGCGTCATGGACAAGTAAGCGAAGACAACATCACTGTTGTTCGTTGCCCTGGTGCAGTAGAACTTCCACTTGTAGCGCAACGCGTTGCAAAAACAGGTAAGTTCGATGCGATTGTATCTCTTGGTACAGTAATCCGTGGCGGTACACCTCACTTTGACTATGTTTGTAGTGAATGTAATAAAGGTTTGGCACAAGTGTCTCTGGAATTTTCTCTTCCAGTAGCGTTTGGTGTTCTTACTGTTGATACGATCGATCAAGCTATTGAACGCGCAGGAACCAAGGCTGGTAATAAGGGTGCAGAAGCCGCACTTAGCGCACTTGAGATGATCAACGTTCTTTCTGAAATCGATTCCTAATGGGGGCCAGTGTGAAACCAGCCGCACGTCGTAACGCACGTCAATTTGCTCTACAAGCAATTTATTCTTGGCAAATTACTAAAGAAAATATTGCTACCGTTGAAGAACAGTTCTTATCTGGTGGTAAGTATGATGAAGAAGAGCATCATGCCGCAGAACCTGCTCTAGCTATGCCAGAAACAGACGTTGCATACTTCCGCGACTTACTAACTGGTGTTGCTCTTAGCCACATGGAACTTGATAGCAAGCTTCGTCCATTCGTATCTCGCCCTATGCAAGATCTGGATTTGATGGAACTAGCGCTTCTACGTTTAGCTATGTACGAGATGACTCGTCGCGAAGATGTACCATACAAAGTGGTTATCAACGAAGCTATCGAGCTTGCAAAAGTATTTGCAGCAGAAGACAGCCATAAGTTTGTTAACGGTGTGCTTGATAAAGCTGCACCACACGTTCGTAAGAAATAAGACGTTCGTATATTGAATCTAAAGGTCAGCTTTTATGCTGGCCTTTTTTGTAACTAAATTTCTGTAATCTCAATAATTACGGTGATTTGTATGAAGACTAAAGATAGGGCATGTGATGTCTGGCGAATTTAACCTGATTGAAAAATATTTTGTAAATCGACAACCACAACGTAAAGACGTACATCTGGCTGCTGGCGATGACTGTGCTTTGGTCAAAGCGCCGGGCAATGTTGAGATAGCGATCAGTACGGACACCTTAGTGGCGGGCACTCACTTCCTAGCGGAAGCAAACCCAGCTTGGGTGGCACACAAAGCCTTGGCTTCGAACATCAGTGATCTTGCGGCTATGGGCGCGACACCTGCTTGGGTTTCATTTGCGTTAACTATGCCAGAAGTCGATGAAGAATGGCTTGCTCCCTTCTGTGATTCCTTCTTCAAGCTCGCTGACTACTTTGGCATTCAGTTAATTGGTGGTGACACAACCAAGGGGCCACTAAGTCTGACATTGACTGTACAAGGCTTTGTACCAGAAGGTCGAGCACTGCGTAGAGATGGCGCTAAAGTGGGCGACTGGATTTACGTCACGGGTAACCTAGGTGATAGCAAAGCCGGCCTAGAGGTATTGCTTGAGCCAGAACAGAACAAAGTCAAACCTTATGCTCTTGAGCTTGAAGAAAGGCACTATATGAGCGTTCCTCGAGTATTGGCTGGTCAAGCGCTCGTGAACCTTGCTTCGTCTGCTATTGATATCTCTGACGGTGTTATTGCTGATTTAAAACATATCCTTAAGCGCTCTCAGGTTGGTGCGAGCATTGATGTGAGTACGCTGCCAATTTCTCCAGAACTACGCCAGTTCGCATCTGATATTGCTTCGGCTCAACAGTATGCGTTGACCAGTGGTGAAGAGTACGAACTGTGTTTTACTGTGCCGGAAGAGAATAAAGGTTCATTGGAAAGTGCTTTGTCACACACTGGAACAAAAGTCACCTGCATTGGCCAGATAAGACCTGTAGAATATTTTGAATTACACAATAATGGTGAACCACTGAGTTGGAACTTAACTGGTTACGATCACTTTAAGGTTAATTGATGACAAACCCACTTTCTCTTATTTCTCTTAAAAATCCTTGGCACTTATTGGCAACGGGTTTTGGTAGTGGCTTATCGCCGATTATTCCCGGCACCATGGGCACGCTTGCGTCGATCCCATTTTATCTATTGCTGGTTCAGTTACCTTTCCCTATTTATGTCATTCTTGTGGTTGTGAGCTGCATTATTGGTATCAAAATATGCCAAGTGACGTCTGATGACATGGGCGTGCACGATCACGGCTCTATTGTATGGGATGAGTTTGCAGGCTTTTGGATCACAATGGGCCTAGTGCCGCTGTTGGGTATTCCTGTTAATGATTGGAAATGGCTATTCGCTGGCTTTGTTCTGTTTCGTTTTTTCGATATGGTAAAGCCTTGGCCAATTGGTTGGTTAGACAAGCGAGTTCACGGCGGCTTAGGTATCATGATTGATGATATCGTGGCGGGTATTATGGCGGCGATTTCGCTGTATGCAGTGGCTCATTTTTCAGGTTGGCTCGTTTAAGAATCAATATCCAAAGAACGAACAATAATAGATAAAAACAAGGAATTACAATGTCTAAGAAGGTTTACTGTGTTGCTCAATTTCAGCCTAAAGAAGGCAAATTGAACGAGTTGTTTGAAGTTCTGAAATCACTAGAGCCAAACACAATGCGTGAAGACGGTTGTATCCAATATACAGTGACTCGTCACATTCAGAGCCCATTTGCAGAGGGTGAGAGTTTCCCTATTGCATTCAATGAGATCTGGGCGGACAACGAAGCATTCGAAGCACACTGTCAACGTCGTGAGATTCAGCAGTTCTTCCAAGAGCAGTGTGTTGAAGAGACAGGCTTGGTTGAGAACTTCAACGTTGCTATCTACTCTGATGAACCAGAGAACTATGATGCACCTGTGCTTAAGCCTTGTTGCTAAGCAGGCTTAATTGCTAATAACTAACAGCTAAACAGCTAAACAGCGAATAGTTTATCAGTTAGCAGATACTAAAAAGGTTGACCCTAGGGCCAACCTTTTTTGTTTTGTCGCTTATGCTGTTTGCTTGTGAAAGCTATTTGGCAAGGTAGTCGGAGATAGACTTCTCAATACCTTTCGCATCTAAGCCAAGCTCTTCATGCAGCTCACCTTGAGTACCTTGAGCAATAAACTTGTCTGGTAGGCCAAGGTTCAATACAGGCATTAGCAGCTTCTCTTGCATCAAGAATTCAATCACACCCGCACCCGCACCACCTGCAATCGCGTTTTCTTCGATAGTCACTAGTACATCGTGGTCAGCAGCAAGTTGCTTGATCAGAGCTTCATCTAGCGGTTTCACAAAACGCATGTCTGCAACTGTCGCATCGATAGCGTCTGCGGTTTGAAGTGCACTTTCAAGGAAAGTACCGAAGCTTAGGATAGCGACCTTCGAGCCATCTTTTGCTTTTTCGCTTTCGCGAACGATACGACCTTTACCAATCTCAAGAGCGGTAAACTTACTTTGAATCTCAGTACCCATGCCATTACCGCGAGGGTAACGAACGGCACTTGGGCCTGTGTGCTGGTGGCCAGTGTATAGCATTTGGCGACATTCGTTTTCGTCGCTTGGTGCCATGATCACCATGTTTGGAATGCAGCGCATAAAGCTTAAGTCGAACGCACCTTGGTGTGTTTGACCATCGGCACCGACAAGACCTGCACGGTCAATAGCGAACATAACTGGTAGATCCATGATTGCAACATCGTGGATCAATTGATCGTAGCCACGTTGTAGGAAAGTTGAGTAGATAGCCACAATCGGTTTATCACCCGCAATCGCCATACCAGTTGCTAGTGTCACAGCGTGTTGCTCAGCAATTGCTACATCGAAGTACTGTTCTGGATATTCTTTAGAGAAACGTACCATGCCAGAACCTTCACGCATTGCTGGCGTGATCGCCATTAGCTTAGGATCTTGAGCGGCCATATCACACAGGAAGTCGCCAAAAATCTTAGAGAAAGTTGGTTTAGAGCTGGTGCTCTTAGGCAGACTTGAATGTGCAGGATCGAATTTCGGTACGCCATGGTAGCCAATTGGATCTTTCTCAGCTGGCTCGTAGCCTTTGCCTTTCTTCGTCATGATATGCAGGAACTGAGGGCCTTTAAGATCTCTCATGTTCTTCAGCGTTTTAATCAGCTCATTGACATCGTGACCATCAATTGGACCAATGTAGTTAAAACCTAACTCTTCAAACATGGTGCCAGGGACAACCATGCCTTTTAAATGTTCTTCTGTACGACGAACGAGCTCTTTAATTGGCGGAACGCCTGATAGCACTTTCTTACCACCCTCACGAATTGACGTGTAAAGACTGCCAGAAAGAACTTGAGCGAGGTGGTTGTTTAGAGCACCGACGTTTTCAGAGATCGACATCTCGTTATCGTTAAGGATAACCAGCATGTCATTGTGAATATCGCCCGCGTGGTTCATGGCTTCGAAGGCCATACCTGCGGTAATCGCGCCATCACCAATCACACTCACGACTTTACGGTTCTTACCTTCTTTCTTCGCACTGATCGCCATACCAAGTCCGGCGCTGATCGATGTTGAAGAGTGACCAACAGATAGAGTGTCGTATTCGCTCTCTTGACGCCATGGGAATGGGTGCAGTCCATCTTTTTGACGGATAGTCGACAAGCGGTCGCGACGACCCGTAAGAATCTTGTGTGGATAGGCTTGGTGGCCAACATCCCAAACCAATTGGTCAAAAGGCGTGTTGTACACATAGTGCAGAGCAACGGTTAGCTCTACTGTACCTAAGCCTGACGCTAAGTGACCACTTGACTGGCTCACCGAGTTAAGAAGATAGGTACGTAATTCATCACAAAGCTGTGTAAGCGTCTCTTTTGGAAGTAGACGCAAATCCTCTGGCTTATCAGCCAAAGCAAGAGTTGGGTACTTTGATATATCAAGAGTCATAGGTAATGCGCGCTTATTGTCTTAGTTCTTGCGCTCGATGACGTATCGGGCGAACTCTTCGAGTGACTGGGTATTGTATGGGATTGCAGCCAAAGCTTGAAGCGCTTCCTGTAGCAGAGTTTGCGCTTTTTCTTGAGCGCCCTCTAAACCTAACAAAGAAGGGTAGGTGCTTTTGTTCAAATCTTGGTCAGAGCCCTGTGGTTTACCCAAAGTTTCGGTATCGCTAATGATATCTAAAATATCATCCTGAACTTGGAAGGCTAACCCGATTGCATCGGCGTACTTATCTAATTGAGGCATCACTTCAAACGCTTTTTCGCCAGCAGCCAGAGCACCCAAACGAATCGCACTCTTCATTAGAGCGCCAGTCTTGTTACGGTGAACTTCTTCTAACTCTTCTAGCGTGACAGAGCGGTTTTCAGCTTCAATATCAAGAGCTTGTCCAATGCACATACCTTGTGCACCAGATGCTTCTGCTAGGCGTTGAATCATTCGAACGCGATTGCTTTCCCCGTCAGCACTTAATGTGCCTTCCGCAAGTATAGTAAACGCGAGAGTTTGTAGGGCATCGCCAGTTAAAATTGCCGTTGCTTCATCGTATTTGATGTGACAAGTCTGATGGCCACGACGAAGTTCATCGTCATCCATTGCTGGAAGGTCGTCGTGAATCAGAGAATAGGCATGAATACATTCGATTGCAGAAGCTGGAGTATCGAGTTCTTCAGCGGTACAGCCGAGCATTTCCCCTGTAATGTAGACAAGAAATGGACGTGCGCGTTTGCCGCCTAAAAGTAACCCATAACGCATCGCGTTGATAAGGTTCTGATTTTGGTGTGGCAGGCGATCAAGCCAAAGGTTCAGCTGCTCGTTATTACGTGCTTGATAAGACAATAAAGTCTCGATCATAGGGGATCTCATACAATTCGTTATTCTGGTTGTGGGTTAAAGTCACTAAGTTCTGCATTTTCATCATTTTGCAGTAAGATGCTAACACGCTGTTCAGCATCGTTTAGTTTACTTTGACCAGCACGAGCGAGGGAGATGCCTCGTTCGAACTTTTTCAGCGCATCATCTAAAGCTAGATCACCATTTTCTAGTTGATCAACCAAGCCATCAAGCTCTTCGATAGCCGCTTCAAAGCTCATATTTTCAGGTTTCTTAGTAGCCATAATAAATCTGCGTTTGGAAATATGAACGAACGTTACCCTAGGCCGCTGAGATGGTCAAATGTAACCAAGAAATTTTGCTAGAAAGTTCGTTTTTAAGGGGCTTGAACTCACTTTGGTTGAATAACCTTAGCTTTATCGAGTTTATGCGCTAAGGATAAGAGCAAAGTAAGCCAATAATTGTGATTCAAAAACGAAAAGTGTGATATTTAGGCCAAGAATTTACTAAAAGATCTTATAGTCTGGCCGATAAAAAGATTATCGTCGACGTAGAGCTACAAAAAAGCATGAGGAGTGCTCAGTGGATTTAGCAACCCTAATAGGTTTGATTGGTGGATTTGCCTTTGTAATCATGGCAATGATCCTAGGTGGAAGCCTCGGGATGTTCTATGACACGACATCCATTTTGATCGTGGTGGGTGGTTCAACGTTTGTTGTTCTAATGAAGTTCACCATGGGACAATTCTTTGGAGCAACCAAAATCGCTGGCAAAGCATTTATGTTTAAGGCCGATGAGCCTGAAGATCTTATCGCTAAAGTGGTAGAGATGGCGGATGCAGCACGTAAGGGTGGCTTCTTGGCACTTGAAGAAATGGAAATCAGCAACAGTTTCATGCAAAAGGGCATCGACCTATTAGTAGATGGCCATGATGGTGATGTGGTGCGTGCTGCACTGCAAAAAGACATCGCATTAACCACAGAGCGTCATGAGCAGGGCGCGAAGGTGTTCTCTGCATTTGGTGATGTAGCACCCGCTATGGGTATGATTGGTACCTTGGTTGGCTTGGTTGCCATGCTTTCTAACATGGATGATCCAAAAGCGATCGGCCCTGCGATGGCGGTAGCACTTTTAACGACCCTGTACGGTGCAATTCTTTCGAACATGGTGTTCTTTCCAATTGCGGACAAGCTTGCGCTGCGTCGTGACCAAGAGACACTCAACCGTCGTTTGGTTATGGATGGTGTATTAGCGATTCAAGATGGCCAGAACCCACGAGTTATCGATGGTTACCTCAAGAGCTACCTCAATGAAGGTAAGCGCACGATTGATGGTGAACCCGCGTAAGAGGATTTGAAGATGGATGAAGAAAATCCATGCAAATGTCCTCCTCCGGGGTTACCTCAATGGATGGGGACATTTGCTGACTTGATGTCACTGCTGATGTGTTTCTTCGTATTGCTGCTCTCATTCTCTGAGATGGACGTACTGAAGTTCAAACAGATCGCTGGCTCGATGAAATTTGCGTTTGGTGTACAAAACCGCTTGGAAGTGAAAGATATTCCTAAAGGGACTAGCATCATTGCACAAGAGTTTCGCCCTGGTCGCCCAGAGCCGACTCCTATCGATGTGATCATGCAGCAGACCATTGATATTACACAGCAAACGCTTGAGTTTCATGAAGGTGAATCTGAGCGTGCTGGCGGCACAATGCGTGACCAAGGCAAGATGACGGGAGGCAAGTCGCCAGAGGTTTCAACTCACGACAATCAAAACTCTGAGTCAGACCAACAGCAACAGCAAGCTGAAGCTCAATCGCAAGAGATGGAAACCTTGATGGAAAGTATCAAGAAAGCGTTGGAGCGAGAGATCGACCAAGGCGCGATTGAGGTGGAAAACCTTGGCCAGCAGATCGTCATTCGAATTCGTGAGAAAGGCGCGTTCCCGTCGGGTTCTGCTTTCCTACAACCTAAGTTTCGACCATTGGTTAGACAGGTGGCTGAATTGGTAAAAGATGTACCAGGTATTGTTCGTATTTCTGGCCACACCGATAATCAGAGACTTGATTCAGAGCTTTATCGTTCTAATTGGGACCTATCATCGCAGCGTGCGGTGTCTGTGGCTCAAGAGATGGAAAAGGTGCGTGGCTTCTCTCATCAACGCTTGAGAGTGCGCGGTATGGCCGACACAGAGCCAGTAGAGCCGAACGATACTGAATGGCAGCGTAGCCTCAACCGCCGTGTTGAAATCAGCATAATGCAGGGTGAGCCGCTTTACAGTGATGAAGTACCTGTTATTGGTCAGTAGTAGGCGGAGAGACAGCGATTAGTCTTCAGGTACACATACGTAAGATATACAGACGTTAGATAGATATACATACATTAGTCAGCAGATAGCATCGAAAGCCCAACCTTATGATGAGGTTGGGCTTTTTGTTTTTTGGTCTTCAATGATGCTCTCAGCGGTATTTATGTCGTTTTGAAACCTGCTACTTTTAGTAACAGGCGGTTTAATTATCGGGTTAAAGCAACCACTCTTTTCCTTGCTTCACTTTCTCATGTATAATTCGCGCCCTTAGATTTAATATTGATCTATTATTGCTTCAATAACTATGTGAAATGACCTTTTACGTGGTGATGAACCTACTAAAATTTGTGAACCTTATTGGCGTGAAAGTACTATGAAATTTATTGTTAAGCCTCATCCGGAAATTTTTATTAAAAGTGAATCGGTGCGTAAGCGCTTCACAAAGATTCTAGAACGTAATATTCGTACTATTCTTCAGCGTCGTACTGAGTCTGTGGCTGTCTTCAACCGCCGTGACTACATCGAAGTGACGTCTGAGAGCGACAAGTACTTTAAAGAAACACTCGAAGTATTGACGCAAACTCCGGGTATTCATCACTCCCTTGAGGTTCAGCAATCAGAATTTAAAGACCTGCACAATATTTACGAGCAAGTTCTTGAACGAAGCGGTGCTCTTATTGAAGGCAAGACTTTCTCTGTGCGAGCCAAGCGTCGTGGTAAACATGACTTTACTTCTATCGAGCTAGAACGCTACGTAGGTGGTGGTTTAAACCAAGCGGTTGAATCAGCAAAAGTAAAACTGAAAAATCCAGATATTACCGTTAAAGTTGAAGTCGAGAACGAAAAGCTAAACCAAGTTATTGAACGTCATAAAGGCCTAGGCGGATTCCCTCTAGGTACTCAAGAAGATCTGCTTAGCTTGATCTCTGGCGGTTTCGATTCTGGCGTTTCAAGCTACTTGCACATCAAACGTGGCTCTAAAGTGCATTACTGCTTCTTTAACCTAGGTGGCCCTGCGCACGAAATTGGTGTTAAGCAAGTTTCTCACTATCTATGGGATAAATACGGCTCATCGGCAAAGGTGAAGTTCATCTCTATCGATTTTGAACCGGTAGTCGCAGAGATTCTTGAGAACGTTGAAGATGGCCAAATGGGCGTGGTTCTTAAGCGTATGTTCATGCGTGCTGGTGGTATGGTTGCAGAACGCTTCGGTATCGAAGCCCTAGTAACCGGTGAAGCATTAGGTCAGGTTTCTAGCCAAACGTTAACTAACCTTCGCCACATTGACAACGTGACCGATACTTTGATCCTTCGTCCGCTTATTAACTGGGACAAAGAAGACATCATCGACCTGTCTCGTAAGATTGGCACCGAAGACTTCGCGAAAGTAATGCCTGAGTACTGTGGTGTTATTTCTAAGAAGCCAACAGTGAAAGCGAAGAAAGGCAAATTAGAAGCAGAAGAAGCTAGGTTTAACTTTGAAGTGCTGGAGCAAGTGATCGAGAACGCTCGAGTTATGGATATCCGTGACATCGAGAAAGAGAGCCAAGAGCAAGCGCCTGAAGTTGAACAAGTTCAAGCTGTTGCTGAGCACGCTATCGTTCTTGATATCCGTAGCCCAGACGAAGAAGACGAAAGCCCACTAGAGATCGATGGTGTTGAAATTAAACATATCCCGTTCTTCAAGCTTTCGACTCAGTTTGGTGACTTGGACCAAGCAAAAGAGTACTTGCTGTACTGTGACCGTGGTGTAATGAGCCGTCTACAGGCACTTTATCTAAAAGAGCAAGGCTTCCATAACGTGAAGGTTTACCGCCCATAGTGGTATAGAGTAGCCGAATATTTTGCAAAGCCGTTTACTGAAAAGTAAGCGGCTTTTTTATTTTCTATTGTGAATGTTTTACAGTAGGCAGTAAGAGGCGTGAGTTTGTCGAGTTATCATCATGCTCTGTCTTGAGGTTCTGAGATTGAAATGATGGGGTTTGAGTTGGCTTGTAGGTGACCGAAGAAGTGTGAGTATCTGAGGAACTCTGTTACTTTTTAGTGCTATTCAATGGTTCTATTTGTATGTGTTCAGTTGATTATTTGAGTGGGTGTCTAATTCTGTGATTAACGATGAAAAATAACAAGGATTAATTAGCACAGCTATTGATAAACTTGTTGTTATTTTTCTTTGCACATAAAAAAACACCGCCCATAAGGCGGTGTAAACAAATTTGACAGACAGGTCAAAATAAATACAGGAAGTACATGTCTCGTTTCAGTATAGAACTGCAACAAAACATTTGGTAGAACTCTACCCAACTCGAAAAGAACGAGTTTGCAAACACAACATCGCAGGAGCTAAACCAATTGATTCTAGAGAGAATCAAGCCGTTCAGGCTAGCTGCTGCGGGATGAAATATAGAATTTCTCTGGCCGCTAGGCAATGGACAAATTATAATGTTTCAGATAAAAAAAACTAATGCTTATTTAGAGAGTACCTATGTCTCGTCGATTACCCCCATTAAACTCGCTAAGAGTGTTTGAAGCCGCTGCTCGACACTTGAGTTTTACGCGCGCTGCAGAAGAGTTGTTTGTTACTCAAGCTGCAGTGAGTCATCAGATTAAAGCGCTTGAAGAATTCTTGTCTTTGAAGCTGTTTCGTCGAAGAAATCGCTCTTTGCTGCTGACTGAAGAAGGTCAGAGCTACTTCTTAGACATCAAAGATATTTTTACATCACTGGCAGAAGCGACGGATAAAGTGCTTGAGCGAAGTGAGAAGGGCGCATTGACCATCAGCTTACCGCCAAGCTTTGCCATTCAATGGTTAGTGCCAAGGCTTGCAGACTTTAATCAGCAAGAGCCTGATATCGACGTACGAATTAAAGCCGTTGATATGGATGAAGGCTCGCTGACCGATGACGTAGACGTAGCTATTTATTATGGTCGAGGCAACTGGTCGGGGCTTAGAGCCGATAAGCTTTATCAAGAATACTTGATCCCTCTTTGCTCACCTTCAGTGTTGCTTGGTACCAAACCATTAGAATCTCTAAGCGATTTAGCATGCCATACGCTATTGCATGATACTTCTCGAAAGGATTGGAAGCAGTTCGCTAAGCAAAATGGGATCGATGGGGTAAACGTCAATCACGGTCCTATCTTTAGCCACTCAACCATGGTGTTGCAGGCGGCAGCTCACGGCCAAGGCATTGCACTGGGTAACAACGTGTTGGCGCAACCTGAAATCGAAGCGGGTCGTTTGATTGCGCCTTTTGATGAAGTGTTGGTGAGCAAGAATGCCTTCTATGTGGTTTGTCATGAAAAACAAGCCGATATGGGCCGTATCGCCACCTTCCGCGATTGGATGCTGGCGAAAGCGCAAAGTGAACAAGAGGATTTACTCGATGAATAACGTCATCATTGATGGTGAAGACAATCCAATCACCTTTGTCTTTGCACATGGTGCTGGCGCAGGTATGGATCATGAATTCATGCAGTCGGTGGCAAAAGGGTTAGCCTTTAAAGGGATACGAGTGATTCGTTTTAATTTCCCTTACATGATTAAACGTGCTGAAGATGGCAAGCGTCGTCCACCTGACAGAGCCCCTAAGCTGCTTGAAGCTTACCAAGACATCATTAAGCAGTGCGATGCCGATAAGCTTGTGATTGGCGGTAAATCGATGGGAGGGCGTATGGCGAGCCATTTGTCTGAAGTTGATAAGGTGGCAGCGATGGCCTGTTTAGGCTTTCCTTTCCACCCTCCAGGTAAGCCAGAGAAGTACAAAGGTGAGCACTTAGCTGAGTTACAAAAGCCATGTCTTATTTTGCAGGGTGAGCGCGATACCTTTGGTAAGCGTGAAGAGTTTACCGATTTCGACCTGTCGGATTCTATTCGTGTTGAATTTATCCCAGACGGTGATCACAGCTTTAAGCCTCGTAAGAGCTCTGGTTACACAGAGCAGCAGAATATTGCCTTAACCGTTGAGAAGCTGTCAGCGTTTATCAAAGAGGTACTCAATGAGAAGTAAGTATTTACTCACGTTTGCAGGTATCTCTGGTGCGATTGCTGTGATGCTTGGTGCCTTCGCGGCTCACGGGTTGAAAGCTATCTTGCCAGAATATCTGCTAGGCGTGTTTGAGACGGGTGTTCAGTATCAGTTTATCCATACTTTGGCGATATTGGCGTGTGGCGCTCTGCTGCAGATGAAACTTGGCGCTAAATCACAAAAATATTTTTTCATTGCGGCAATTTGCTTTATCATCGGCATCCTTTGTTTTAGTGGCAGCCTTTATGGCTTGGCACTGACAGGAATAAAGTGGTTTGGCCCTATCACTCCGTTTGGTGGTCTACTATTTATCATTGGTTGGGGAGTCTTCTCCTTCGCTGCTTTGAATATAAAAGAGGTAACTCAGTGAAACACGTACTACTTTATTGTCGCTCTGGTTTTGAAAAAGAATGTGCTGGCGAAATTCAAGACAAGGCAACACAACTGGAAGTGTTTGGTTTTCCTCGCTTAAAGAACAATACAGGCTTTGTATTGTTTGAATGTTATCAAGCAGGCGAAGCCGATAAATTGGTTAAAGAGATCGACTTCCAATCGCTGATCTTTGCTCGTCAAATGATCGCGGTAGCAGCTGAAATCAAAGATCTTCCGACTGATGATCGTATCTCTCCAATTCTTGAGGCGCTTTCTGAGAAAGAAGGTTTCCCACGTTGTGGCGATATCCGTATTGAAACGCCAGACACCAATGAAGCGAAAGAGCTTTTGAAGTTCTGCCGTAAGTTTACCGTGCCAATGCGTCAAGCTATGCGTGGTAAAGGCCTGATGACTGCGAAAGACAATGTTAAGAAGCCTGTGCTTCACTTATGTTTTATCGCTCCGGGTCATTGCTTGGTCGGTTACTCTTACCCAACCAATAACTCACAGTTCTTTATGGGCATTCCTCGTTTGAAGTTCCCATCAGATGCGCCAAGCCGTTCTACATTGAAGCTAGAAGAAGCGTTCCACGTATTCATCCCTCGTGATGAGTGGGATGAGCGTCTTGCTCCAGGTATGTGGGGCGTAGATTTAGGTGCGTGTCCAGGTGGTTGGACTTACCAGCTGGTTAAGCGTTCTATGTTCGTTCACTGTGTTGACAACGGCATGATGGCGGACAGCCTAATGGAAACGGGTCAAATCAAGCACCATATGGTGGATGGCTTTAAATTTGAACCTGACCGTAAGAACGTGACTTGGATTATCTGTGACATGGTTGAGAAGCCAGCTCGTGTTGCTCACTTAATGGGTGAGTGGATCATCAAAGGCTGGGCGAAAGAAGCATTGTTCAACCTTAAACTGCCAATGAAAGGCCGTTACGATGAAGTACTGCAGGATATCGAGAACCTGAAACAGTTCCTGATTGATAACAAAGTTAAATTCAAGATGCAGGCGAAGCACCTATACCATGATCGCGAAGAGATCACGGTGCATATTCAGTCGCTTTCGAATATCTCACCGTACTAATACGCGGTTAATGAACATACAAAACGCTCCTCATAAGGAGCGTTTTTTTGTTATGAGAGGTTTACTCTGAGGTAGGCCACATTTCCCAAAGCATTGCTTCCATATTGCTTTCGACATCATCGCTAGTGTTTGAGAAAAAATCCAAGTTAGTGCGAGCTTCTACTTCATCAATGGTTGTGACAAAGCTTTCGAGTTCACTGCTTGATACATCACGGTGCGGCACAATAAAAGCAATCGCATCGTTGTAATACGGGTCGAGAATCACTTTGTAGAATGCACTTGGAATCATAACGCCATTGCCAATAAAGGTTTCATTCCCGTCATAAATTGGGCCTGTCACCACATAGAGCTCTTGATATTCATTGGCAAGGTCACGTACATGCTCTTCTAGCAATCGCCAACCAACTCGATTAAACCCTGGAAGCTGTGGTGACATATTGCTTAGTAAGAAACTTTCTTGCATCGATATTTCGCTGAAGTCCATTGCTGCAGACGGAGCAAGGTGGCCACGGTCATAACCGGATTTGGAGTAGTCGCTTAGTGTTGATTGGGCGTATTCGGGGAGTTCTGAATCGGCTTTAAAGCGGTTACTTCGTTTGAACTGTCCATTGACGCTTTCTGCGGTGACATGATAGGCGACCCAATCAGCATTCTTCATGGAATAGTTGTAGCCAATGGCATAACCGGTTCGACAAAGCATTTGATCAGAGAATTCTGAAGGCAAACCTTTGACTAGATGTTCACCACAGGCTTCGGTTGCGACAGCAAGAGGCGCGATATTAAGTAAGAGGGTAGTTAATGATAGTAATAGTATGTTTTTCATTGTGTTTCTCCTTATTGGAGCAATGAAATTAAATACTTATATCAATAAGACTGTGATGAAGGCTAGATGTTAATCAATACTCGATAAGGTATTGATTAACATTATGATTAGGTTGTGAATGTAACGGAGAACACAACAGAAAAGATGAACATCCAGAAGTGTTAAGTTTGGCTGCCAGAGAAGCGAATATCTTGAAGATTGAAGCCCAAATCGATGTCTGTTTTGAGTGCTGAAACGAGCTTGCATACACGAGCCGATTCAATATGCTCATCGAATTTCTTGCGATACTTTTTCGGTAAGTCTTCAGCTAGGAATGCCGTTTCTATATCTGGATACGTGGTTAATATCTCTTTAGCCGCTTTTGGCCCAACTCCAGGAATCCCCGGCACTTGGCTTGAGCTAACGCCCGTTAATCCCCAGTAATCTGCAAGCTGTTCAGGTTTTACGCCAAATTCCGCTTCGATAAAGGGTTTATCTAACCAACGGTGCTGAAAGTAATCACGGATCTGTAGCGTTGGTGATAACAGTTGGCAGTAGCCCTTATCCGTCGAGATGATGGTGACCGTTTCTCCGTGATCGGCCACTTTCTTAGCGAGAGTAGCGACTAGATCATCCGCTTCATCACCATCAGATAGCAGTGAATCAATCCCTAATTCCCACCAAGCTTGTTGGATAGCATCAAGGCCTTTCATTAATGGTTCAGGCATCGGCTTGCGGTTTTGCTTGTAGGCAGGAAGGACTTCAGCGCGCCAGCCTCGATCTTGTAAATGATGATCAAATACTGCAATGATATGGGTTGGCTTTGATTCTTTTAGGATGCGATTAAGAGTACGAGCAGTGGTGGTGATGGTTCTTGCAATATCGGTTGGGTCCGGCTGAACAGAGTGAACGCGTCGGATGAGATTCAAAGCATCGATAATAACAAGATGGATAGACATAAGTTTCCACTAAATAGGCAATAAATAAGGGGCTGCTAGCCCCTTATAGTAACGTATCACTTGGTGAGTTGAAACGTTGGCGACGTAAACGTCATGAGTTGTTTAGCTTTATGCTTGTGGCCTGTTATCAGTCACTTGTCGTTATTCGCTGCTAGGCATAATTTTATAGCAAGGAACGTAGTCAGTGCCACCCGGTAGTTTCATGCGATGTTGTTCAACAAAGTCATTCAGCAGTTGGTCCATTTTGGTCATCAGCTCTTTGTCGCCATCAATCAGGAATGGGCCGTGTTTCTCTATCTCTAGAATACCTTCGGCTTTGACGTTTCCGGCCACAATGCCAGAAAACGCTTTGCGTAAATTAGCCGCAAGGCTTTCTGTTTTCTGGTCCATATGAAGATCAAGTGCCGCCATAGACTCATGTGTCGGATCGAAGGGTAGTTGGAACTCAGGCTCAATATGCAGTGACCAGTTATAGCTATAAGCATCGCCGGTCTCTTTACGGTGAGAGCGTACATCTGGCATCGCTTGTTTCATGATTTTCGCTGCGCGTGCTGGATCATCAATCACGATTTCGTAGTGTTTCTGAGCCTCTTCCCCGAGGGTTTCCCCGATGAACTTATCGATAGAGCGGAAGTAAGCTTCACTCTCTTTTGAACCCGTTAATACAATCGGCATGGGTTGGTCGACGTTATTTGGGTGCATCATGATCCCTAAGATATACAGCAACTCTTCAGCCGTACCGGGGCCACCAGGGAAAATAATGATGCCATGCGCCATACGAACGAATGCCTCAAGACGCTTCTCGATATCTGGCATGATCACCAATTCGTTCACTATCGGATTTGGTGGCTCAGCAGCAATGATTGAAGGCTCGGTAAGCCCTAAGTAACGATGATCAGTATAGCGCTGCTTAGCGTGACCAATCGCAGCGCCTTTCATTGGCCCTTCCATCGCACCTGGTCCACAACCCGTACAGATGTTGAGTTCACGTAGGCCAAGTTCATTACCTACTTCACGAGTGTATTGGTATTCAGTGGCGTTAATTGAGTGGCCACCCCAACACACGATCAGGTTAGGTTCGATGCCCGGCGTAAGTGCGCCTGCATTTCTCAAAATACCAAATACGAGGTTGGTAATATGAGTGGCATTAGTCAGGTTGAGCCTTTGGTTGTCTGCAAGATGCATGTTGACGTAGACAATGTCACGCAGTACTGAGAATAGGTGCTCTTGGATACCCTTGATGATTTCACCATCGACAAAGGCATGCTCTGGTGGGTTGCTCAGTTCGAGCTTGATACCACGCTCACGTCGCACGACTTCAACATCAAACGATTGATACTTGTCGAGCAACTCTTTGGAGTTGTCGGTGTGGCTTCCCGAGTTAAGTACCGCTAACGTACAGTTACGATACAGTTGGTACAGATCACTAGACGCGGTTTTCTTAAGACGCTCAACTTCAAGTTGAGAGAGTAAATCCATGCTACCGGCAGGGCTGATATGAGTGATCATAGTGCCTCCTTGTTGAAAAGAGCAGGGGGACGTTGAAGTGACCCTCTGGCTCGAGAGTGAGAAGCAAACGTTGAAAGTGTTTGGTTAAAGGTGAGAGAGTTAACCAGACGAAACGGTTACGACAGCGTTGCTTAATGGATTATATAATCTTGCTTAACAGTCTATATACAGGTGCTTAACGGTATATACATGGGTGCTTAATAGCAGATGTATAGATGCTTAAGAGCTAATATAAAATAAATTAAGAGCGTATATACAGCATTGCTTGCCAAGAATGCTTGTTAAGCGAATGTTAATCATTAGCTTAGCAAACATTGAGGGAAATGGTATGTGATAAGTATTTGAAAAAATGAAATAAATTAAATCTAAGGCTGGCTTAGTTCCAAACAAGTTGGTTGGTACCGCGTTGCTTTGCTTTGTTTAGCGTCTTATTAAGTCTCTCTAATACTTCTTCAGGCGTATCAGACTCTTTAAACTGAGTACTTGCCGCACACAAGGTAATTGTGATTTGTTGGTCACGGAACTTAAAGGGTAGGCGGCTTACTTGAGCTTGGATGTTTTGAATCACTTGGTGGCAATATTCATCGGTTTGTTCTGGCAACAGCAAGACAAACTCTTCTCCAGAAAAGCGAGCCACGGTATCGGTTGTGCCTGCTTCTTTAGTAATTGTTCTCGCGATGATTTTAAGTGCCTTATCACCCGCGGTATAACCAAAGCTGTCGTTGATGGCTTTGAAGTTGTCGATGTCGAGCAGCACTACGCGCAGTGAGTGTTGTGCTCGAATCCAACGGCGATACTCAAGCTCTAAGCGATCAGTAAAGGCGGTGCGATTGTAAACTTTTGTGAGCGGGTCAAGTAGCATACGCTGAGCCTGATCTTCTAAGCGCTTGCGGTAATCTTGGGTGACTTCATAGAGTGAATCTAACTGAGTCTTCCCATAACTCATTCTCTCTATTAGAGCTTGTTCTTTCTGTTCTGCGTGATTCAGTCTTTCTGAAAGAGAGGCGATTTCAGTGAGTAGCGGATTAATCGTTCGCTTTAAACTATCAATTTCCTTCGCTTTCTCTACAGAGTTCTGGCTCTTAATGACAAGTTCACTTAACTCAGAGTTAAGGCCTTGGCGGTGCTCAAAGTAACTTTGGCTCTGATCGGCATTTTGGTCTGCCGTTTTGATACTGGAGGCCAGCGAAGAGTTTAGCTGATCGATAAATTGTTCAGACTTCTTACGCTCTAGGTTGGTGCCTTCAATTACCAGTTTGAGGATCTGAAGTGTCAGCTCAAGCAGATTTTGTGTGGAAACACCCAGTAGCAGTTTCGCTCGAATATCGGTAAGCAAATCACCCGATTCACCCTCGAAATCGAGTTCAGTGATCAGATGTTGTAATTCGTTTGATAGGTCGGAAAGGAGTTCTTGTTCCGGAGAATGCGTAACGTCGGCAAAATGAGTGCGTGAGTTATTCGCCATAATCTTAATGGCACGCTCATAAATACCGAGAAGTTTCATGGCATGGTCGACTTTCTGACTGCCATTGCATTCGGAGAAGCTAAGTAAGTTTCGTAGGTCGCGTTTAAGCTGTGCTGGAAGGCCTGTTATGCGTTGCAGCGTTTCCCCACTGTGCTTAATGCTATCGTCCAGATATCCGTTCTGTTTATCCATAGCCAACGTTTTCTGCTTAAGCATCCTTTCTAATACTGCCAGCTTTGGGATCATCGAGCTAATGTCTTTTTGCTTTTCTAGCTCTTCCCGAAGGGCAATGAGGTTTTCATCTAAATGGCTGTTACTGCCAACACATGCGTCACTTAAAGATGTGACGATACGCTTTAGAACTTTTTGTTCTCTAATAAATTTGAACGAGGTGTCTCTTTGCGTCAAACGGACCTGCTCCAACTGAAGTTTCAGCTGGTGGAGTTGCGCCTGAATGTCTTTTTCAAGAATGCCCATAGATGTATTAATTAGCGCCGCGTAGACCGAGCTCGATCATTTTGATGAAATTCCGTTGCATCGATAATAACAAAACTAAAAATAAGGTCACGGCTTGCCGCTCTTAACCGCTCGCAAATCAGTCATCTTTTAGCATTTTTTTGATGTTGTCCTCATTCTGGTATGACGATTGTATCTTTATTAACCCTTGATTAATCGCATGTTTACACGCTTCTCTTATGTTACCAGTTGCAAGGCTCGCTGCGGGCGCATTATCGATAGCTTTTAAATATACCCATTGGCTGCTGCGCTCTTTGAGACTGATCTCACGCGCTAGATTGGTCGACATCAATAACACGTCGAGCAGTTCTTGGTCGTTAATTGCAGTGTAAGCACGTGGCAGGAACGGGTAGTCAGCGATGCCCATACGGACTGTTCGGTTGATGTTTCGCTCGGGTTCGAAGTTATTAACCCAAGATTGAATCTTTCTGAACAGGGCTTCAGGTGATAAATCACGGTCAGCGTTGGGCTCGATATAAAGCAGGTTCGCATCCGAGAAATGGTAGACACGAGCTGGGCCTTCAAGCTTAGATTTGAGGAATTCGCCAAAAGCATCTTCAAGTTCTAGACCCGCTTTGTAACCGTTCTGCGTGTACATATTACGTAGGAAAGGTAAGTCAATCATCACGAAGCGTAAACGGTCGTTGAGCGGTTCATGAATCAGTTCACCAAGCTGCCACTGCTCAAAGGTTTGGCTGGTTTGTTCCAATGAATTTGAGAGTTTCGCATTCAGCATTCTTAGATTAGGAAGCTTAGAACGCGAATGCGTAAAGAGGTCGGTACGCAGTGAATCGACCTCTTTGGCTAAGGTTTGAATGAGGTAGCCTCGGCGTAGCACAAAGAAGAATAAGACAATACTGAACAAGAATAGGGCAAACGAAATCTTTTGGAACTTACGATGTTCTAGTTTGTATTTCTCTAGCTCTTGTTCTTGGCCTGCATAGTGCAGGGTTTGTTCGGCAAACTCTTTTTGTTGGCGGAATGCGTCTTCTCCAACACGGTTGAGTTTTTGCTGCTCTAAAGAGACAAGGCTGTTGTATTGCTTGAGATTTGCCAATGCTTGCTGTGGACGACCTGCCTGTTCATAACCCAAAGATAGTAAATAGTATGAGCGTTGCGACAGGCGCATATTTTCTACCTGACGCGATATTTCAAGTGCACGTGTCGCATGCTTGATCACATGTTCGCTCTCTTGCAGGTGGTAAGCCAATCCTGCTGATAATAGCGCAGCACGACCTTCCAGTTTTGGAATGTCGGTGTACTCAAGCAGTTCAAGGGCACGGGTTAAGTACTGCTCAGCTAGAGGGTAGTTATAGAGGCGTAAGTAAGTTGCCGATAGACTTAGACGAATATCGATGACTTGGTGGATATCTCTGTCGGTACTTTCGTGGTCAAGGACGTTGAAAAAATGCACAAGAGCAAGGTTATATTTACCTTGTAAGAAGTACACATCACCCATCTTTTTAAGTACTTGAGCTAATATGGGAGAGTTTTCAAAGTTATCGTAAAAATCAGCAGCTTGAGATAGATGTTCTAATGCCTTGTCTAAGACTTGGCGCTCAAAGAAAAGCTGTGCAAGCAGGCGATTGACCTTAGCTAAGCGTGAACTCAGGTTACCTTCTACTGATTTCCAGTAGCCATACAACAACTCAGAGAGTGCGTGGTTGTACTCTTTATGTGTTAGATAAAATTCACCGACCGAGATGTGGTAGTCGATGGTAACTTTTTCTGAGTAACGCTGATCGAGGTAGGTTTTCGCTTCTTGGTAGAACTTCTCGGCTTCGTCGACCTTATTGTCATAAGAGGCGATATCAGCTTTCAGCATGATCAAACGATAGGTAATACCTTCTGTTAAACGTAAGGTTTTATTCACCGATTCTAGGTTTGCTTCAATACTTGTCAGCTCTGCTGTTGCTGTGGCTGACTTTCTGTCACTTAGCCAAAGTAAGCGAACTTTTAGGATCTGAAGGTCCAACTTTAAGTAATTAAGCTTATAGGTTTTTGCGAGCTCAGAGGCTTTGTCGATGTTTTTAATCGCAATACGAATGTTGCCTAGGTTGTATTCCGCCTTCGCTAAGATTTTGTAGGCATCGATGCTGCTGTTTGGCGTTCGAATAGAAGAGTCCGTCTCTTCGCGAGAAATCGCCGATGGGCTTTTCTCGCGTTGATCAGAAAGGACACGCAGCGTTAGGTAACTGTTGGCCATTTTTTTTGCTTGGCTCGGCTCGATCTCAACCAAGTTATTGGCTTCATTGAGTAGCGCCGACGAATAAACCGACGCATTGACCGATGTGCTTAAGCTTAAAATAAATAGACTAACAACGTATAACCAACGCATTTCAATGTCCCTTTAAAGATTTGGTAGGTTCAAATAAGTGTGGGTGGTTCACGCCTGATTATTGGCGAGCCATACGCTTATTGTGGCTTGGTCTATCTTGCTCTGTTGAACGGTATGGATTGATATCCAGACCACCACGACGCGTGTAACGTGCAAACACGGTTAGCTTCGATGGCGCACAGTATTTCATGATATCAGTGAAGATACGCTCAACGCATTGTTCGTGGAATTCATTGTGCTCACGGAAAGAAACTAAATAGCGTAGCAGAGCTTCACGGTCAATTTGCTTGCCTGAATATGAGATCTCAACGCTGCCCCAATCGGGTTGGTTGGTGATCAAGCAGTTCGACTTCAATAAGTGGCTATGCAGAGTTTCTTCTACTTCTTGTTCGCCAGCAGCACCTTCAAGCAGTGACGCTTCAAAATCATAGCTGGTGATTTGGATATCTTGGTTGTCGATACAGTCACCTTCCATCGTCACGATAGGTTGGTTCGTGTAGTCGGTTACTGAGTTTACATTCACAACCACAGGTTCGCCTGCACATGCAGACAAATCTTGGGTCAGGCGCTCAGTGACTTGAGCCCAGTTTTCAAATTGAGTCTGGTTATAGCTGTTTAGGTACAGCTTGAAAGATTTTGATTCAATTAAATTTTGGCTGGTGGCTGGGATGAAAACTTCGCCCACCGCTACTTGTGGTAGGCCGTTGGTGTTTAGCCACGAAAGCTCGTACATCGTCCAAATATCATGACCAACAAAAGGCAGCTCGCCGTTTAGCGCAAGATCATCGCGATTAAGGCTACGAGGCACTGGTTGCAATAAACTTGCATCGTATTGGTTAGAGTACTCAGTTTTTTGGCCAAGGGTTAAACCCACTAGCTCTTTTGCGTCAGAATATTTGCTCATACTTTCGTTTCAAATTCGATTAGAATGGGGTCGATTTTACTGAATCCCCATTACCCTGTCATTAAGTCATCGCTTAATCGGTGTTGAAAGGGCTCGGATTCTATTTATTATTTTGTGTTTAGGAGATTTTCATGACTCAACGTGCTCAAGACGCACTACTTTCTTTTAGTCAGCGATACGTTGACGCGTGGCAGCAGCAACACCAAAGCTTACCTCGTAATGAGGAGTTGGTGGACATCGTATCGCCATGCGTAGAAGAAAAGAGTGGCGACGCCGTGTTGTGGAAGCACTATCCACGTGAGCAATTCGCGGATTTCACCAACGTTGAAACCGGTATTGAGTTGACTCTGCATGAAGACATTAAGACTTTCTACGGTGCACAATTCAGCGCAGATATGAACGCGACCTTCGATGGTAACGAATTGACTCTGTTACAGATTTGGGGTGATGAAGACTTCGAATGCCTGCAAGAAAATATTTTAGGTCACTTAGTCACTCAGCGTCGTTTAAAGCTAAAGCCAACGGTTTTCATTGCCGCGACCGATGCAGAGCTTGATGTTATCTCTATCTGTAATCTGACGGGTAACGTGATCCTAGAGCGCTTAGGCACCAAAAATCGTGATGTACTAGCCGAGACATTGGCAGAATTTTTAGAAAAGCTACAACCAGCGGTATAAATAGATGTACGTACTAGAGCTTCAATTTGAGTGTTTTGATAACACAACGGTCAGCGCTGTCGATAAGGCAGTTAATGGCTTGATGGATGCACTTCGTTACAACGGACAAGTGCTAGGCCGTGAGTTTCCAATCGTGATGGGCGACGGCGAATTCTATGTTCGCGTTGTGTGCCCAGAGCAAGACAGCTTACACCCACGTAATCATTCAGATTTCGTAAAGGTCTGTTTTGAACGCTTATCAGCTGCGAGTTTATTAGCACCTAAGATGCGTCTGCTTGGTCGAGATCTTAATTCCGAAGAAGTGGCAGAAGATGAAACGCCAAGTTGGCAGGTGTTATACACGACATTCGTGCATACCTGTTCGCCGTTGCGTAGTGGCGATAGCTTGCTACCAATCCCTTTGTATCGCAACCCGCCAACCTTCAATGGTGACCATAAAGCCGTGTTGAAATGGCAGACTGAATGGCAAGCCTGTGATGAAGTACAAATGGGCGGGGGTTGCCGTGCTGAACATGCAACGCTGACCGAGATTAGCGATACCAAAAGCGTATTGTTCAAACGCGGCTGGGGCTTGAGAGGGCGCATTGAGTACCTCACTAAGATCCCAACGTATTACTACTTATACCGTGTGGGCGGCATTAGCTTAAAAGCTGAAAAAGAGCGTAAATGCCCACAATGTGGTGGCGAATGGCTGCTTGATGCGCCTATTCACGATATTTTCTATTTCAAGTGTGATGACTGTCGATTGGTGTCAAACATCTCTTGGGATCACCTGAAGTAACCCTTCTGTGGTTATTTAAACGTCATATTTTAGATATCGGAGTATTGCTTAAGTGCTCCGATATCGATTTCCCCTTTTATATTAATCGTTTACCATCTTTTTTTTACTCGATTTCGCGACTCACAAGCTATCTTTCCCCAATCTTTATTACTCCCTAATTGTTAGCTACTGTTCCCCCTCAAGTAGGTACAGAACGTGATATACCCCTCTTTTTGTAGCTCCAACGTATTCATAGAAATAATCCAACACCCATCAACTTTTAGTTACCTCAATAGTTAGCCTGATCACAATAATCAATCAGTTCTCTTTCAATTTATATTCTTCTCAATATAAATGGGATCGATCCCATGGGAATGTTCCCATATATAAAAATAACCTGATTCTAGATCTGAAAGGAATGGACGATGAAACTGTTACCTATTGCTGCTGCACTCTCTACTGCTTTACTTGCCTCTAATTTATACGCTGATGAAACCACGCCATTGGAGTTCAATGGTTACATGCGCGGAGGCGTTGGCCTGAGTAATGAAGGCGGCTCAAACAGCAAGTGGGAGGTGAGTAAAGTTGGCCGACTCGGCAACGAAAATGACCTGTATGGTGAGTTTGGTTTTAAGAAAGAGGTGTATGCTGAGGACGACGTTTCATTTTTAGTTGATTCCATGTTGTCGTACTGGCAAGGCCAAGATGAAAACGCGGCGGATAAAAGCGTTGATGTGGTGCAATTGAATGTTCAGGCTGTGGGGCTTTTTGAAGATAAGGACATTGGAATTTGGGCGGGTGAACGTTACTACCAGCGTCATGATGTACACATCGTTGACAACTACTACTGGGACGTAAGTGGTATTGGTGCTGGTGTTGAACACATCAATATGGGCCCAGGTAAATTATCGGTAGCTTTGATTCAAGACACCGTTACGGGTGATGTATTTGATGGCAAAGAAACCACAGCCATGATTGCAGACGTGCGCTATGCCGGGATTCCATTGTGGAAAAATGCGGATCTTGAGGTCGGCATTGATATGAACTTCGCCAATGAAAAACAAGGTCAAACGATCGACGCGGATGACAGCGTAATGTTAACGGCAAGTTTGAATCAAAACCTTTCTGGTGGCTTCAACAAAACGATTCTACAGGTTGCTAACTCTGGCTATGCCGAGCAGATGACAACGTTTGGTACCGGTAAGGGCATCGTACGTGATGCAAACAATAATGACGCCGAGGGTTTCCGATTGATTAACTGGGGCGTGCTTGCGGTTGGCGAGAACATCGAGTTTGGCCACACAGTACGTTATGCAGTATCAACCGGTGTTGGCGCCAATAATAGCGATGATGATTCTTTCAGTGCGGTAATTCGCCCGCTTTACAAGTGGGACAAGCGTATGCGCACCATTCTTGAAATTGGTGGCTTTGTTGAAACTATCGATAACAAAGATGGGGCGGGTGGTAAATTCACAATCGCTCAGGCCTGGGTTCCACAAGTGGGCTTCTGGTCTCGTCCTGAATTCCGTATCTTTGCGACTTACCTAAACGATGCTGAAAACGACAATGCCTTCGGTGAAGGTAAAAACAGTGAAGTGAGTGTTGGTATGCAAGTGGAAGCTTGGTGGTAAGTCGAACTTTCTTGTAAATCATAACCAATAAAAAGGGGCTGACGTTATGTCAGCCCCTTCGGGTATCTATACAGTGCTGTCGTTTAGTTGATTACCAACCTTTAACTACGCCACCTTGGAAGATATCAGAAGCTGCGTTGTACACTTCTTCAGTTTGGTAAGCTTTTACGAAGTTCTGTACATTTTCAGCGTTTAGATTGTCTTCACGAGAAACGATTAGGTTTACATATGGAGAGTCTTTGTCTTCAACGAAGATGCCGTCTTTTTGCGGAGTCAGGTTGATAGAGCTCGCATAAGTTGTGTTGATGATAGACAGTGCAACATCATCAAGAGAACGTGGCAGTTGAGCTGCGTCTAGTTCAACAATCGTTAGGTTCTTAGGGTTACCCACAATGTCACGAACGGTTGCTAGAAGACCAGCGCCTTCACGAAGTTCAAGTAGACCTTGTTGCTCAAGAAGCAGTAGAGAACGACCTAGGTTAGTTGGATCGTTTGGTACAGCAATACGAGCACCGTCTTGGATTTCGTCTACCGATTTAACTTCTTTAGAGTAACCCGCAATTGGGTAAACAAACGTGTTACCAGCGATTGTTAGCTTATAACCACGGTCAGCCACTTGCTGATCTAGGTACGGTGCGTGTTGGAATGCATTGATATCGATAGAACCGTCATCTAGCGCTGCGTTTGGTGTTACGTAATCTGTGAACGTCACTAACTCAACATCTAGGCCGTACTGCTCTTTTGCTACTTTAGCTGCTACTTCTGCAACTTGTGCTTCAGCACCTGCCATTACGCCAACTTTGATTTTAGAAGTATCCACTTCTTTCTCGCCACAACCTGCTAGTACTAGCGCTGAAGCTGCCGCTGCGATAGTCAGTAAACCTTTAAGGCTAAATTTCATAATAATCTCCTTTTAATAAATCTATTTAATTTGGTTCAGACGACTCTTGTCTTAGATAGTTTGCGTTTTAACGCTGAGTCTTTATCTGTGGTCAACGCGGCGAACCAATGAATCACCGATTGATTGAATAATTTGTACAAGCACAATCAACATTACTACTGTCACAGCCATGATGGTCACATCGTAGCGGTGGAATCCGTAACGAATCGCGACATCACCTAGGCCACCGCCGCCTACAGTTCCGGCCATTGCTGAGTAGCTCACCAGAGTCACTAACGTAATCGTTACTGAGTTGATGATAGTCGGAAGTGCTTCAGGAAGCAGAACCTTATTGATGATTTGTGTTGGTGTTGCGCCCATTGATTGAGCTGCTTCTACTAGACCTGTTGGTACTTCAAGTAGCGCACTTTCGATAAGTCGAGCCACGAATGGGATAGCGCCAATCGTTAGTGGAACAATCGCTGCGGTTGTACCGATGAAGGTACCAATCAACATCTTAGTCAGTGGGATGATTGCAACCATCAGTACTAAGAAGGGCACGGAACGGCCTACGTTGACAACCGCACCAAGAATTTTGTTTAGCTTGGTGTTCTCTAACAGACCACCTTTTTTAGTCGTGTGTAGAATCACGCCTAATGGGATTCCGACAGCGAAACCAACGATGCCTGCAACAGCAACCATGTAAAGAGTTTCACCTGTTGCGCCTAATAGAAGGTTACCGTTAAGGCTGATCCAGTCAGCAATCTCGTTGAAACTAAAGGACATAGCCAAGCACCTCTACTTTTACATTGTTGTCGCGTAGGAATTGGATAGCAGCATTATCATCTGCTTCATTACCGAACAATTCAGCAACCATCATGCCGAACTTCACGCCGCCGGCGTAATCAAGGTCAGAGCTTAAGATGCTAACGTCGATGTTGAATTTGCGTGCGATTTGCGTCATCAACGGAGCATCGACCGTTGCACCTGTAAACTCAAGGCGTACCAGTGGATAGCTGCTGTTTACGCGAGTATCTTGCAAACGTGCTTGGTAATCTTCAGGAATCGTTAGATCGAGCGTTGAACGAATGAACTGATGTGCCAGCTCTGTTTTAGGGTGTGCGAATATTTCACCCACAGTGCCTTTCTCTACTAGCTCACCATCACCAATGATCGCTACTTCGTGACAGATGCTTTTAACCACATCCATTTCATGAGTAATCAGTAGGATAGTGATACTCAACTTACGGTTAATTTCACGTAGCAGCTCAAGAATAGATTGAGTCGTTGCTGGATCCAACGCACTGGTCGCTTCATCACATAGCAGTACTTTTGGGTCTGACGCTAGCGCACGAGCAATCGCGACACGCTGCTTTTGACCACCACTTAAGTTCGCAGGGTAGGTATCACGCTTATCCGATAGACCAACAAGCTCAAGTAGTTCACTCACTTTCGCTTCAATCGCAGCTTTATCTCTACCAGCAAGCTCTAAAGGCAGTGCTACGTTGTTAAATACAGTACGAGAAGACAGCAGATTGAAGTGTTGGAAGATCATGCCGATGTTACGGCGAGCTTCGCTGAGTTCTGATTTGCTGAGCTTTGTCAGGTCAATACCGTCAACAATCACTTCACCTGAGGTCGGGGCTTCCAACATATTTACACAACGGATCAGGGTACTTTTTCCTGCACCTGAAGAGCCGATAACTCCAAAGATTTGACCTTGAGGTATGTGAAGGTTGATATCGATTAAGGCATTGATTTCTTTAGTGCCTTGATAAAAAACCTTGTTGACTTGATTCACTTTAATCATAGAGAAACCCGTGCAGGTGGAACAGAATAATATGTCGATAGCTCGCTCGATTTACAGACGATGCTATGGTGTTCTATGATCTAAGTCAATAGATATTTTTACGTCTAGACGGCTAAACGTCGATTGTGTTGCTAAGGTAGAAACAAATCGTTAACGAACGCAAAACTAAATAGATAGTGATGAAGCAAATAAAGCGTGTAATAATTAATGATTAATAGAGAGTTGATAGAGAACTGAATTTTGTCTAAACCGGCTGTTTTTTTAGATCGTGATGGTGTGATTAACGTTGATCATGGCTACGTACATGATGAGCATGACTTTGAATACATCGATGGTGTGTTTGAAGCGGCAAAAGCGTTTAAAGATATGGGCTATTTATTGGTACTTGTGACCAACCAATCTGGTATTGCTCGTGGCAAGTTTAGCGAAGATCGTTTTCTTTCTTTGACGCAGTGGATGGATTGGAACTTTGTCGATAATGGTGTTGAGTTAGATGGTATCTATTACTGTCCTCATCACCCTGAACACGGCATTGGCGACTATAAGCAAGATTGTGAATGTCGCAAGCCTAAACCTGGTATGTTCATTTCAGCGCGTGACTTTCTCAAAATTGATATGGCTAACTCTGTCATGATTGGTGATAAAGCTGAAGACATGATGGCCGCAGAAGCCGCTGGTGTTGGTACCAGAGTATTGGTGAGAACCGGTAAACCCGTGACTGAAAAGGGTGAGGTACTTGCCAGTGTCGTGCTAGATAGCATTAAAGATGTACCTGCATATTTAAAAGGCTAAACACAGACCTATCGCTCAGTATGCAAATGAGTGTTGTCCACCATATTTGCCCACTATATAAAGATGAGGAACGAAGTATGAAAGCTATGTTAGTAGCATCTCTATGTTCAGTTGCATTAGTCGGGTGCTCTAAATCAGCAGCTCCTGAGACTGAGAGCGCAGCATCGGATAATCAATTCGTGACTTATCAATGTGAGTCTGACGTTTCGTTTGAAGTGGCTTACCTTGATAATGAAAAAGCGGTATTACGTCTCCCTGAGAATGAATACCGTCTGACTCAAGTTCCAGCAGGTTCAGGAACGAAATACATCTTAGATGATGGAACCTCTGAACTGATTAACAGCGTCACTTTACGCACTAAAGGTGACAACGCACGTCTAGAACTTGGTCGTGTCGTCTATAAAAATTGCCGAAAGTAAGTCATAGTTAACTTCTAGGATTTACAAACAGTTAAGTGAGGGAATATGCCCTCGCTTTTTCCTATCTTCCCTTTAACGTTAGACTTTTTATGAGCAAAAAACTCACTATTCTCGATATTGCTAAGCTGTCCGGTGTTGGTAAGTCAACCGTATCTCGCGTTCTGACCAATGATCCAAAAGTGAAACCTGAAACCCGTGAAAGGGTGGAAAGAGTAATTCAAGAATCTGGGTACTCGCCTTCAAAGTCTGCACAGTCTATGCGCGGTGGCAGTCAAAAAGTCATCGGCGTAATCATTTCTCGTCTGGACTCTCCTTCTGAAAACAAAGCGGTAAGTACGATGCTGGCCGAATTGTATCGAGCGGATTACGATGTGGTGATCATGGAAAGTCAGCTTGATAGAGAAAAAGCCAATGAGCATCTGCAGGTTCTCAAGCGTCGCAATGTAGACGGCATCATTGTATTCGGTTTTACTGACTGTGATATTCCTGCGATTGAAGCTTGGGAACACAAAGCGGTGGTGATTGCTCTGGATACCGAGAACGTGACGTCGATTAACTATGATAACCAACAGGTGATCAATAGTGCGTTAACGCATTTAGCAGATCAGGGGATCTCTGAGGTTGGCTTCATTGGCGTTGATCCTAGTGACAAATCAACCGGTGAACTGCGTCTTAAGGCTTATCTCGAGTGGTGTGAAAATACAGGTTCAATTGCGAACTATCGTACTGGTCAACTTCATCATGAAAGCGCTTATCAGTTGGTGGATGAGGTGCTTGCTCCTGCGACTCAAGCGATTGTCTGTGCGAGTGATACACTGGCTCTTGGCGTAATCAAACGTCTGCAAGAGTTACAACGTGAAGATGTGGTGGTGACTGGCGTTGGTGGCAATGATCTTCTCTCCTTCTTGTTCCCTCGAGTATTTAGCATTGATCCTGGATATCAATCTGCGGGGAAGTTAGCCGCTAATCTATTGATCTCTCAGCTTTTAGGCAATGCAGAGATCTCTCATCACACTCAATCTCCTATCCTATAATCCACTCAATCAAGCGAAATTGAACCGCTTAGATTAAAATTAGAGTGTGATCTCTTTCAATTAATGGGACTGTTCCCATTTTAATTTATTATTCATGAGGGCATTATAATATCCGTAATTGGGAATGTTCCCATTAATCTGAATCGAGTGGTTATAGCTGCATGGTTTAGAAGAGTAATTGAATGAAACCAGGGTGGGGTAGTATGAGTAAGATAGCGAAGCAAGACGTTGCGCGTCTTATCGAGTTAGTCGGTGGCAAAGAGAATATTGCGAGTGTCAGCCATTGTCTAACTCGACTGCGTTTTGTATTGAACGATACGGAACAAGCGAACAAAGCAGAATTAGAGAAGCTTAAACTGGTAAAAGGCTGCTTTACGAACGCAGGTCAATTCCAAGTCGTGATTGGCACCGAGGTTGATGAGGTGTACGCACTTCTGATTGAGCAAACGGGTAAAGATGCATCATCAAAAGATGAGGCGAAGTTGGCTGCTCGTCAAAACATGAATTTCCTTGAGCGTGGTATCTCCCATTTAGCCGAAATTTTCGTACCACTGCTGCCTGCCATTATTACGGGTGGTTTGATTCTTGGTTTCCGTAATGTGATTGGCGACATTCGCATGTTCGACGGCAAAACCTTAGTTGAGATCAGCCAGTTCTGGGCAACCGTTCACTCTTTCTTATGGTTGATTGGCGAAGCGATTTTCTTCTTCCTACCAGTTGGTGTGTGTTGGGCAACGGTTAAGAAACTTGGTGGAACCCCTATTTTGGGCATCACGCTCGGTGTGACCTTGGTTTCCCCACAGTTGATGAACGCTTACATGATAGGTAAATCGGTACCTGAGGTGTGGGACTTTGGCTTGTTCGTGATTGAGAAGGTCGGTTATCAGGCTCAGGTGATCCCTGCGATGTTAGCGGGTGTGGCTCTGGCTTTTATTGAGACCAACCTTAAGCGCATTGTTCCTTCTTATCTGTACCTTGTTGTCGTGCCATTTGTCTCGATCATCTTATCTGTGATTCTAGCGCACGCTTTCATTGGCCCATTCGGTCGTATGTTAGGTGATGGTGTGGCATTCGCTGCCAAAGTGGCAATGACCGGCGACTTCGCGATTCTTGGGTCAGTAGTATTTGGCTTTTTATACGCACCTTTGGTTATCACAGGTATTCACCACACAACCAACGCTGTGGACTTACAACTGATGCAAGACTTAGGTGGCACACCAATCTGGCCTTTGATTGCGCTATCAAACATTGCACAAGCATCTGCTGTAGTTGGCATTATTATTTTGAGTAA
The DNA here is from genome assembly GCF_025195005.1 of Vibrio sp. NC2. Classification (NCBI taxonomy): domain Bacteria; kingdom Pseudomonadati; phylum Pseudomonadota; class Gammaproteobacteria; order Vibrionales; family Vibrionaceae; genus Vibrio; species Vibrio sp. NC2. The sequence continues at coordinate 117,094 of NZ_JANVFC010000004.1, forward strand.
GCGTGAAGGCGAGCGAGACATCTCAGTACCAGCTGCAATCTCAGCGTACCTAGGTGTGACGGAACCAGCGATGTACGGCATCAACCTTAAATATAAATTCCCAATGTTGAGCGCAATGATAGGTAGTGCTGCGGCCGCCGCGATTTGTGGCAGCGCAGGGGTGATGGCGAATGGTATCGGTGTCGGCGGCTTGCCGGGCATCCTATCGATTCAACCTCAATATTGGTCGATTTACTTAGTCGCGATGCTGGTGGCGGTTGTACTGCCGATAACGCTGACATTGTTCTTCTATAAACGAGCACAGATGAAAGGCGAGCTAGAAACCGCCAACGCGTAATGCATTTAACAAGCGATGACTTCAAGTAAGTCATCGCTTTTTCTCTTATTTATAGCTTTTTCTTTTAGTTATAACGGCTATTCGACCATGTAAGCATGGTGATTTTTATTTTATATTTTCAGGTAAGTGAGTGTTAGAGATGGCGATGACTGAACATGATGAAAGCTGGTGGAAAACCGCAACCATCTATCAAATCTACCCAAAGAGCTTTTGTGACAGTGGCAGTAAAGGTACTGGCGATATCAAAGGGATCATTTCGAAACTGGATTACCTCAAAAACTTGAGCGTGGATGCGATTTGGCTAACCCCTGTTTACGCATCTCCTATGATCGATAATGGCTACGATATTTCAGACTACTACGCGATTAATCCTCAATTCGGCACCATGGAAGACTTCGACTTATTGCTGTCTGAAGCGCACCAACGTGGCATCCGTATCGTGATGGATATCGTGGTAAACCACACTTCGACAGAGCATGCATGGTTTCAATCTGCTTTGGGCGACAAAAACAGTCCGTACCGCGATTATTACATCTGGAAAGATCCAGTAGCTGGCCAAGCACCAACGAACTGGCAGTCTAAGTTCGGTGGTAATGCATGGGAATTAGATGAGGCGACTGGACAATACTTCCTACACTTATTCGCCAAAGAACAGGCTGACCTTAATTGGGAGAACCCGGTTGTACGTGAAGAAGTGAAAGACGTTATCAGCTTCTGGGCTGAAAAGGGCGTCGATGGTTTCCGCCTTGATGTCATTAACCTGATTTCGAAGCAGCAAGACTTCCCTAATGATGATATCGGTGATGGTCGTCGTTTTTATACCGATGGCCCACGTGTGCACGAATATCTAAAAGAGATCAGCGAAGCGGTATTCGAGAAATACGGTAGCGTGACCGTCGGCGAGATGTCTTCAACCACGTTGGAGCATTGTCAGCAATATTCAAACGTTGATAACAGCGAGCTATCGATGGTGTTTAATTTCCACCACCTTAAGGTCGATTACACCAATGGTGAGAAATGGACCAACGCTCCCTTCGATTTCTTACAGCTCAAGTCGATCTTTAACCACTGGCAAACTGGCTTGAACGGAAAAGGTTGGGGTGCACTATTCTGGTGTAACCACGACCAACCAAGAGTCGTGAGCCGCTTAGGTAACGATCAACAATATCGCGTTGAATCAGCCAAGATGCTTGCTGCGTCAGTCCATATGATGCAAGGCACGCCGTATATCTATCAAGGTGAAGAGATTGGCATGACCAACCCGGGTTACACCGAGATCAGCCAGTATCGTGATGTAGAGAGTACCAATATGTACGACATCATGGTGAATCGTGACGGTGTTACTCATCAAGATATGATGGCGATTTTAGCGCAGAAATCTCGTGATAACTCTCGTACACCAATGCAATGGAACAGTGAGCCTTACGCTGGCTTTTCGCTATCACAGCCATGGTTAGATGTTGCGAATAACTACACTGAGATCAACGCTGAGCAAGCGCTTGAAAATAAAGACTCGGTCTTCTATTTCTATAAGAGTTTGATTGAATTGCGTAAAGAAGTGCCGGTGATTACTCATGGTAGCTATCAAGACCTACTGCCTGAGCATCCATCCATTTTTGCGTATGTTCGTGAGAGTGAAGGACAAACTCTGCTGTGCATTAACAACTATTATGGTGAAGAGGCTGAATGCGTTTTACCTGAACATTTTGAGATGGCGAAGGCTAAGAGCTTGTTGTCTAATTATCAAGTGAGCGAGAGTTTAGTGGCGTCTCATCATCAAGTTTTGCAACCTTACGAGACTCGTATTCTCTTGATCGAAGGTTAGCCTTGTTTTTATTTCAATCGGCTTGATTCTCATTCCCCTTAAAGGATTCGGCTGCTAAAAGGCTTTGGAGTGCTCCCCAAAGCCTTTTTTATTGTTTGCGGTTAGCACACGGTTAAGCTTAGGTTTAGTGAATCTAAGTCAAGGCTAGCTAATTGAGGTCAGTATCGCTGCTGATTCTTCAATAGTAGATTGCTCTACAGATATCAATTCAATCTGTTCAATTAAGCCGATGCTTGGGTTGAACCAGCGCTCTGATGATGTGCCAAATTCTGCGGAATCCATGCCTTCACAGTTGATGTTGTAGGTGTTTTTCTCTGTTAGGTTCGCAGCTTCGATCGATTTATCAGAGATCTTGAAACTCTTACGTACACCTGTTTCTTCAATCTGTTGTTGCCATGTGACTCGGCACGAGGCGTCGGTTGGAAGGCTTGTTACCCACGAGTGATCTTCAAAGTCATTCAGCATGTTAGCGACTGCTTCGCCATCTAACGTGACTTGTAACGAAACGGTTTCCTCACTGATGTCAATGATCGGGTTGCTCTCTCTTACGTCTGTTCCTTTCAAACGGAACATTGGGCTGCTGTACATCATTCTCGTGATGTATTGGCTACCAATGAAGTAAGCGTTGGTGATTTCGTGTAACCCACGGTCGGGGCCTGCAAAATAAATGCTGCCGTCTTCTTGTGTACCTTCAGCATTCGTCATGATGTCTTCAGAAACATAAAATTCGGTGATGCCGTAATTGATCAGGTCATTGATAACTTGAACGACCTCTTCATTGCCGGCCTCTTCTTTTAACCCTGCAATAATGAGTTCACCGCTTACAGGTGTGAAGCTCATTGTCATCACGCCTTCAGCCTGATCATCTTTGGTAAATGAGTAGCCTAATGTTGTTTCTGATTTAGGGGCAAATGCAGAGCTCTCAATAGGGTAATCAACCTGATTGTTTGGACCTTTGCTATCACCTGTTGAACCAGAAGAAGAACCACCCCCGCCGCCACAACCATAGAGAGCAAAGAGAGAGGTCGCTAGCAGCGTCATTGTTTTTTTCATGTTGAACATTCCTAAAGTTGGAAGCCCTTGATGGGCCCTATGTTTTTAGGAATGTTATTGTTCGAAGAGTAAATAGGGCAAAAAACGAAGTCACATAAGATCTTAATTTATGTTTAAGTTGTTTATTTTAAATGGTTTTTTGTTTTGATTTGAGATCTGTTGCCCAACAGCTGTGCAGTAATTCAGCATTAAGCTTTCCCACTGTTTTATGATAAGTGGGTCTTTAACGCTTAGCTTCAAGCTCTTCCAAGGTTGCAGGCAGGTCGATTTTGATTCTGGTTTGGATAGCCGGGCGAATAGATCTTCGGATGGAACCACTCTCAATAAGGCAACTAGAGACTCCATGTAGTTCAGGCGAAACTTCTCCATGTTGTCTTGCTTATAAGCGATATGAGAAACCATCATATAAACCAACGCATTTTCGATCTTAGAGTTGCCTGAGGTATTGGTCAGAAGCTCTTTTGCGGTTTGCAGGTCTCTTAGTTTGAAATGAATGATACCAAGCCACAGCTTCAGTTCGTCTGGTAGTCGGTTAAAACGAGTTTGAACAAGGTTAGTGAACGCGACGAGCTTCTTCTGATCTGTTTCAAATAGCGCAAGTTGACGCGCAATCAGAGTCGACGTCATGGTATTGAGCTTGATGCCATCCAGCGCTATGGCTTTTCCACTTAGCAATTCGCTGACTTCGGCATTGTCGACTGACCATTCTGGTGGTAATGGTGCTGGCAGTGCAAAGTAGTTAGCTAGCTCTCGGTTGATCTCCATAAGGCTGCTGCTGATGTTATTGACATCAATAGAGTAAACACCACCAAATGCGAGCTTCCCTGAGTTTGGGTAAATCAGGCTTATCTTTGTGATAAGGCGTTTGTCCACTTCTTGATCTTTGAGCTGAATGTTAAGCAGGTAATCACTGGTACGCATGTTCTTTGCGCCCGGAAAGAAGGGAGAGCTATCAATAGGGTCAAGGAAGTAGCTTGGCGCATCTTGGTTAGCAAGATCGGTGTAGGCGTATTCAATCTGTTGTTGAAGTAATAGTGCTTTTACGACTTTTCGGTATTTTCTGGAATTCTCACCAATGGCATCCAATCGGTTTAGGAGAAGCTCAACCTTAGGAATCAATCGTTGGTCACGTTCAATTTCTGAAGCGCGAGTGGGAGATTGCCAAAGCATGTAACTCATTACCGCAGTGCTGATCAGTAAAGCCAAAGACACCACGACTAACCAAGGGTTAACTGGATTAGATCTATTCCTTTCTTGACTGACTGGAGATTCCAGTTCTGCATCATTCGTTGCAGTTTCAGGGGAGGTCGCGGCAAAACTAACCGAGTTTGGGTTTAGAAAATAGCCTTTACGTGGGTAAGTCACTAGTATTTTGGTTGCGTCGCTATCAGGCAGGTGTTTTTGAAGTACTGAACGTAAGGTACTGATTCGGTTGGTCAGAACATTTTTGGAAATGAAGTTGCTTTGCCAGACAGATTCAATGATGTGCTCGGCGGCGAGCGGTTGACCAACGCTGGTAAGAAATAACTCTAAGAGCTCGATAGAACGAGGCTCTAAATCAATGACCTGCTCGTCGCAGCTTAAGACTCGTGTGTTGGGGTTGAACTCCAAGCCTTCAATATAAATAGAGGCTTGTTGGTCTTTGGCGCTGGAGAGGTAATCTTGCATAGAAAAGGCAACGGTTTATAAAACCTAAATTCTAGCTGTTTTTGTTACTAAAAACAGCTAGTAATTCATAGGGGGATGGGTATTAAGACGCGTAATTCACCGAGTAACGAGTAGGCTTGTGGTTCATTGCTAATACGATGTTCAATACTGCGGTGCCCAATACCGAAACGGCAATTACCCAAGGCGATACGAAGAAGCAAGACGCAAACAGAATACAGGCATCAATGCCCATCTGAGTTTTACCTACAGAGATGCCATAGCGGTCTTGGATGAACAAACATAATACGTTGAAGCCACCCAAGCTTGAGCGGTGACGGAATAGGATTAACATACCTAAGCCCATTAATAAGCCACCGGCAACAGCACAGTAGATCTCGTTATGAACTTCTAGTGAGATAACGAGGTATAAATGATCGGCAAACACAGAAACTAACGCACCAGCAATTGCACTGCTAATGGCAAAGCTACGGCCAAATCGTTTCCACGCTAATAAATAGAATGGACAGTTGGCCACAAAGTACAAAATACCGAAGGTTACAGGTAAGAATTGACTCAAAAGCAGAGCCAAGCCAGTAGTACCACCGGTAAGCAGGTTCGCTGACTGTAAAAAGAAGACGCCTAACGCCACTAAAAACGTGCCAGTGAGAATAGCTACCCAATCTTCTTTACGTGAGTGTTTTTCCATCGTTTTAATAATTACCTAACCAATAAAGGCGTGCATAGTAGAGAAAAACCTTAGCTTTCGGTAGCTTGAGGGGCAAAATTAAGGTAAACCTATGTAATCTGCGTTTTACAGGGTGTAAAGCGTAAAATTGACAGTAAGCGTCATCTTTGGTTGGATAAGCTTAATAACCATGATGAATCTTATATGTGATTATGAAAAAACTGCATGATAAAATTGCAATTAGCTCTTTATGACCTAGATCAAATTATGTAGAATGCGTCACATCAAAACGGTGACGGAAACGTTTGCTTTCTGTCGTTGTGTGGTTTTTTTGAAACTTTCAGTACAATCTGAGTCAGGAGATACAGATGCTTAAGCGTGACATGAACATTGCTGATTACGATGCGGACCTATTCGCAGCTATCCAAGAAGAAACTCTTCGTCAGGAAGAGCACATCGAACTTATCGCTTCAGAAAACTACACAAGCCCACGTGTAATGGAAGCTCAAGGTTCTCAACTTACAAACAAATACGCTGAAGGCTACCCTGGTAAGCGTTACTACGGTGGTTGTGAGTTCGTAGATAAAGTTGAAACTCTAGCAATCGAACGTGCATGTGAACTGTTTGGCGCTCAATACGCGAACGTACAACCTCACTCAGGTTCTCAAGCAAACAACGCTGTATACATGGCACTACTGAATGCTGGCGATACTGTTCTAGGTATGAGCCTAGCGCACGGTGGTCACCTAACTCACGGTTCTCCAGTAAACTTCTCTGGTAAGCTTTACAACATCATCCCTTACGGTATCGATGAAGCAGGTCAAATCGATTACGAAGAGATGGAAGCGCTAGCTATCGAGCACAAACCTAAGATGATCATCGGTGGTTTCTCAGCTTACTCTCAAGTTTGTGATTGGAAGCGCATGCGTGAAATCGCTGACAAAGTAGGTGCTTACTTCTTCGTAGATATGGCTCACGTTGCCGGTCTAATCGCTGCAGGCGTTTACCCGAACCCAGTTCCACACGCTCACGTTGTAACAACGACAACGCACAAAACGCTTGCTGGTCCTCGTGGTGGTCTTATTCTTTCTAACGAAGGTGAAGATCTTTACAAAAAGCTAAACTCAGCAGTATTCCCTGGCGGCCAAGGCGGTCCTCTAATGCACGTTATCGCTGGTAAAGCAGTAGCGTTCAAAGAAGCTCTAGAGCCAGAGTTCAAGGAATACCAAGCTCGCGTTGTTGCTAACGCAAAAGCAATGGTGGCTGAATTCCTAGCACGCGGTTACAACATCGTTTCAGGTTCTACAGAGAACCACCTGTTCCTAGTTGACCTAATCGACAAAGACATCACAGGTAAAGAAGCAGATGCAGCACTAGGTTCAGCTAACATCACAGTGAACAAGAACTCAGTACCAAACGATCCACGTAGCCCGTTCGTTACTTCAGGTATCCGTATCGGTTCTCCTTCTATTACTCGTCGTGGTTTCTCAGAAGCAGACGCGAAAGAGCTAGCAGGTTGGATGTGTGACATCCTAGATAACATGGGTGATGAGTCTGTTATCGAAGCAACTAAAGCAAAAGTATTAAATATCTGTAAGCGTCTACCGGTTTACGCATAATTTTTTCTGCGTAGAGTGAACGAATTTCTGTGTCGCACATACTTATTTGCTAGCGCAAACTCCGTGTGAGCTCCTTAAACTTCGTTCATCTACTTTGAAAAGAGTTTAAAAGGTCCCTTTGGGGCCTTTTTTGTATACGTAAGTAATAAAGTCGTTGTTGAGCATGCTCACTTACATTCGTAAGCTCCGCGTGCTCTCCTAGAATTTCAAACGACTACTTTGAAAAATACGATTTGAAAGGCTCCTCGATAGGAGCCTTTTTTACGTTTGAAGATTAGCTGTCTGAGTAATAAGGAGCGGGTACTAAAAAAGGGCTGATGTTTGCACATCAACCCTTTGTTGTTTGCTGGTATCGGTTTTACTTTTTGATGCTCAGTAAAGTACCTGACTTACATCTAAACGAGTAGTAGCTACGGCTCTCGTTGAATTTGCCTAAGCCTTCGCCATCACAATAGTCGATGTTGATATCACGCATTACTTCTAGCGTATCTTCGCTGTTCAAAGCGAATTTAGAACCATCAGAACAGACGATACGAATTCGCTCATCATGGCTTACTGAGTAGATATCGACTTCGGTATTACACAGCTCAAAAGAGGCTTCACGAAAGTTGTCTTGCTGAGTATTTGAAGCGCAACCTGCAGTCAGTGTTGCAGCGAAAACTGCCAAAAGTCCGAGTCTTTTCATTGTTAATCCTTCGGTATCATCAGATTGGATGATGAGTTTTATAAGCTATTTGAGGTAGCCTATACAACAATACGCTTAGGTTCAAGGAGCGTTCGTTGACTCTAAGATATAAAAGTATAGATGTAGACAGATAATTTATAACTGACTAACTACATGTTTATCCAATACGTATCACCAATAAAAAAGACCAACACTGAGGTTGGCCTTTCAAAATCAAGCTTGTTCTAAATGACTATCGAAATTGTTTGGCTTCTGGAAGGTACTCAAAACCAGCAGACGCAAGTTTTGCGATCAATGCTGCTTTGTCGATTTCGTAGAAGTTGATTACTCGATCCAAATCACCGCCGAAGTCGTCACGTAGCTTCATGTTGACGATGCTCATCAACATCACTGGATCCATCTTTTCAAAATTAGCGAGGTTCATATTAGTCCTCGAAATCTGAGATCAGCAGATTGGCTGCGGCAAATGCAGCGCGATCACGTGCTTCTTTAGGAAGAGATTCATCTGCAGCAAGGTCATTCAATGTTTTTACCGCGCAGGTGATCGCTTTAGGGATATAGCCTTGGTCGCCACTGCCAATTTGAGAATACAGTTCACGCACCAAATCACAACAATCGTATACTTTCATTTTTATACCTAACCAAATGATAACTGATCTCAATATACACATAGAGATAAGCAAAAACAAAGTGGATCTGATTAAGTTCAGAGTTAGTTTGTTCTTGCTCAATATCTCATTCTGTTAATGCTCAGCGTATCACTTTGCTAGTCTGCTACTTAGCGTGTATTTGCGGCTTAGCATGATATTTATTGATTAGCCTAATATTGACCGCTTAACCAGATATCTGCTGTTCAAGTTGATAAGTAACTTCATCTGCAAGGTTGAGTTGCTTAGCTAACTCTTTGAGGTAGGCCTTCTCCATAAAGTTCTGCTCGTCAGCCACAATCAAAGAGGCTAAGTAGATCTCACTTGCTTGTTGAGGTGAAGTTGCGAGCTGAGCAATCTCACTTGGGTCGAGTGGTTTGTGCAGCTCTTCAGAGACCAATTTAGTCAGTTGATAGTCCGCGCCCATATTTTCGACCGTTTGCTCGATCTTTGCCATCTCCTCCTCATCGACATGACCATCGGCTTTGGACGCAGCAATCATCGATCTTAGAATCAGCACACTATGGTTTGAGTCGTTCTCATCAAATTGAGCTTGTTCGGTATTCGGTGTTTGGCCTTGTTTAGACTGGTAATCGTTATAGACTTTGTAAGCGAGAGCGCCAAGTGCTGCTGCGCCACCAATACCAGCGGCTTTCTTACCCATTTTCTTGGTTTTCTTCGAGCCCATTAACGAACCTAAGAGTCCTCCGCCAACTGCGCCTGCACCGAAGGCTCCGAGCGTGCTTTTGTTGATACTCTTGCCATTGCTGCCTTGAGTTAGGCCACTTAAACTTGAAGACCCTTGTGAAAGTTTCTGAGTGCCTTGTTTAACGAGATCTGATTTAAGTGCTTGGTTCAGTAAGCTTTTGATATCCATCGATACCTCCAATGGTGAGCATGTCCAAAAAGTTGATGACACCAATATACGGATTTAAAGATGAACAGGGGATTAACTTACGTTATTTACTCTACTAATAAATAGAAGGGAGTTTGAAGCGAAATGACAGGCACAAAAAAGGCCACCTAATGGCAGCCTTTCAATGTTTATCTAGCGAGTAACCAATTATTTAGTCAATACAGACTTATTCAGTTACTTAATTACTAAGCTAGTTGAGCTTTAAGGTGCTCGATAACCGTGTCCATTGCGATAACTTCTTTATCACCAGTACGACGGTTTTTGTATTCGAAGTTACCTTCGTCCATGCTGCGATCACCGATAACGATAGTGTGAGGGATACCCACAAGCTCGATATCTTTAAACATAACACCAGGGCGCTCTTTACGGTCATCGAATAAAACTTCGATACCCATAGCTGTTAATTCAGCGTATAGCTTCTCAGCGGCTTCTTTAACGCGCTCAGATTTGTGCATGTTCATTGGTACGATAGCAACTTGGAACGGTGCTAGTGCGTCTGGCCAAGTGATACCGAATTTATCGTGGTTTTGCTCGATAGCCGATGCAACAACACGTGAAACACCGATACCGTAACAACCCATTTCTAGGATTACGCTCTTACCATCAGGACCAAGCACGTTACAGTTCATTGCTTTAGAGTAAGTATTACCTAGTTGGAAGATGTGACCAACTTCGATACCACGCTTAAGTTGGATAGTACCTTGACCACATGGGCTTAGGTCGCCTTCAATAACGTTACGTAGGTCTTCAACTTGAGCAAGCTCTACGTCACGACCCCAGTTGATGCCGAAGTAGTGCTTACCATCTACGTTTGCGCCAGCGCCGAAGTCACTCATTACTGCTACAGAGCGGTCAACGATGAATGGTAGCTCTAGGCCAACAGGACCTAGTGAACCAGGGCCTGCACCAACAAGTGCACGGATTTCTTCTTCAGAAGCCATCTCTAGCGGAGAAGCTACTTGTGGAAGATTTTCAGCTTTCACTTCGTTCAGTTCGTGATCACCACGGATGATCAGTGCGATGATGTCTGCATCTACTTCATCAGAAGCTTTAACGAATAGAGTCTTAACTGTCTTCTCGATTGCTAGACCGTGTTGCTCTACAAGCTCTGCGATTGTTTTTGCGTTTGGCGTATCAACCAGCTCCATCTCTTGAGTAGGCGCTGCAACTTCTTCAGTAGGAGCTAGTGCTTCTGCTTTCTCGATGTTCGCTGCGTAATCAGATTCAGAAGAGAATGCGATTAGGTCTTCGCCGCTTTCGGCAAGAACGTGGAACTCTTGAGAGCCGCTGCCGCCGATTGCGCCAGAGTCTGCTAATACTGGACGGTATTCAAGGCCCATGCGGTCGAATGCTTTACAGTAAGCATCGTGCATCGCTTGGTAAGACTTTTCTAAGCCTTCTTTGTCGATATCAAAGCTGTACGCATCCATCATAGAGAATTCACGTGCACGCATTACGCCAAAACGAGGGCGGCGTTCATCACGGAATTTAGTCTGGATTTGGTACAGGTTTAGAGGTAGCTGTTTGTAAGAGCTGATCTCGTTACGTACTAGGCTCGTCACTACTTCTTCAGCTGTTGGGCTAAGAACAAACGGACGAGAGTGACGGTCTGTGAAACGAAGTAGCTCAGGGCCCATCTTTTCAGAACGGCCAGTCTCTTCCCAAAGCTCAAACGGTTGAACTACGGGCATCAAGATTTCAACGGCACCTGCATTATCGATCTCTTGGCGAACGATATTTTCGACTTTACGCAGTACACGTAGACCAGTAGGTAGCCAAGTATATAAACCTGAAGCTAGCTTACGGATCATACCTGCACGTAGCATCAGCTGGTGGCTGATAACTTCTGCGTCGTTTGGAGTCTCTTTCAGAGTAGAAAGAAGGTAGTTACTGGTACGCATTCTATGGTATCCGTTTCATCATTGATAAAAGAAAATTTGCTGCAGTGAGTGACGACAGCAAATCTGATATAGCCGCATATAATATCAGCCTATTTGGGATCTCAAAAGCGTTCAATGTCAGTTACATTGATGAAAAGCGTTTCAACCACGAATTTCACGTTAAGATCGAACAAATTTACCGCATATTCCTTGTTGTCAGGCTTACCTTTCTTATAGGCAGGGCGAGGATCTTGGCCTAATACTTCTTTGATCACCTGAATGATATGGCGCGCTTGTGGATGGCTTGCGAGCTTACTTTGCGCTTGCTGCGAAAAGTTAACGTCGAGCACTTCTGGTTCATCGGCGGCAAACCCTCCCAATGCATCCGGGATCGAATCTGAGTAGGGGATATAAGGCTTGATGTCGATGATCGGTGTGCCGTCTACTAAGTCGACGCTGCCAAGATCCAACCAAGTCTGCCCTTTCTCTTGAGATACACCTTTGAGTTCAACCGCAGACATGCCAATTCCATTGGGTCTGAATGTGGCACGAGACGCGAAGACACCAATACGTTCATTGCCGCCAAGGCGAGGTGGCCTCACGGTTGGTTTCCAGCCTGCTTCAAGGTTCTTATCGAACAAAAACAACAACCACACATGGCTAAATTGCTCAATATCTCGAACAGACTCAAGGCAGTTTGCTGCGTCAACCAACCTGACTCTTGAGGTGGATGTTGGTACTAACCTAGGCTGTCTTGGCACAGCGAACTTCTCTTTATAAGGAGACTCAATAAAGCCAACAGGTTTAATGGTGTACATAGCAAGGTGTTCTCTGGTTTCAGTTAAGACGGAAAAATATCATAAAATCGCTTGTTTTTCTTTTGATAATAATTATCATTTGATATGTTATAACGTATCAATTTAATTATTTAGGGAAATACAATGAAACCGAATATCCACCCTGACTACCGCACAGTGGTGTTCCATGACACCAGCGTTGATGAGTACTTCTTAATAGGCTCTACGCTGAAAACAGACCGCGCTATCGAATGGGAAGATGGCAATACTTACCCTTATTTCACGATTGAAGTGTCTGCAAAGTCGCACCCTTTCTATACGGGTAAACAGCGAGTGCTACATAAAGAGGGACGTGTTGCTAACTTTACTCGTCGCTTTGGTCAATTAGGTAAGGGAGCGAAATAGAATGAAAGTTATAAAATCACTTAAAAGTGCGAAAAGCCGTCATCCAGATTGCCAAATAGTAAAGCGCAGAGGCCGTCACTATGTCATCTGTAAATCCAACCCGAGATTCAAAGCGGTTCAAAAATAGTCAGTCAAATTGATGTGACACGAGTGTAAAAACGAGGGGAAAGTCAAACTTCATTCATTTGTCTGTTTTTCTTTTCCTTCGAGAGGAACCTTGCAAAATATTGCGTGTTAAATTAGCGTATGCTGTGTTTTATTTTTAAATGAATCAATGAGTTACATCGCCAGTTATTTTTGTAGTGAATGTGTTCCTGTGAATTATAAATCTAGTTTTTGTATTTAATGTAGATTTATTTGCTAATTAATTGTTCTTATAGAGTTAAAAGTAGTCATTTGTTACACATTTTGTAACATTTTGAATTTCTAATTGATAATTTTGTCGCGTACTCTGCGCTGGCAATTTGAACATTTTTGTCACAATTGCACAGGAATCACTACAAGGAGGGAACTGATGAGTTCATCAGCTTCAATAAAAAACAACTCGCCAAAGAAACCAATTTTTACCCGCTTTCTCGATGGCGTTGAATATTTGGGGAACCTTTTACCCCACCCAATCACTCTTTTTGCAATCTTCTGTGTCGCAATCCTAGTATCTTCAGGAATTGCTGGTTACTTCGAAGTATCTGTAATGGATCCTCGCCCAGAAGGTGCTAGCGGTCGTGCTGCTGATGGCATGATCCACGTTGTAAGCTTACTTAATGCTGAAGGCTTACAACTCATCGTAACGAATCTAGTTTCGAACTTTGTTGGCTTTGCGCCACTTGGTACTGTGCTTGTTGCAATGCTAGGTGTTGCGATTGCTGAACACTCAGGTCTATTATCTGCGGCAATGCGCGGCATGGTAATGGGCGCATCTCAGCGCATGGTTACTGTAACCGTGGTATTTGCCGGTATTATCTCTAACACGGCATCTGAGCTGGGTTACGTAGTTCTTATCCCTCTTGCAGCAATGCTTTTCCACTCATTGGGTCGTCACCCATTAGCAGGTCTAGCGGCAGCATTTGCTGGTGTATCTGGTGGTTATTCTGCAAACCTACTTATCGGTACGGTTGATCCACTGCTTTCTGGTATTACAGAAACAGCGGCACAAATGCTTGATCCTTCTTACTCTGTTGGCCCTGAATCAAACTGGTACTTCATGTTTGTTTCGACCTTCTTTATCTCGATTGCAGGTGCATTGGTAACAGAGAAGATTGTTGAACCTAAGTTAGGTAAATACAACGATGAAGACGCATCTGAAGATCTTTCAAATGACTCGATGGGTAAACTTACTGCTATTGAGAAGAAAGGCCTTAAGCTAGCGGGTGTTGCTGTATTAATCGTGAGTGCACTTTTAGCTTGGACTGTGGTTCCTGCTGACGGTGTTCTGCGTTCAGAGGCCGGTACGATTTCAGGTTCTCCATTCCTGAAAAGTATCGTTGCGTTTATCTTTGTATTCTTTGCTATTCCTGGCTTTGTTTACGGCAAAGTTACGGGTTCAATGAAGAATGACCGTGATGTGATTAATGCAATGGCAACGTCTATGTCTTCAATGGGCATGTACATCGTTCTTGTATTCTTTGCTGCACAGTTTGTTGCTTTCTTTAAGTGGACGAACTTCGGTCAAGTGGTCGCTGTAGGCGGCGCAACATTCCTTCAGGATATTGGCCTAACGGGTCCAATGTTGTTCTTCGCATTCATCCTAATGTGTGGCTTCATTAACCTGATGATCGGTTCAGCTTCTGCACAGTGGGCAGTAACAGCGCCAATCTTCGTTCCAATGCTAATGCTAGTAGGCTACGCACCTGAAACGATTCAAGCGGCTTACCGTATCGGTGATTCAACAACGAACATCATTACACCAATGATGAGCTACTTCGGTCTTATCCTTGCCGTAGCAACTCGCTACATGAAGAACCTAGGTATCGGTACACTGATCGCGACCATGTTGCCTTACTCAATGGTATTCATGTTCGGTTGGAGCATCTTGTTCTACTTATGGGTATTCGTATTTGGTCTACCAGTAGGTCCAGGCGCTGCAACGTACTACACGCCTTAGTGAACGGTGATAGGCGAACATTTCGATTCGCTTATCAACTGAATAAAAGACGAGATACCAAAGAGCCTGCATTGATGTAGGCTCTTTTTGTTTGAGTCAGTAAACTTACAATCCCGCAAACCGATAGGTAACGCCTAGTTCGAATGACCAGCCCAAGTCTCGTTGTATCAACGCGCTGTCGCTGTCGTGATGAATCAAGTCTGCGCGTGCGATACCAATCCAAGTTGGCGTAAACTCATAAAGCCCGATTAACCCTGCTTGATAAACAAACGTCGAACCCGCATCAAACTGATTTAACCCTGAGGCAGAAGATTCGGTGTTAGAAATACCATACAGGTGATTGGACAGTTTCTTGTCACGATAATCGACTTCTAGGTAGGGCGTAATGGTGAATTGCTGTGTCCAGGTTTCTAACGTTCTGCCTAAGTGAAGCTGAACTTCGTAGCCGTTATGTTCTGAAGTCACATCGTGTAAGTAGGTGAGGCGTGCGCCTACCGTTCCTAAGGTTATCCCCAGCTCTCCATTGCCATCTCTGTCTTGAATGCCGTTAGGTAGGTCAACGAAGGTGTCTGACACTTCAGCAAAGCGCCAATTTCCAGATAACCCTACGTAAGGCAGCAGTTGCCAATTGGCTAAGCTACCATCGATAAAGCCTTTCGGTCCTGAATAGAATAGGTTGGGTGTCGCGCCAAATTGAGGGGCACTTTTAGTCGAGAAAACACTTTCACCATAGGTGATGCTGCCTCCGATGATTCCGTACTCTTGATCAGTAAAGTGCTCATCGGCAAAGCTTTCATCAGCAAAAGAAAGTTGGGTGTTACCAAAAAGAATGGATAGCGAGAGGGCTATTTGGCGAATCATAAGCAATACTCCGTTATTGTAATAAATATTAAGAACGGAGTATGTCGATTAAAATTTCATCTGGGCTACAGCAGTTAAGAGACGACTTCTAAAGTTGTCGTCATTCAAATACTGCGGTTAGCGTTTAGCTAGCAGGCGATCGAGGTGGTTTGCGAACTCACGACGGTCGGTTTGAGAAAGGGTGCTTGGTCCGCCAGTTTGGATGCCACTTGAACGCATAGTGTCCATAAAGTCTCGAATATTGAGACGCGCTTTGATGGTTTCTTTGGTGTAAAGCTCGCCGCGAGAACTTAAAGCAAGAGCACCTTTGGTGATCACTTCATCCGCTAGAGGAATGTCAGAGGTAATCACCAGATCGCCGGGTTCAGTGCGTTTTACGATTTCATCATCTGCAATATCAAATCCGCTTGGAACTTGAATTGAGTGAATGTTATTACGCTTGGGTACGGGAACCAAATGGTTCGCGACAAAGGTACATTCGACCCCTGTGCGTTCAGCTGCGCGTACGATTGTTTCACGGATAACCTTTGGACAAGCGTCCGCATCAACCCATATCTTCATAGTGTTCTATTTCTCTGTTAGCTTATTTATCGGTCAACTTATTGCTCAGTTGCCTTATTGGCCAGTTAACTTATTGCTCAGTTAACTTATTACTCAGTTAATTTGGCTTCAAGCGTGGCAACGCGAGCGGTAAGTTCAAGGATTTGCTTTTCCAGTTGGCTAACACGATCAAGTGTCGGCTCTTCTTGTGTCGCGACTTCAACTTTAGGGACGCGATTGGCGCTTTTCCAGCTTTTGATAGTCATGATTAAAGCTGGCATCGGAACGGATGTGCTCATACGAGCTTTAACTAAAGCAACTGTCGGCTCTTTCCCTTGTGCTTGCAGTCCTTCAAGCACTGATTTCAACTCTTCAGACACATCTTTTGTCAGCATGTTGACCTCCATTTTTAGTCTTTGGTCATTTTACTCGCTCCGGTGAATGATAGCGAATCATAAAACCGCCCATAGCTTGTGAGAGATCTCTTACAAAGGCTGTGAGATAACACGAATACATCACTAGAGAGATTTAAGTGCATATGGTTAAGCTTTTGAATTTTAATTGTTTTATATAATTAACAACTTTATTGAATTGAAAGTGTGATGCAAATCTATTGTCCAAAATCCTAAATCGCGTAAATTAAACCTTGTCGGAAGGATTCTGACACGGAACAGGAAAGCACCAAGGATTTGGTTATCTTCAGGATGAAGATTTGGTTACTTAGGATTGAGTAGTCAAGCATGGAGCGTAAGGACATTGTAGGGATACAGCCAGTTAACAGGAAGTTAGCTGCAACGGAATGACAATGGACACCTTTAGGATTTAAAGGGTTGGATTAGCATCAGGACGATGTAAAGGACACCGCTCACGGAACAAGTGATGTGCGCTAACTAGGATTGTTAGCTTTCAGGATGATTGGACACCGCTAGGACGGCGAAGTAAAGGAAAGAGCTGAAGGATTACAGCCACTATTATGGATGATGCATGGAGCATTTATTAGTAGCCGGACTGCTGCGAGTAAGACCCTAGCCCTGACACTTCGGTGTCGGGGCTTTTCTTTATCTGAGGCTTTTCTCTATCTAGGGGCTCTTTTTAATCGAGAGCTTTTTCATCTAAGAGCGCAACATCTGCTTTTCTGCTAATGGTCAACACAAGGAGTGTTTTATGACGATAGCAACCTCAAGAACGCTGTTGGTACCTTATACCGAACAGCTACAACACGACTTTATCAAGTTGAATTGCTGCCCCATTAATCGTGCTGAAATGAATGGGCCGCACTCTATCGCCTCTGCAAAACACCTATTTCAAGAAATACTGAACGATAACGTCGGTTTTTGCCGTGCCATTATCCACAACCAAACCCGTGAATACCTTGGGCATTTGTTTGTTTCGTCTGAAGAAGGGAAGCATGAACTAGGATTTATTCTAGACAAGGAGTTTTGGAATCAAGGTCTTGCTAGCGAAGTGCTAAAACCTTTCTTCAGTTTGGTGTGTTTTGAAGAGCACCTAACGAATGTTGTTGCGACCGTTAATGTCGGTCATAACCCATCGATTAAGTTACTCGAAAAGTTAGGCTTTGCATTTAAAGAGACCAAACAAGATCAGTTTGGCCCTTATCATGAATATCGTTATACCGAGTTTTGCGACGTTACATTCTATGAGGCTGTAGCTCAAACCGCATAGAGCGGAAGCCGACCATAGTCAGTTTTCCTTGGTACAGATCATCACCCAATGCTGAAAACTCAAATTGGTACACAGTGTGCCAGCGCCAAATGGTGGTTAGCTCATGGCGCATCTTAAATTTATGACCACTGAAGGCAACGCTTAGTAGCTGCAAGTCGAGCTCTTTACATTTTCTCGCAATGGCAGTTTTCGCAAGCTCTGATTGCCTGCGCTGCTGCCAAAAGAAAAAGCAAAAGAAGCACAGCATCAAAATAGCCAATAAGTTATCTATCATTTAATCCATACTTCCTTTTATCTCTCTATTCCAATCGTGTTTTGAGCATGCTCTTACGAGCTATTGGGCTTGTTTTTACGAGCTATTGAACTGGTCCGTTACTTGAGCCAGCATGTGCTTCAGTTAATCCGGTATTGATTTACCCTACTATTGAGACTTAGCCGCTTGTTGTAACTCAATCAATGCGTTGGCGAGCTCAGGTGATGGGTTCGAATTCAACAAGGGTAAAAATACCATTCTTAGTGTCGGAATCATCACTAAATCTGCAAATAACTGATTGAACAGGTTTTGATTGCCCGTTTGTGCGAGACGTAGCAAGAATTGCTCAGCAATCGCAGGGTCTTGTAGTGCATGCCAGCTGCGACCCGCTAAACCAATCAACACTTCTTGGTGGCTCAAGCGTGGACTAGCCAGAACTTGGTTAATGGTGTTATTCGCGATCCCTTGTTCTGCACCAGAAAGGGCACGAACCAAAGCTGAAAGTAAGAACAAATCAGGCTCTTTGCTTGCGATCTCATTCTCCGCAAGCTCTTGTAAGCGTTGCGCGAGTTTGTCATTGATTTGTGTATGCTCAAGCGCGCCTAACGTGGCGTATAGCGGTTCTGATGGCAGCTTATTGATGGCTTTGCGAATAGAGACACCGTTTTGTTGGCTGCCTAAACGCGCGCACATATCGGTGATGCCTTGTAGTCCAACCGTTTTCCAGTTATCCCAACCAAGCTCACCTGTGAAGTAATGCTGAGCGTGCTCGTAATATTGGCTCGTCGCAAGGTCTAAACCTGCTCTTACTTGGCTATGAAATACAGCCATTTTGTCTTCAGAAGGCTTGAAGGTATAAGGGTTGTTTGACAGCTTTTGCTGTTGCTCTTCGCTGATATCGCCGTTCAAACGCGTGCCCATTGCTTCGATAACAAACTTAAGAAAATTACCCACATCGCCTTGATGCAGTAGGCCTCTTTCGTCTAGCTTGAATTTTAGAAACCAAATCCATGGCTGTTTGTGTTCGTTCCAGTAGCTAATGGCTAAGTGAGCTTGTTTCTGAAGTGGAAACGGGTATGGCTGTTTCCCCTGCTCAACATCAGAGAATAGGGTGTTGTCGATCTTCTGGATACGACGACCTAGGTCGTAGATGTCGTATTGGCAACCGCTATTCTTTAGCAACTGAGTGAGCGTGTGAATGGTTTCCATAGTAATAAAGCTCCTAACTTTCTTTCCTAAATAGATGGTACTCTATGCCCCAATTTCAAGGTCACTAGATAAATAACTTGGTGAAAAATGACAACA
Source organism: Vibrio sp. NC2 (assembly GCF_025195005.1). Classification (NCBI taxonomy): domain Bacteria; kingdom Pseudomonadati; phylum Pseudomonadota; class Gammaproteobacteria; order Vibrionales; family Vibrionaceae; genus Vibrio; species Vibrio sp. NC2. The sequence continues at coordinate 136,333 of NZ_JANVFC010000004.1, forward strand.
GCCACAAAGTTACCTCTTTTACTTCAACAATTAGAACAACAAATGCGCCAATGTTCCCTATGGAGCGATGTTTCACCTTCGGATGAAGCTCTGGCGAGCGTTGAGCCTTTTGCGATTGACTCGCTACAGCCAGAAGAGTGGTTGCAGTGGATCTTTATCGTAAAGATCAACGCAATGATGGATGCACAAATGAGCCTACCGAGAGGCTTTGCGATTCATCCTTATTTTGGTGAAGTATGGAAAAATGAGGCAGAAAAAGCTGAACTGCTAGTGACGATTCAGAGTATTGATGAGGTATGTGCGTAATGTTAGAGATCATTTATCATGATGAGTACTTTGTCGCGGTGAATAAGCCAGCCGGCATGCTAGTACACCGCTCATGGCTCGATAAACACGAGACTCAATTTGTTATGCAGACACTGCGAGATCAAATTGGTCAGCATGTATTTCCATTGCATCGCTTAGACAGACCGACATCTGGTGTGTTGGTGTTTGCGTTGTCGAGCGAGGTTGCTTCACAGGTGATGCCGATGTTCGCTAACCATGAGATGCAAAAAACCTATCATGCGATTGTTCGTGGTTGGATAGAAGAAGGTGATACGCTCGACTACGCACTCAAGGTCGAGTTGGATAAGATCGCAGACAAGTTTGCAAAAGAAGACAAAGAACCACAAGAAGCCGTCACCGTTTACGAGCCGTTAGCGAAAGTCGAAGTGCCGTATTCAACAGGCCGTTTTCCTACCAGTCGTTATTGCTTAGTTGAGATGATGCCTAAGACAGGACGTAAACATCAGCTGCGTCGTCACATGGCTCATCTAAGACATCCAATCGTTGGCGATACTTCACATGGTGATGGTAAGCACAACCGACTGTTCCGCGATGATTTAGACTCACACCGTCTGTTGTTGCACGCTTCTGAGTTGCGTTTCATTCATCCTTTTACAAAGAAAGAATTAGTAATGAAAGCCAGCCTAGATGAAACGTGGCTAAGGTTGTTTGAAACCTTTGAGTGGGATACCAGCTTGGTGAATGCTGAAGCACGGTCGTCTAAGTAAAGACCAGGCGTCTAGTAAACATAGAGAATAGAATAAAAATAAAGGGCTGATAGTGATATCAGCCCTTTTTGTGTCTATGCAATCTTAGCGGTAAAACTAATGTTAGTTAGTCGCTCATCGCGGGATCATTTCAGCTTTTCTAGATCGGCTTCGATCTCTGCGATCTTACTTGATACAACCTTCTCTAAGTGGCGTAAGTCGGTAAGGATCTTCTGCTTCACATCGACCTCAGCGGTTGGCGTCGGTTTGGTGATCTTATTGAGCTCATCAATCACAAGAGTGAGGTTGCGGTTAATCTCAGTCACTTCTTTGTATTGATTATTGCCACCGCTAACAAGCACACTTTTTACTTGTCGTGGGTACTTAAACTTAACGCTTTTCGCGAACAGTTCACCTTTCTGCTTACGAAAGTAAATCTTCAGGATATCTTTATGAGCTTCTTGGCGAAGGGAGTAACGTTCAATCTGTTTAGGTTCGTGGATACCTAAGCCAGTGAGGTTTGGATACATAAGCGACCTCTAGGTTATGAATGTAATACTTTTATGTAATTGACTTGATCAATGTAGCAGCCTAACGACGAGCTAGATAGTTGATATCTGTGAATTGATTGTAAGTTGTGGGCAAGATCGCTCTCTATCTTTGCCCACACTTATTTGGTTATTAAAGCTGTTCCTAGAGCTAAACTTGTTTCCTAGTCATAACTTACTTCTAGCACTAAATTAGCTTTCTAAGGTGCGAGTTCTGAAACATGCTCAGTTAACCTTTCTCTTAGCGCTTGTTCCTGTTCTTCAGACAGTCTGCCTCCCGCGTCACTGGTCAGAATAAACAAATCTTCAGCTCTCTCACCTATGGTGGTGATTTTCGCACCGTGCAAGTTGATGTCTAATTCTGCAAAGGTTGCACCGACTTGAGCCAACAACCCTGGCGTATCAAGAGCTCTTAACTCCATCAAGGTGCGTTTCTTACTCTTGGTTGGTAGGAACTCAACTAAGGTTTTCACCTTGAAATGCTGCAAGTTACGTGGCGTACGACGAGTCTTAATCTTAGTTGGGCGGCCATCAGCCAGAACATGAGTTAGATGCTTAGCGACGGCTTTGTGTCTTGCTTCATCGATCGCTTCGCCGTGCTGATCCAGTACGATAAAGGTATCCAAAACGTGGCCATCTTTACTGACCATGACTTGTGCGTCGTGAACGTTAAAGTTGCGTCTGTCGAGCTCGGCAACGACGGTCGCAAAAAGTGCCGCTTGGTCTTTACAGTAAACGAATACCTCTGTGCCGCCACGTGTCGCTTTTTGGCTGATAAGCACTAAAGGTTGACTCGGATCTTCTAAGCGAAGTAAGTGTTCACAGTGCCATGCGATTTGAGTGTGTGTATGACGCAAGAAATAGTCAGCCTTGAAACGCTGCCACAACACCTCAATCTCACGAGCCGTGAAGCCTTCTTTACGCAGCAGTGCAGATGCCATTTGCTGGTTATGACGAATACGGTCTCTGACATCGACTGGGTTTTCCAAGCCGCGACGCAGTGCGCGCTGCGTAGAATGGAACAGTTCTGCGAGTAGGGTACGTTTCCAGCTGTTCCATAGTTCTGGGTTGGTTGCACAGATATCGGCTACCGTTAGGCACACCAGCAGTTCTAACGACTCTTCGTCGCGAACTTTCTTGGCGAACTCTGTGATTACGTCCGGATCGTAGATATCACGGCGTTGAGCGGTCACTGACATTAACAGGTGGTTTTGTACTAGCCACGCGACTTGTTTGGCTTCTGGCTTTGATAGCCCGTGTTCAATACAGAAAGAGTAAGCTTCTACAGCGCCAATTTCTGAGTGGTCTCCGCCGCGGCCTTTACCGATGTCGTGGAAGATAGCCGCCAGAATCAACAGCTCTTTCTTTTGAACTCGTGGATACACTTCACAACAGATAGGGTGCTTATCGTGGTTCTCGATTTGGCCAAAGCGGTTGATGTGTTTGAGTAGGCGAATACTGTGTTCATCTACGGTGTAAACGTGAAAAAGATCAAACTGCATTTGACCAACAATTTGGCTCCACTGTGGCAAATAGGCCGATAGCACGCCCAATTTGTGCATCAAACTAAAGGCTTTGTGCAGTGCATTTGGGTGGCGAACCAAATCCATGAACTTGTCACGAGCTTCAGGAATGGTATGCAAGAAGCGATTCAATCGGCGACGTGCGGTTCGCAGTTGTCGCAATGTTGGTGGGCTTACCCCTTCGATAGAAGAGTCATTCGCGATATGGATAAACATATCGAGAATCGTTTCTGGTCTCGCTTGGAATAGAGCCGGCTTACGCGCTTCGATCAATGAACCTCGACGTTGGAAGTCGTTGTCGAGAATCTCGGCTTCTTGTGTTTGACCGCCATTGATGATCGCTTGATCGAACAACTTAAGCAGCATCTTATTGAGCTCAGCTACGCGGCGAAGTGTTCGATAGAACTCTTTCATCATCATCTCGACGCCACGGTTGCCTTCACCACTGTAACCTAGGTGTTCCGCTACCTGAGCTTGATGGGCAAATGTGAGACGGTTGTCGTAACGGCGCAGTTCAATGTGTAGTGCAAAGCGAACACGCCACAAGAAATCTTGGCACTCGACCAACTCACGATATTCAGCATCGGTTAGAAAGCCGTATTTGCTCATCTCCAATAAAGACGTTGCACCAAAATGTCGACGCGCAACCCAGCTCAGGGTGTGGATGTCTCTGAGCCCTCCCGGAGTCGATTTGATGTCCGGTTCTAAATTATAGGTTGTGTCGTGGTAGCGAGCATGACGCTCTCTCTGTTCTTGAATCTTGGCTTTGTAAAACGTCTCACTTGGCCAAAATGAATCGGAATGAATCTTTAGCTTCAGCTCTTGGAAGGTGTCTTCACTGCCACACAGTAAGCGCGATTCTTGCAGGTTAGTGGCAACGGTTAAATCATCGGTGCCGATCTCAAGACACTCTGCAATGGTACGCACCGCGTGGCCGACTTCGAGTTTCAAGTCCCAGAGTAGTGTAATGAATTGACTGACTTTTTCACCCAGTGCGGGTGGCAGTGTTTTTTGTGAGACGATGAGGATGTCAATATCGGACAAAGGGTGTAGTTCACCACGGCCATAGCCTCCCACCGCAACAAGTGAAATATGAGGCAGTTTGTTGAATCCAAAATGCTCCCATAAACGATTGAGAAGCAAATCCATGTATTCGGAACGAAGCAGCACCAAATCGGTGACTGGATGATGATTCAGAAATTCATTTTTTTGATACTGCGTGAAGATTTCGAGCTGATTTTTTATTTCGCAGATTTCAATTTGTTCTTCATTGAACGTAAGGGGACATTGATAAGGCATAGTCTGCTATCCGTGCAAGCAAATGAGAATAGTAAACAATTTAACAGAAGCTGATGGAAAATCGAAATTGAGCGGATAAAAAAATATCCTCGATAGGCGAGGATATTTTTAAAAGTCTGAGGTATTCAGCTTGTTGAACTAAGCGTTCTTCATGATACGTGGAATCGTATCGTCGCTGCGTAGTGTTAGTACCTCACAACCAGTATCCGTTACAACCAGAGTGTGTTCCCACTGAGCTGAGTTCTTGCTGTCTGCTGTGTACACTGTCCAGCTATCTTCGTCATCTAGACGACAGCCAAACTTACCCGCATTGATCATTGGCTCGATTGTGAAACACATGCCTGCTTTCAGTACGGTACGGTCGCTGTTTTTGTAGTGAACGACTTGTGGATCTTCGTGGAACTCAGAACCAATACCGTGGCCACAGTAATCTTTAACAATAGAGAATTTAGCGCGTGGGTTGTTCTTGTTGTTTGTTTTGATGTACTTCTCAATAGCAGTACCGATTTGGCCAAGTTGAACACCTGGTTTAACCTGACGCATGCCTTCGTAAAGTGCTTCTTGAGCAACCATACACAGACGTTTGTTTGCTGGAGAAACTTCACCCACAAGGAACATCTTAGATGTGTCACCGTGGTAGCCTTGTGGACGAACACTTAGATCAGCATTTTCGTCATCAGGAACAATCACAGTGATATCAACGTTTAGAATGTCGCCATCTTTTAGTACTGCAGGTTTGAATTGACCTGTGCTACCCGTCTCATCTTGTGATGCTGGAATACCGTGACACACGATGTGGTTGATAGAAGTACAGATTGACTTAGGGAAACCGTGGTAATCAAGTGGTGCTGAGTATGCGCCTCTTTCTAGAGCGTACTCATGACAGATTTGGTTTAGTTCCTCTGTCGTTGTACCCACTTGGATGTGAGGTTCAATCATCTCTAGAATTTCTGAAGCCAGCTTGCCGGCAACGCGCATTTTTTCAATTTCTTCAGCAGTTTTAATTTTTACAGCCATTGCATATCTCTTAAATTTGGTAGCACCTAAGTGTGCATATTGGGGCTATTCTAGCAGTGCAGTATTTTAGCGCAACATTCTGATACCCATATAATGCTGGTGGACATTACTAAGCATGATTGAATAGTGTTCAAATTTAGACAGTTTGTCTCTTGTGTTATTGATACTCTTTATAAGAGAAATACAGTGTCAAAGATCAGTATAGCAGTCGCCATTTTTAGATTTTTTTCTAGCCATAGATAGACAAAATATGGTATAAAGCGCGCCGGACATCAGGACTGTTTTCTCCATTTGGCGAAACAAGCTTTGTGTCCATTAACTTATTTCTTTAAATCACACACATTCCGACACATGTTCCGGGGTGCCTCAACAACACAGATAACGGCTGAAAAGTGGTTAGTTGTTAGGGGTCGGATTCATGGGGAGTGTGGAGGCCTAACCCCATAGAGGATTTTAAAATGGCAACTGTATCAATGCGCGATATGCTTAAAGCTGGTGTTCACTTCGGTCACCAAACTCGTTACTGGAACCCAAAAATGAAGCCATTCATCTTTGGTGCTCGTAGCAAAGTTCATATCATCAACTTAGAAAAAACTGTACCAATGTTCAACGAAGCTCTAGCTGAAATTGCTAAAGTTGGCGAGAAGAAAGGTAAAGTTCTTTTTGTTGGTACTAAGCGTGCTGCATCTGAAGCTGTTAAAGAAGCTGCTATCAACAGCAACCAGTTCTACGTTAACAACCGCTGGTTAGGCGGTATGCTAACGAACTACAAAACTGTTCGTCAGTCTATCAAGCGTCTGAAAGAACTTGAAGCGCAAGCTCAAGACGGTACTTTCGACAAGCTTACTAAGAAAGAAGCTCTAATGCGTACTCGCGAAATGGAGAAGCTAGAGAAATCTCTTGGTGGTATCAAGAACATGGGCGGCCTACCTGACGCTCTATTCGTAATCGATGCTGATCACGAACACATCGCAGTTAAAGAAGCTAACAACCTAGGTATCCCAGTTTACGCTGTAGTTGATACTAACTCTAACCCAGACGGCATTGACTTCATCATTCCTGGTAATGACGATGCAATCCGTGCAGTACAGCTTTACCTTAACGCTGCTGCTGACGCGGTTAAAGAAGGCCGTAACAAAGACGTTGTTATCGCTGCTGCTGCTGAAAAAGACGGTTTCGTAGAAGCTGAATAATAGCGGCTCTGAGCCATATTTAGTTCATATTCAGGTGTCATATTGATATTTGAAGCAAGCTAAATACAGTCAATATCAGGGGCCATTTAATGAGGCCCCTGTTTTTTATCTTTTTTAGAATTTACTGAGGAATAGAGAATGGCAACTGTAACTGCAGCTCTAGTTAAAGAACTTCGTGAACGCACAGCTGCGGGCATGATGGAATGTAAAAAAGCGCTTGTTGCTGCTGAAGGCGACATCGAGCTAGCAATTGAAAATATGCGTAAATCTGGCGCAGCGAAAGCAGCTAAAAAAGCTGGTAACGTTGCTGCAGAAGGCACAATCGTTATTAAAGAAGACGCTGGCGTTGCTGCTCTTCTTGAAGTTAACTGCCAAACTGATTTCGTAGCTAAAGATGCAGGTTTCCTTGCATTCGCTAACGAAGTTGCTGAAGCTGCTCTAGCAGAGCGTTTAGATATCGTTGCACTTCAAGCTAAGTTTGAAGACGCACGTATTGCGCTAGTAACTAAAATCGGTGAAAACATCAGCATCCGTCGCGTTGAGCTAATCGAAGGTGTTGCACTTGCTTCTTACCGTCACGGCGAGAAAATCGGTGTTGTTGTTGCTGGTGAAGGCGAAGCTGAAACGCTTAAGCACATCGCTATGCACGTTGCTGCTTCTAAGCCTGAGTACGTTAACCCATCTGACGTACCTGCAGACGTAGTAGAAAAAGAAAAAGCTGTTCAAGTTGAAATCGCTATGAACGAAGGCAAACCACAAGAGATCGCTGAGAAAATGGTTATCGGCCGTATGAAGAAATTCACGGGCGAAGTATCTCTTACTGGTCAAGCTTTCATCATGGAACCTAAGAAAACTGTTGCTGACATTCTTAAAGAGAAAGGCGCATCAGTTACTACCTTCGTTCGTTTAGAAGTTGGTGAAGGTATCGAGAAAGCGGCTGAAATGAGCTTCGCAGACGAAGTTGCAGCGGTACAACAAGGTTAATCCTTAGTGTATTGATTAAAAAAGACCGTGGCAAATGCTGCGGTCTTTTTATGAATAATGAATTATTTTTCGGCTGTTAGCTGTTATGAATGCAAACTGAGCTCTTCAGTTTTTATCCATGACTGTTAATCATCAACTCTTTGGAAGGTAAACTCCATGACTACGAACCCTAAACCGGCGTATCAACGTATTCTGTTAAAACTTAGCGGCGAAGCACTACAAGGCGAAGAAGGTTTTGGTATTGACGCGACGGTCCTTGATCGTATGGCTCAAGAAGTAAAAGAATTGGTTGAACTAGGTGTTCAAGTAGGCGTTGTTATCGGTGGCGGTAACCTTTTCCGTGGTGCAGGCCTTGCTGAAGCAGGTATGAACCGCGTTGTTGGTGACCACATGGGTATGCTAGCAACGGTAATGAACGGCCTTGCAATGCGTGACGCCCTGCACCGTGCTTACGTAAATGCACGTGTAATGTCAGCTATCCCTCTTAAAGGTGTGTGTGACGACTACAACTGGGCAGATGCAATCAGCCAACTACGTCAAGGTCGTGTTGTGATCTTCTCTGCTGGTACTGGTAACCCATTCTTCACTACAGATTCTGCTGCGTGTCTACGTGGTATCGAAATTGAAGCTGACGTAGTTCTAAAAGCGACAAAGGTAGATGGCGTATTTACTGCTGACCCAGTAGCAAACCCAGACGCAGAGCTGTATGATACGTTGTCTTACAACACTATTCTTGAAAAAGAACTTAAAGTGATGGATTTGGCTGCATTTACGCTAGCACGTGATCACAAAATGCCAATCCGTGTATTTAACATGAATAAACCAGGCGCATTACGTCGCGTGGTTATGGGTGAAACTGAAGGTACATTAATCAGCGACGCTGACTAATTTTTCGGGCTTACTGAGGTGTTATGCTTTGGTAAGCTTATCCTTATCACTCCAAATAAAAAGCTTTCTTGAAGAAAGAACATAATCAAGGTGAAATTGTGATTAACGAAATCAAAAAAGACGCTCAAGAGCGTATGGATAAAAGTGTAGATGCACTTAAAAATAGCCTGCAAAAGATTCGTACAGGCCGTGCTCACCCAAGCCTACTGTCTGGTCTTACTGTAGAGTACTACGGTGCACCAACGCCTTTGGCTCAAGTTGCTAACGTTATTGCAGAAGATGCACGTACACTAGCAATTACAGTGTTTGATAAAACACTGACTCCTTTAGTTGAAAAAGCAATCCTGACATCTGACCTAGGCCTAAACCCTATGTCTGCTGGCACGGTTATTCGTGTACCACTTCCAGCGTTAACGGAAGAGCGTCGTAAAGACCTAGTTAAAATCGTTCGTGGTGAAGCTGAAGGTGGCCGTGTTGCTATCCGTAACATCCGTCGTGACGCGAATGGCGATCTAAAAGCACTACTGAAAGACAAAGAAATCTCTGAAGATGAAGATCGTAGAGCACAAGACGAAATTCAAAAGCTAACTGACATTGCGGTTAAGAACGTAGATGAAGTTCTAGCAACTAAAGAAAAAGAGTTGATGGAAGTTTAATTTTCCATATTCTTTTCTTTCCGGAAAAACGCTGTACTCACGGTTCAGCGTTTTTTTATGCTACTCTGTTCGACTATTAGAATTTGATTCACTCTTTTATGCATAATTCTCAAGCGTTCACAGACTCTCTTCCTAAACACATTGCTATCATTATGGATGGTAATGGCCGCTGGGCAAAAGCTCAGGGCAAGCCTCGCGTCTTTGGTCATAAAAACGGTGTTCAAGCCGTTCGTAAAACCATCTCTTCATCTGCCAGACTTGGCATTAAGGCCGTTACACTTTTTGCGTTTAGTAGCGAAAACTGGCGTCGTCCTGAAGAAGAAGTCGGTATCTTGATGGAACTGTTTATTTCAGTGCTGTCGAGTGAAGTAAAAAAACTTCATAAAAATAATCTACAATTGCGTGTTATTGGTGATAAAAGTCGTTTCAATGATCGACTCCAAAAGAAGATAGAAGAAGCAGAAGCTTTGACTAGCACCAATACGGGTATGGTTATTAATATTGCTGCTAACTATGGCGGCAAGTGGGATATCCAGCAGGCAATGACCTCAATTGCTCAACAGGTAAAGTCTGGCGATATTAATGTAGATGACATTGATGAAGCTATGATTACACAGCACCTGACTATGGCAGATATTCCTGAAGTTGACCTACTTATCCGCACCAGTGGCGAGTGCCGCATTAGTAACTTTATGCTTTGGCAATTGGCTTACGCCGAAATGTATTTCACTGAACAATTCTGGCCAGACTTTAATGAAGACAGCTTAGTAGAAGCTGTGACTTGGTTTGTAAACCGCGAGCGTCGTTTTGGATGCACTGGTGAGCAAATTAAAGCTCTGATGGACAGTTAATAAGGATTTTTTGGTTTGAAACAACGAATTATTACGGCGTTGATTTTAGCTCCCCTAGTTATTCTAGGTATTTTCGAGTTATCACTTCCCACGTTTATTCTTTCACTAGCAGTAATCTCGCTATTGGGCTTTTGGGAGTGGACTCAGTTTGTTGAAAGCAAATCGCGTTATTTAGCGCTGATTCCAACGGTTGTAGTCAGTGCTGCAAGTTTTGCTTTTATCCCTTTTGATGCATTTAGCCTTAATCATTTATCTAGCGCTCACTACACCATTCTAACGATTGGCTCTATTTGGTGGGTAATAGCGAGTGGTATGGCGGTGACTTACCCTAAGTCTATGCCCGCATGGAAAGATTCTTCTCTCCTTCGTCACGCATTTGGCGTGCTGACTCTGCTGCCATTTTTTTGGAGTGTGGTTATTCTGCGCGCTAACGGTATCGATGTTGATCCTTACCACGGTGCAAAATTGGTGATGTTTGTTTGTTTGCTCGTTTGGGCAGCTGACAGCGGTGCTTATTTTTCAGGAAAGAGTTTTGGTAAGCGTAAAATGGCACCAGCGGTAAGCCCTAATAAGACGATTGAAGGTCTTATTGGTGGCATTATTACAGCAGTGATCATAGCTTGGATTTTTGCTGACTTATTTGATATCCAATTCACAAGTCCTCTTCACATGATTGTAATTACCCTTGTGACTGTCGTTATCTCTGTTCTTGGTGACCTTGTTGAAAGCATGTTTAAGCGTGTTTCAGGGGTGAAAGACAGCAGTAATCTGATTCCTGGTCATGGTGGTATACTTGATAGAATAGATAGCTTAACGGCTGCATTCCCTGTCTTTGCTTTGCTTTATTTAGCATTCTAATAATAAAGGGCAGTGATTCTGCCCTTTATTTCATTTCTACGGTCATATGTGATGCGAAATCTAACTATCCTTGGCGCTACCGGCTCAATTGGTGCAAGTACACTAAAAGTCGTTGAACAAAACCCAGATCTCTATTCGGTCGTGGCACTGGCTGCCGGGTCGAATGTCGAAAAGATGTTGGCGTTAGTTGAAAAGTGGCAACCAAGCTATATTGCTATGGCTTGCCCTGATGCAGCATCTCAGCTGACTGAAATACTGTCCGCTAATTACCCTAACGTTACAGTACTTTCAGGCCCAGAAGGCATGTGTCAGGTTGCTTCTCTAGAGGAAGTGGACACGGTAATGGCTGCGATTGTGGGAGCGGCAGGTTTACTTCCTACGATGGCTGCGGTTAAGGCTGGTAAGCGTATTTTGCTTGCTAATAAAGAAGCCTTGGTGATGTCAGGGCAGTTGTTTATAGACGCCGTGGAAAAGTACGGTGCTGAACTACTTCCTGTAGACAGTGAGCATAATGCTATCTTCCAATGCCTACCGCAAAATGTACAAACCCATCTAGGTCGTTGTAATCTGGAAGAGAACGGTATCAACCATATTCTCTTGACGGGTTCTGGCGGTCCTTTCCGCTATACGGATGTTGCTGAGTTAGATTCGGTAACACCAGCTCGCGCTATTGCACACCCTAACTGGTCTATGGGCCCTAAGATCTCTGTTGACTCTGCGACCATGATGAATAAAGGTCTTGAGTATATTGAAGCTAAGTGGCTATTTAATGCTTCTCAAGAACAGTTAAAAGTCATTATTCATCCTCAGTCTGTGATTCATTCTATGGTCCAGTACAAGGATGGCTCGGTGCTTGCTCAAATGGGCGAACCCGATATGGCGACGCCAATCGCTTTAACGATGTCTTATCCTGAGCGTACAGAAGCCGGCGTTAAGCCTCTGGATTTCACCAAAGTGGGCGAGCTTACTTTTCTAGAACCCGATTTTAGCCGTTACCCATGTTTAAGATTAGCAATTGAAGCGTGCTACCTAGGGCAGCATGCAACAACAGCAATTAATGCTGCCAATGAAATTGCAGTCGATGCCTTTTTGAACAATCGGGTTAAGTTTACCGATATTGCTGTCATTAACGAGCATGTTATGAGCAAAGTATGTGAACAATATAGCTCTGAGGGTTTAGATAGCTTGGAAAGCCTTCTTGAGCTAGATAATATGTCTCGTCAAATAGCCATTCAATTTATTAAAGAGCAGCTAGCATGAGTGGAATTCTGTGGAACTTCGCATCTTTTATTGTAGCGCTTGGTATCCTGGTTGCTGTTCATGAGTTTGGACACTTCTGGGTTGCTCGTCGTTGTGGTGTGAAAGTAGAAAAATTCTCGATTGGTTTTGGTAAATCAATCTGGAGCAAGATCGGCCGTGATGGTACTGAATACAGCTTGTCAGTGATTCCGCTGGGCGGCTACGTTAAGATGCTCGATGGGCGTGTTGACGACCTTTCTGAAGAAGAGCAGCAATACGCTTTTGACAAGAAGCCATTGTGGAAACGCACGGCGATAGTCGGTGCAGGCCCAGCATTTAACTTTATCTTTGCGGTGTTTGCGTATTGGCTGGTATTTTTGATTGGCGTGCCTGCGGTTAAACCGGTGATCGGTGAGGTCACCCCGCAATCTATTGTTGCACAAGCCGGAATTGAAACTGGAATGGAACTTAAATCTATTTCAGGAATCAAAACCGCAGATTGGGAATCAGTCAATATGGGTTTGATATCACATATTGGTGACCAATCCATGACAGTAACGGTTTCTTCTCAAGACGATATTGGCTTTGAGCAACAGATGACATTGGATATTTCAGACTGGTCGTTCAACCCAGAAACTGAGTCTGCAATGACAACGCTTGGTTTTAGACCGTACTCTCCAGAGATATCAACAGTGCTTGCTCAAGTTATTGATGATGGCGCTGCATACTCTGCGGGGCTAGAAGCTGGTGACAAAATTGTTGAAATTAATGGGCAGCCAATTGAACAGTGGCAGTCGGTTGTTGAGTTGATTCGCTCGAACCCGATGAAATCCATGAACCTTATTGTACTGCGTAATGGTTTTGAACAGTCGTTGTCTATGACGCCAAAAAGTCGAGAGCTTTCTGATGGTTCAATAATCGGCTATGCGGGTATTGCTCCAGAAGTCGCAGAATGGCCAGAAGATTATCGCTTTGAGTTACAATTTGGTGTAATTGAGTCTGTAGGAAAAGCATTTGATAAAACAGGTCAAATCATTAGTTTGACGCTGACAATGCTCAAGAAGCTCATCGTTGGCGATGTCGGCTTAAACAACTTGAGTGGCCCGATTTCAATTGCTAAAGGCGCAGGTACAACCGCCGATTACGGTTTGGTTTACTTCTTAGGCTTTTTGGCTCTGATTAGTGTCAATTTGGGTATTATTAATTTGGTTCCGCTGCCTATGCTTGATGGCGGACATTTGCTCTTTTTCGCTATTGAGGCCATTACTCGTAAACCTGTCCCTGAAAAAATTCAGGAAATGGGATACAGAGTAGGAGGTGCAATCCTCTTCTCTTTGATGGCTCTGGCAATATTTAATGATTTTACTCGTCTGTGAATGGTTTCTCACAGGCATTGGTAGTAGCAAGGAATAATTAGAATAAGTATGGCGATTAAGCAAATTCTGTTCGCAAGTCTATTGGCCACTAGTGTGGCTGCGAACGGAGCACAAAACTTTGTAGTTCAAGATATCAAGATCGAAGGTTTACAGCGTGTTGCACTTGGTGCAGCTCTACTGAAAATGCCAGTGCGTATTGGCGATGAAGTGGATGAAGGCGATGTATCTGAGATCATTCGTGCACTGTATGCTTCAGGTAACTTTGAGGATGTTAAGGTCCTTCGCGATGAAGGTGTTTTAGTTGTTCAAGTAAAAGAACGACCGACCATCGCAAGCATTTCATTTTCAGGGAACAAAGCGATCAAAGAAGAGCAACTTCAGCAGAACCTAGATGCATCTGGTGTTCGTGAAGGTGAAGCCCTTGACCGCACAACGCTGAGTAACATCGAGAAAGGCCTTGAAGATTTTTACTACAGTGTTGGTAAGTACAACGCGACAGTAAAAGCGGTTGTGACACCTTTGCCACGTAACCGTTCTGACCTTAAGTTTGTATTTACTGAAGGCGTATCCGCTAAGATTCAGCAAATCAACTTTATTGGTAATGAAGTCTTCTCTGATGCTGAGCTACTGAGCCGTTTCAACCTGAATGTTGATGTTGCATGGTGGAATTTCCTTGCGGATGAAAAATACCAGAAGCAAGTATTAGCGGGTGATATCGAAGCGTTGAAATCGTACTACCTTGACCGTGGTTACCTTAAATTTAAGGTGGATTCTACACAAGTAGCGATCTCTCCAGATAAGAAAGGCGTTTACATCACGCTTGGTATTGATGAAGGCGAAGCCTACACCGTTAAAGATGTCGCGTTTCGCGGTGAGCTGATTGGCCGTGAGGCTGATTTTGAAGCATTAGTTCCATTTGAAGACGGCGATACGTACAACGGCTCTTCTGTTACATCACTAGAAGAGGGCGTAAAGCGTATTCTTGGTGAGTCTGGTTATGCGTACCCACAAGTACGTACTATTCCTGAATTTGACGATGAGACCAAAGAAGTATCATTGGTGATTAATGTAGAAGCAGGCAGCCGTATCTACGTTCGTGATATTCGATTTACGGGTAATAACTCGACCAAAGATGAAGTACTACGTCGTGAAATGCGTCAAATGGAAGGCAGCTGGCTTAACTCTAAGTCAATTGACACCGGTAAGAGCCGCCTTAACCGTTTAGGTTTCTTTGAAACGGTTGATGTACAAACAGTGCGTGTTCCTGGCAGTGAAGACCAAGTTGACTTGGTTTACAACGTTAAGGAAGCGAACTCAGGCAGTATCAACTTTGGTGTTGGTTACGGTACCGAATCAGGTGTCAGCTTCCAAGTTGGTTTGCAACAAGATAACTTTGCGGGTTCAGGTAACCGTGTTGGCGTAAGTGCCATGATGAACGATTACCAAAAGAACGTGAGCTTAGACTACCGTGACCCATACTGGAACCTTGATGGTGTGAGCTTAGGCGGTAAGATCTTCTACAACGAATTCGAAGCCTCTGAAGCGGGTATTGTCGACTATACCAACCAAAGTTACGGTACCAGCCTGACATGGGGCTTCCCTATGGATGAGCTGAATCGTATCGAATTTGGTGTTGGCTATACGCACAACAAGATCGGTAACGTTCCGACTTATATCCAAGTGGAACAGTTCGCGAGAAGTATTAACCAATATGGTGACGAAAACATCTTAACCGATGACTTCGATATCAATATCTCTTGGACTCGTAACAACCTTAACCGTGGTTTCTTCCCAACCGAGGGTAACCACCAACGTGCTTTCGCTAAAATGACTGTACCAGGCTCTGACGCTAAGTACTTCAAAGCTCAGTACGATGTAAAACATTACATCCCGCTGACCAAAAAGCATGAGTTCACACTTTTGATGCGTGGCCGATTAGGCTATGGTAATGGTTACGGTCAAACGGATGGTAATGATAACTTGTTCCCATTCTACGAGAACTACTACGCAGGTGGCTTTACAACGTTGCGTGGCTTTGGCTCTAACTCAGCGGGTCCAAAAGCCGTTTACGGGAGCAGTACGGGTAACAACCCAACGTACAGCTCTGCAACCGATGATTCGGTTGGTGGTAATGCGGTTGCCTTGGCAAGTTTAGAGTTAATTGTACCTACGCCGTTTGCTTCTGATGAAGCACGTAGCCAGATTCGAACCAGTGTCTTCTTTGACATGGCAAGTGTATGGGATACCGAGTTCGTAGACCGTGGTGCACCTAACAGTGGCAGCCAGTATTACTACGATTACTCTGATCCAACAAATTACCGTTCATCTTATGGTGCAGCCCTTCAATGGATGTCGCCGATGGGCCCATTGGTTTTCTCTCTAGCGAAACCCGTTAAAATTTACGAAGGTGATGATGAAGAATTCTTCACATTTACCATTGGTAGAACTTTCTAATATTTAAAGGACAATATTTTGAAAAATATGATTAAAGCAGCAGGTTTAGGCCTTGTAGTTCTTAGCTCTTCTTTCTTTGCAACAGCTGCTGAAGCTGCGCAAAAAGTGGGTTATGTAAACACTGCACAAGTATTCCAGGCTCTACCTCAGCGCGAAGTTGTTCTTCAAAAAATGCAGGAAGAGTTCAAAGATAAAGCTGCTGAGCTGCAGAGCATTCAAGCAGAAGCAAAAACTAAGATTGAAAAGCTTAAGCGTGATGGTGAACTACTAGGTCCTGACGAAGTTGAGAAGCTTCGTATCGAAGTCGGTCAACTAGACAGTAAGTACAAAATCAAAGCTCAAGCACTAGAAAAAGCAAGCCAACGTCGTGAAGCACAAGAGAAGCAGAAGCTATTCAAAGTGATTCAAGATGCTGTAACTAAAGTTGCAGAGAAAGAAGGCTACGACATGATTGTTGATATTCAAGCTCTGCAGTACGGCAAGCCGGAATACAACATCTCTGAGCAAGTAATTAAATCACTGAAATAAGTTTATGAAGAACCTGACTTTAGCCGAATTGGCAACGATTACCGGGGGAGAGCTACACGGAGACGGTACGGTTACCGTTTCAGCAGTTGCTCCTATGGATAAAGCGCAAGAAGGAAACATTACGTTCCTTTCGAACGTGAAGTACAGCAAGCACCTTGGTGACTGTAAAGCATCCGCTATTATGGTTAAAGAGAGTGAGCGCGAACTGTGTAAGACCAACGTGATTGTGGTCAGCGACCCTTACGTTGCTTTTGCTAAAGTTGCTCAAGCGCTTGATACTACTCCTGCACCCGCAGCGGCTATCGCTGATTCTGCTTCAATTTCAAGCGATGCAACCATTGGACAAAATGTGTCTATCGGTGCGAACGCTGTGATTGAGTCTGGTGTGGTACTTGGTGATGATGTGATCATCGGAGCTGGTTGTTTTATTGGTAAAAATGCAAATATTGGCACAGGCACTAAGCTATGGGCTAATGTAAGTGTTTACCATGAAGTCGTGATTGGTGACGCGTGTTTGATTCAATCAAGCACTGTCATTGGCTCTGATGGCTTTGGTTATGCGAACGAGAAAGGTGAGTGGGTTAAGATTCCACAAGTCGGTTCAGTTCGCATTGGTAACCGTGTAGAAATTGGCGCGTGTACAACCATCGACCGTGGCGCATTAGATGACACAATCATTGAAGATAACGTTATCTTAGATAACCAGCTTCAAATTGCTCACAATGTTCACATCGGATATGGTTCTGCTATTGCCGGTGGTACTATTATCGCAGGCAGCACGACGATAGGTAAGTACTGTATTATTGGTGGCGGTTGTGTGATTAATGGTCATATTGAAATCGTTGGCGGCGTTACAATCACCGGTATGGGGATGGTAATGCGCAGTATCACTGAGAAAGGCATGTACTCTTCGGGTATTCCTTTACAGCCAAACAAAGATTGGCGTAAAACAGCAACGCGTGTACATCGTATTGATGAAATGAACAAGCGTTTGAAAACCGTTGAAAAACTTATCGAGAAGAGCGCGGAATCATAATTCCAGCATTTCTAATAAAAGGCTCGCGTACAGCGAGTCTTTTTCGTTTATAATCCTTCTAATTAAATAAAGAATATACATAGGAATACGACTTTGACTACTGAACAGACAACGATGAACATTACTGAAATTCAGGAACTATTACCTCATCGCTACCCATTCTTAATGGTTGATCGTGTGACTAGCTTTGAAAAAGAAAAAACACTGACTGCGATTAAGAATGTCTCTGTTAACGAACCTCAGTTCACAGGCCACTTCCCTCAACTGCCTGTATTCCCAGGCGTGTTGATCTTAGAAGCAATGGCGCAAGCAACAGGTCTTCTAGCATTTAAATCATTTGGTGCCCCTTCTGGTAACGAGCTTTACTACTTTGCAAGTGTAGATAAAGCTAAATTCCGCAAGCCAGTAGTGCCAGGTGACCAACTGATTATCGAAGTTGAATTCTTAAAAGAGCGTCGTGGTATTGCATCGTTTAACGGCGTTGCTAAAGTTGACGGCGTAGTTGTATGTTCAGCTGAACTTAAATGTGCTCGTAGAGAGTTTTAATATGATTCATGAAACAGCGAAAATTCACCCGGCAGCAGTAATCGAAGGTGATGTAACTATCGGTGCTAACGTGACGGTTGGGCCTTTCACTTACATTGCTGGTAACGTGACAATTGGTGACGACACTGAAGTGATGTCGCATGTGGTGATCAAAGGTCACACAACCATTGGTAAAGAAAACCGCATCTTCCCACACGCTGTTATCGGTGAAGAGAACCAAGATAAGAAGTACGGTGGCGAAGAGACAACAGTTGTGATCGGTGATCGCAACGTGATTCGTGAGGCGGTTCAAATCCACCGTGGTACAACTCAAGACAAAGCAACCACAGTGATCGGTGATGACAACTTACTTTGTGTTAATGCTCATGTAGCACACGATGTTATTGTTGGTAACCACACTCATATTGGTAACAACGCTATTCTTGGCGGTCACGTAACAGTGGGTGACTACGCTGGTGTAATGGCGCTATCTGCGATTCACCCGTTCTGTTCAATAGGTGCTTACGCCTACATTGGCGGCTGTTCTGCTGTTGTTCAAGATGTACTGCCGTACGTGCTTGCACAGGGTAACCATGCGGCTCCATTTGGTCTTAACCTAGTGGGCCTGAAGCGTAACGGATTTGAGAAACCAGAAATTCGTGCACTACAGAAAGCGTACAAAGAGTTATACCGTTCAGGTAAAACACTTGAAGAAGCGAAAGCGGCTTTAGTTGAAATGGCGAAAGAGTTTACTTCGGTTACTCCTATGCTAGAAATGCTAGAGAACTCTGAGCGCGGTATTATTCGTTAATACTTGATATGATTGTTTACCAATCAGCGCAAGTACGACAATAATGACTTAATCAGATTGGTATAACAAAAAGACCGCTACTCTCATTGGGCGGTCTTTTTTGTTTTAGGCAACAAGGGAATTGGAAAACTATGGCACAGCAAGAAGCAGCAACCAATAGCTCGGACTTTGTTTCGAATGAACCTCTACGCGTAGGTATCGTCGTCGGAGAACTCTCGGGTGACACGCTTGGCGAGGGTTTTATTAAAGCGGTCAAATCACAATATCCGAATGCTGAATTCGTGGGTATTGGCGGACCAAAAATGAAAGCGCTTGGTTGTGAGTCTCTTTTCGAAATGGAAGAGCTTGCCGTGATGGGGCTTGTAGAAGTGCTTGGTCGTTTACCTCGTTTGTTAAAAGTGAAAGCGGAACTGGTTAAGTATTTCACTCAAAACCCGCCAGATGTCTTCGTTGGTATCGATGCGCCAGACTTCAACCTAAGACTTGAATTGGATCTTAAGAACGCGGGTATTAAGACCGTTCATTATGTCAGCCCTTCAGTATGGGCATGGCGTCCAAAGCGTATCTTTAAAATCGACAAAGCAACCGACTTGGTACTGGCTTTCTTGCCGTTCGAAAAGGCATTCTACGATAAATATAATGTTGCTTGTGAATTTGTTGGCCATACATTGGCAGACACCATTCCACTAGAACCGAATAAAAAAGAAGCTCGCGAGCTTTTAGGTTTAGATCAAGATAAGCCTTGGTTAGCCGTATTACCGGGTAGTCGCGGTGGTGAGATGAGTTTGATTGCTCAACCCTTTATTGAGACTTGCCAGCGTATTAAGCAAAAATACCCTGATATCAACTTTGTTGTTGCGCTCGTTAATGAGCAACGTAAAAAGCAGTTCACTGAAATTTGGCAATCGACGGCACCTGAACTTGAATTTACATTGGTAGAAGATACCGCCACCAACGTGATCACCGCTGCTGATTCTGTTCTGTTAGCTTCGGGTACTGTTGCTCTCGAATGCATGTTGTTGAAACGCCCAATGGTCGTTGGCTACAAAGTAAATAAACTGACGGGTTATATTGTTAAGAAATTATCGATTACTGAGTTCGTATCGTTGCCGAACATTTTGGCTGGCGAAGAGATTGTGAAAGAGCATATTCTTGAAGAGTGTCACCCAGACTTCTTGTTTCCGTCTGTCGATAAGATGCTATCCGCTGATAACAGTGCATTAATCGAACGCTTTACCGAGATGCATCATTGGATTCGTAAAGACGCGGATAAACAAGCCGCTAATGCGGTATTGAAATTGATAGATCGACCATGTGTTGAGTCATAAAGTGCTTGTTTACAGAACATTAAGAGAAGAATTATGGCAGTAAAAGAGAAAAAAGAGCTTCCTCCTTTTGAGTATCCTCAAGGCTACCAGTTATTTTCTGGTGTTGATGAGGTAGGGCGCGGGCCGTTAGTTGGCGATGTTGTTACTGCTGCGGTTATCCTCGATCCTAATAATCCAATCGAAGGTTTGAACGACTCAAAGAAACTGTCTGAGAAGAAGCGTCTGGCTCTGTTTCCTGAAATCAAAGAGAAAGCCTTGGCTTGGTCGGTTGGCCGTTGTTCTCCGCAAGAAATTGATGAGTGGAATATTCTGCAAGCGACCATGGTTGCTATGCAGCGAGCTATCGCAGGGCTAAGCGTTCAACCTGATATGGCACTAATCGATGGAAACCGCGTTCCTGAACTGCCGATGGATGGTCTTGCGATTGTAAAAGGGGACTTGCGAGTTGCTGAAATCAGTGCGGCATCTATCATCGCTAAAGTTGTTCGTGACCAAGAGATGGAAGAACTTGATAAACTTCATCCAGAGTTTGGTTTTGCTCAACATAAAGGTTATCCGACCAAAGCGCATTTCGAAGCGATTGAAAAACATGGTGTAACCGAGCATTACCGCAAAAGCTTTAAGCCAGTAAAGCGCATTTTAGGTCTCGATTAAAACTCGTCGGCTAAGGCTGTATATTGATTAGGGCTTAGTATTGGTTAGAGCTTTATAATAATTAGATCTTTATATTGCTTAGACTCATGTTGACCGGAGCAAGGCATCGAATAAAGTTGCTTATTTGCGGTAGAAAAAAATAGAATACACACAGTTGTAATCCTAGGCCTAAACCTAGAACTCAGGAAAAATAATGTCAGATCCAAAATTTGTTCACCTACGCGTACACAGTGATTTTTCGATGGTGGATGGCCTATCTAAGGTGCCACCATTAGTTAAGAAAGTCGCTGAAATGGGTATGCCCGCTCTAGCATTGACCGACTTTACTAACCTATGTGGCTTGGTGAAATTTTACGGTACTGCCCATGGGTGTGGGGTTAAGCCAATTATTGGTGCTGACTTCTTGATGCAGTCTCAGGATTTTGGCGATGAATTGACCAAACTCACTGTTATTGCAACGAATAATAAAGGTTACAACAACCTAACATTATTGATTTCAAAAGCTTACCTTCGTGGTCATGTACAACATCAGCCTGTTATTGATAAAGAGTGGCTGATTGAACATGCCGAAGGCCTGATTCTTCTATCGGGAGCAAAAGAGGGTGAGATTGGTAAGGCGTTGCTGAAAGGCAATCGAGAGTTGGTTGCAAGCAGCGTTGAGTTTTACAAAACACATTTCGCAGACCGTTTTTATCTGGAGCTCATTCGTACTGGGCGCCCGGATGAAGAGTCTTATCTGCACTTTGCGCTAGAGCTTGCTGAACAAGAAGACCTGCCTGTTGTCGCGACCAACGAAGTGGTTTTCATTTCTGAAGACTTATTTGACGCCCATGAAATTCGTGTGGCGATTCACGACGGTTTTACAATGGTTGATCCACGTCGACCGAAAAACTACAGCTCACAACAATACTTGCGTAGTGAAGAAGAGATGTGTGAGTTGTTCTCTGATATCCCTGAAGCACTGGAAAACAGTGTCGAGATTGCTAAGCGTTGTAACGTAACAGTTCGACTGGGCGAATACTTCTTACCTAACTTCCCAACGGAAGGTTTAGCGATTGAAGACTTCCTGATCAAAAAATCAGAAGAAGGCCTTGAGCGTCGTTTAGCGTTTCTATTCCCTGATGAGAAAGTTCGAACTGAACGCAGACCTGAATACGATGAGCGACTTAAGATTGAACTTGAAGTTGTCAACAACATGGGGTTCCCGGGTTACTTCTTGATCGTAATGGAGTTCATCCAGTGGTCAAAAGATAACGACGTACCAGTAGGCCCAGGCCGTGGTTCTGGTGCCGGTTCTTTGGTGGCTTACGCATTGGATATCACCGATCTTGATCCACTTGAATATGACTTGCTGTTCGAACGTTTCTTGAACCCAGAACGTGTATCTATGCCCGATTTCGATATCGACTTCTGCATGGATAAACGCGACCAAGTTATTGATCACGTAGCCGAGATGTACGGTCGTGATGCCGTTTCTCAGATCATCACCTTTGGTACTATGGCGGCAAAAGCGGTAATTCGTGACGTTGGCCGTGTATTGGGCCACCCGTTTGGTTTCGTTGACCGTATTTCTAAGCTGGTTCCGCCAGATCCGGGCATGACGCTAGAGAAGGCCTTCCTTGCTGAGCCAGCATTGCCAGAACTCTACGACGGTGATGAAGAAGTACGCGAACTGATTGATAAGTGTCGTATTCTTGAGGGGTGTACGCGAAATGCCGGTAAGCACGCGGGTGGTGTTGTTATCTCACCCACCACGATTACCGACTTTGCACCTATTTATGCCGATGCAGAAGGTAACTTCCCAGTAACGCAATTCGATAAGAATGACGTTGAAACCGCCGGTTTGGTTAAATTCGACTTCTTGGGTCTACGTACCCTGACTATCATCGATTGGGCGTTAGGCCTCGTAAACCCACGCTTGAAGAAAGAGGGTAAAGAGCCGGTTCGTATTGAATCGATTCCTCTAGATGACCAAGCGTCATTTAACCTATTACAAAATTCTGAAACGACGGCGGTATTCCAACTGGAATCACGCGGTATGAAAGATCTGATCAAGCGTCTACAACCCGACTCTTTTGAAGATATCATCGCATTGGTAGCTTTGTTCCGTCCGGGCCCTCTGCAATCAGGCATGGTAGATAACTTTATCGACCGTAAACACGGCCGAGAAGCTGTATCTTATCCTGATGAAACGTGGCAACACGAATCGTTAAAAGAAACACTAGAACCGACTTACGGCATCATCCTGTATCAAGAACAGGTAATGCAAATCGCTCAGATCCTTGCGGGTTATACGCTTGGTGGAGCCGATATGTTGCGTCGTGCGATGGGTAAGAAAAAGCCTGAAGAGATGGCAAAACAGCGCGGTACCTTTAAAGAAGGTGCTGAAGCCAATGGTGTTGATGGCGAACTGTCCATGAAGATCTTTGACTTGGTAGAGAAGTTTGCGGGCTACGGCTTTAACAAATCTCACTCGGCTGCATACGCACTGGTTTCTTATCAAACGCTGTGGCTGAAAACCCACTACCCAGCGGAGTTTATGGCAGCGGTAATGACCGCAGATATGGATAACACCGAAAAGGTTATTGGCCTTGTCGATGAGTGTTTCCGTATGAAGCTCAAGCTCCTTCCACCCGATATCAACTCGGGTCTATACCGCTTTAATGTCGATGAAGACGGCGCGATTGTTTATGGCATTGGTGCGATTAAAGGGGTGGGTGAAGGCCCTATCGAAGCCATCATTGAAGCGCGAAATAAAGGCGGTTACTTTAAAGATTTATTCGACTTCTGTGCACGTCTTGATCTGAAGAAGGTCAACAAACGTGTTATTGAAAAGTTGATTCTATCCGGCGCGTTAGATAGATTAGGTCCTCACCGAGCGGCGATGATGGCATCATTGAAAGATGCGGTTAAGGCGGCAAGCCAACATCACCACGCTGAGTCTTTTGGTCAATCGGATATGTTTGGCGTGTTGACTGACGCTCCGGAAGAGGTTGAACACAAGTATACCCAAGTACCTAAATGGCCTGAAAAAGTTTGGCTTGAAGGTGAACGTGAAACGCTGGGCTTGTATTTAACAGGTCACCCGGTTAATGCTTACATTAAAGAGTTAGCCAAATACACTAGCTGTCGTTTGAAAGACGCTACGCCAACTCGTCGTGATCAGTCTTTAACGATTGCAGGTTTGGTCATTGCTGCTAGGGTAATGACCACGAAGCGCGGAACTCGAATTGGTTTGATGACCCTCGACGACCGATCGGGACGAATGGAAGTAATGTTGTTCTCGGATGCACTTGATCGTTACGCTGAATTGCTCGAAAAAGATAAAATAGTGGTCGTTTCTGGACAGGTCAGCTTTGATGATTTCAATGGTGGGCTTAAAATGTCCGCGCGCGAGGTCATGGACTTAGGAAGCGCCCGTGAGAAATATGCTCGTGGGGTGTCGATATCTATCGACCAATCCCAAATTAATGGTCAATTTTTTGAACGCTTTAGTCAAATCTTAGAACCTTATAGAGCCGGAACGGTCCCAGTCAATGTATACTACCAGCGTGCCGACGCTAGAGCGCGGTTAACATTGGGCACAGAATGGCGTGTGACGCCAAGTGATACATTACTAGACGAATTAAAACAGCTGCTTGGAAATAGCCAAGTAGAACTCGAATTTAACTAAAATTTAGCTCCATGATTGTGGAGCTGAATCAACAAGGATTCATAGATGAGCCTGAACTTTCTAGAATTTGAAAAGCCTATCGCTGAACTTGAAGCAAAAATCGAAGCGCTACGTGACGTTTCACGTCACGGTGGTGACACAGCGGTAGATCTAGACAAAGAAATTGAACAACTAGAGAAAAAAAGCTTAGAGCTTAAACAGAAAATCTTTAGTGACCTAGGTGCATGGCAAGTAGCTCAACTTGCTCGTCACCCGCAACGTCCGTACACCAAAGATTACCTGGAGCATGCCTTCACAGAATTTGAAGAGATGGCGGGCGATCGCGCTTTCGCTGACGACAAAGCAATTGTGGGTGGTATGGCTCGTCTAAATGGTCGTCCTGTTATGGTTATTGGTCACCAGAAAGGTCGTGAGACTAAAGAAAAAGTGATTCGTAACTTTGGTATGCCAAAGCCAGAAGGCTACCGTAAGGCACTTCGCCTAATGGAAACGGCAGAGCGTTTCAACATGCCAATCATTACTTTCATCGACACCGCAGGTGCATACCCAGGTGTTGGTGCTGAAGAACGTGGTCAATCTGAAGCTATCGCAAAGAACCTTAAAGTTATGGCTGGACTATCTGTGCCAGTTATCTGTAACGTTGTGGGTGAAGGCGGTTCAGGTGGTGCACTGGCGATTGGTGTTGGTGACTACGTGAACATGCTTCAGTACTCTACGTACTCAGTAATATCTCCAGAAGGTTGTGCTTCAATCTTGTGGCGTGATTCAGATAAAGCACCACAAGCTGCTGAAGCGATGGGCCTAGTTGCTCCTCGTCTGAAAGATCTTGAGCTTATCGATGAAATCATTCCTGAGCCTCTAGGTGGCGCGCACCGCGATCCAGTACAAACGGCTCAGAACATGAAAGACATGCTAGTTAAACAGCTAGAAGAGCTAGAGCAGTTTGATAACGAAGCACTACTTGAGCGTCGTTACCAACGCCTAATGAGCTACGGTTACTGCTGATAAGCGTGCCTTGAAATGAGGCAGCTTCAAGTAACAAGATGATGAAAGGGTTGGACTCAGTGCCAACCCTTTTTTATTATTAAAATATTCTCCCTTCAAACCTACTCTTATGGTTCACTCGCTCATGACTCACTTAATCGAAACCTTCACATCTGTACTTCATCAAAGCGCACTCAAGCCTAGTCGATTGATCGTGGCTTTCAGTGGCGGTGTTGATTCTCGAGTCTTATTGGAGTTAGCAGCACAGTACGCACAAACTTATGACATTGAGTGCTGCGCGGTGCACGTTCACCACGGTTTAAGCCAGAATGCTGATCACTGGGCAGAGCAGTGCCAGACATGGTGTGATGCTTTGTCAGTTTCGTTAGCTGTAGAGCGAGTCTCTTTGGATATCAACAGTGGTGAAAGCGTTGAAAAGCTGGCTAGAGATGCTCGATACCAAGCTTTTCAGCAGCACACCAGACAGGGCGATGTGCTTGTTACAGGTCAGCACATTGACGATCAACTTGAGACATTCTTGTTAGCGTTGAAGCGGGGAAGTGGTCCGAAAGGACTCTCTTCAATGGCGAAAGTGATGTCGTTTGGCGAAGCGTTTATCGTTCGACCTCTACTTTCAGTGACTCGATCAGACATTGAAGCGTCGGCGCACGACATGGGTTTAACTTGGGTGGAAGATGAGAGTAATCAGGATCTGCGTTTTGACCGTAACTTTATTCGCCATCAAGTAACGCCAACGCTGACTGAGCGATGGCCTAGTTTCCGAGAGTCGGTCAGTCGTAGTGCTCAGCTATGTGCAGAGCAAGAGTTGCTGCTCGATGAGTTGCTTGAATCACACTTTCAGCAAGCTTTAGGGGATAGCAAAAACTTAAGCATTGAGACGTTATCTCAACACTCAGACTTGTTACGAGCACGCCTGCTAAGAATGTGGCTGAGTCATTGCAATCAACCGATGCCGAGTCAAAAGCAGCTCAAGCTTATTTGGGATGAAGTCGCATGCGCTCAGGCGGACGCCAACCCTAAGCTGGTGTTGAATGATGCCGAAGTTCGACGCTTTAATCATCAGCTCTATTTGGTGAGAGAGACTAAAGACCTATCCGACTGGCAAAGCCATCTTTCAATGGGAGAGAGTGTGACGCTACCCGATGGCTTAGGGGAGCTACGCTTAAATTCAGCACTGAGTGATGACGCATCGAACAACCGTGATGTGCAAAGCTTTAGTTTGTCGGATACAAACGCAACACTAAGAGTGATCTTTAGCCCTGAGGGATTGTCTGCACATCCTGTTGGGCGCGGTCATAGCAGGAAGCTCAAGAAGTTGTTTCAAGAGTACCAAGTACCCAGTTGGTTAAGACGCAGAACGCCGATATTAATGGATGGCGATCGAGTGATCGCTGTTTTAGGCTTATTCGTAGATAAAAACTACGAAGGTCAAGATTGTGAAGCGCTTTGGAGCAAGTAGAAAAAGTTTGTGTCACAATTCACCGTCACTTTAATAAAAATAATTAATGGAATATGCAATGAAGAAAATTACACTAGGATTAGTTCTCGGACTTGGACTATTGAGTGGTAACGCTCTGGCGGGTGATGTTGCTGCGGGCCAAGCTAAAGCAGCAATCTGTGCGGCTTGTCATGGCGCCGATGGTATCGCTATGATCCCAGGTTACCCAAACCTGAAAGGACAAAACGAGCAGTACATCGTTTCATCGATCAACGCTTACAAAACAAAACAGCGTAATGGTGGCTTGGCCGCTGTGATGCAGGCTCAAGCTTCTATGCTGAGTGATGAAGATATCGCGAATCTAGCCGCTTACTACGCAAGCCTTAAGTAAAACCTTCTCAAAGCGCTGATTAAACAAGATGATAAATTTCGAGCCAGAGCTTTAAAGCTCTGGCTTTTTTCATTGAATGTTTACTATAGCTAACCGATAATGAGCTATTCGCACAGTTTAAGGGATGAACATGAAAAAGATTGAAGCCATTATCAAGCCATTCAAACTTGATGATGTACGTGAAGCACTTGCAGAAGTGGGTATTACGGGTATGACAGTATCTGAAGTTAAAGGCTTTGGACGCCAGAAAGGTCATACTGAGCTATATCGCGGCGCAGAGTACATGGTCGACTTTTTACCTAAAGTGAAATTGGAAATCGTTGTGACCGACGAAGTGGCTGACCAGTGTGTTGATACCATTATCGAAACGGCTCAAACCGGTAAAATCGGCGACGGTAAGATCTTCATTACTGACGTTGAACGTGTGGTACGTATTCGTACTGGCGAAGAAGACGAAGACGCCGTATAAAAAAACTATTACCCTAAAAGGAGCGTTTATCGCTCCTTTTTCATTTCTGGTAGGGTGCTGTATGTTTAAGAAAACCATCATTGTTATCGCCGCATTGATAACGCTTGCTGTCGTTAGTTTTCACTTTATCTTCGTGATCCCGAATAAACCCAACCTGATCACTTCCTCTCAAAGTACCAGTAACGACATCTACAGTTGTTACCAAAACTCTGCACCGAAAGCGATTGATGTGTCTGATGGTTTAGACATTACGGTGTGGAATATCTACAAGCAAAACCGAAATAATTGGCAGAGTGAGTTAAATAAGCTGTCGGCAGGTAGCGATTTAGTCTTGCTGCAAGAAGCGAGTATGACAGTAGAGCTTCGCCAATGGGTAACGAGCGGCCAGTGGGGAAGCACTCGTGTGAATGCGTTTGAAGCCTTTGAACAAAGTGCTGGCGTACTTAACTTAGCGACGCATTTACCGATCGAAGCTTGTGCGTATACTCATGAAGAACCTTGGCTTCAATTGCCTAAATCGGCGCTTTGGTCTCGTTACCAACTTAGTAACGGCGAACAACTGGCGGTTATTAATATCCATGCTGTGAACTTTACCTTTGGTACGGAAGATTACGAGGCTCAGCTCAAGAGCTTAACTGACAATCTGCAACAGTATCGTGGGCCTGTTATTTTTGCTGGGGATTTTAATAGCTGGAGTGAGGCTCGCTTTGCGGTATTGAAAGGCGCGTTGGAACAGGTCGGTTTGACGGAGGTTGCCTTTGAACCGGATAACCGAACTCAGTTTATGACAGGATTGGTGCTCGACCATGTGTTCTATCGAGGGCTAGAGGTAGAAAATGCAAAAGCGCCTATTACGGACGCTTCTGATCATAACCCTATGCGAGTGACCTTTAAGGCTAAATAGTTATTAGTCATTGGATCTTAACCATTCACCATTCACACTGTAGTTACTGTAGTTACTGTAGTTACTGTAGTTACTGTAGTTACTGTAGTTACTGTAGTTACTGTAGTTACTGTAGTTACTGTAGTTACTGTAGTTACTGTAGTTACTGTAGGTAATAAGCTAGAGAGTTTTCGCTAGCCTTACCTCTTCAACTTAAAAGATTAAAATGTAGAGCGCCCAGATTAGGTAGTAGCCAACCCATGGTAAGCCTGAAATCACAAGCGCTTGCCCACGTTCAAACTCAGTCCACGTTAATACGGCTGCATAACCCAACACGATATACCATGGTAATAACAGTGGTAAAGAGCTGGCAAACTGCGACCAATCATTGGTCAGTGGTAACTTGATTAAGCCGTTTAAGCTGTTCAAGTCAGCAGCGTAGCTCATCACTTGTCCATGCTTG
Organism: Vibrio sp. NC2; assembly: GCF_025195005.1. Lineage (NCBI taxonomy): Bacteria > Pseudomonadati > Pseudomonadota > Gammaproteobacteria > Vibrionales > Vibrionaceae > Vibrio > Vibrio sp. NC2. The sequence continues at coordinate 165,457 of NZ_JANVFC010000004.1, forward strand.
AGTATCAGGCTTGCGTAGCTTGCTACATCACCTAAAACAGCCGGGAATATCACAACCGATGCCGCTGCAAACCATCGCCAAAAGCTATGTTGATGCTGGCTTGGTTTGGTTGCTAGATTAAACCAGAATGCCAACAGAATGATGGTTAACGTACGGCCAAACACATCGCTGATGATTTCACTCGCGAGTAAGGTATTACTGTCAAGTAACGCCAATTGGTCAGGGTTCGTTTGAGCCAGTTGTTGTGACAATTCTGCACTTAACCATGCAAAATCTACATTCGAAAAATAAGCACCCCAGAATAAAAACGGGCTGAGCATTAATACGACGTAGGGTTGCCACCCCCAAGCACTTCGCTGATAAAGCGCTAAGAAACAAGCTGTTGGTGAACGGAATATATCCAACAGCATGACGAGTGGGTTGCTTGACGGGTTCATACACTTACCTTAGTTACATCAACATACAGCTTCAGTTTTTGTCCTGGCTGTAGGTATTTCTTGTTCTGCAAAGCGTTCCATTTTACAACATCTGCGCTTTTTACTTTGAACTTTGATGCAATACCGCTGACTGTGTCACCTGATCTTACGTTATAAAAGACAGTTCGGATGATGGCACCGTCGGAACTATTCTTCCAAATGACCAGTTCTTGACCAATTCGAAGCGTGTCGCGTGGCCCCATACCATTCCACTTAGCCAGTGATTGGTGAGATACCTTATTTGCGCGTGCAATCGTCCATAGGCTGTCACCACTTTTTACGGTATGACTAAGCTTATATTGACCACGACTCTTCGACTGTGTGCTTGCTAGGCGATTTGAAGCGCTTAGTGCGTATGTCTTGTCGTCTTTGGTGGATGTTGGGATAAGTAAGTGCTGTCCAATACGAATATTGTTGTTGCTCAAACCGTTTGCAGAGCGGATCACTTTGCTGGTGGTGTTATATTTACTTGCTAGCACGCTAATGCTGTCACCAGACTGAACTTTGTAACGCACCAACTTCATGCCTTTGCCTTTATTGGCCGCCACTTCTTTGTTGAACTTTTCAACAGAGCCTAGGGGAAGCAATAATTGCTGATGCTTTTCAGGTGCCGTCGCCCATTGGTTATAAGCGGGGTTGTAGCCTTGCAGTTCTTTGACTGGAATACCTGCGTAGCTTGCAGCAATCGCTAAATCAAGCTGTTCGTTTGGGTTAACCAGGGCCAGTACTGGCTTATTTGGAATCGCAGGGATATCGATGCCATACTTTTCTTGGTTGGCAATCACATCAGCTAGAGCAAGCAGTTTAGGTACGTAGCTGCTGGTCTCTCTTGGTAAGTCCAAAGAGAAGAAGTCGATTGGCTTACCCAGCTTCTTGTTCTTGCGGATAGCACTGTTTACACGACCGCCACCACTATTATAGGCAGCAATGGCATGGTTCCAATCGCCATCGAAACGTCGGTTAAGGTCTGAGAGGAAATCCAATGCGGCGTCAGTAGAGGCAGCCACATCACGACGACCGTCGTACCAGAAGTTCTGTTCAAGCCCGTAGTCTTTGCCTGTGCCAGAAATGAATTGCCATAGACCTGCTGCGCTGCCATGAGAGTAGGCAAACGCATCGAAAGAACTTTCTACAACGGGTAATAGTGCCAATTCTAGTGGTAAGCCTTTTTCTTCAATCTTAGTTGTGATCAGATAAAGGAAAGGTTCAGCACGTTGTGAGACGGTTTTTAGATGACTAGGGTGCTTTAAATACCAAGTTCGGTAGTAATCAACCTTCTTTTGGTCGGGTACTTCCATTTCAAGTTGCATCGCAATACGTTTCCAAACATCTTCTTGTGTTTGTGGAGTAACGACAGGTGCTTCAACTTTTTGATCTTCTTTGGCTGTTGCTTCTGATGAAGCGTTCGCTTGAGAAACTTCTTTAGTAGGAGATGTGTTGGTTTGCTCGGAAGCTTGGTCTGGATTCTCTGACTGAGTTAATTGGCAACCAGAAAGTAGTAATACCAAAGCCCAGCTGTACTTAACTCGCATGTTACAGCCTTTTTAATTAACGGCCGGTGATAATACTTGCCACCCCCTATGAGTGACAAGTCTGTATTTGTTAAAATTCGTTCTTCCACGCACGTAAAGCGGTAAATACCGATAAAGGATCGGTCTGCTCAGTACGATTAGATACTGATTTCACTACACTTGGCTCGGTATAGCGCAAGAAAGGGTTCACAAACTTCTCTTGTCTCAAATTTGTGGGGATGGTCGACTTATTCTGAGCTCGCAGTCGGTTCACTTGGTCGCGATATTGCTGCAAATGTTGGTTGTCAGGCTCAACCGCTAATGCGAAAGCGATGTTCGCGGCGGTGTATTCATGAGCACAGTAAACCTCGGTTTCTTGAGGAAGTGCTGTGATCTTGTTCAGTGCATCAAACATTTGCTGTGGCGTGCCTTCCATGATTCGACCGCAGCCTGCTGAAAACAGCACATCGCCACAAAATAGTTTGGCATCGCCCACATAACCAATGTGACCAGCTGTGTGGCCACTGAGCCCGAGTACTAAAAAGACTTCACCAAACAATTCTAATTGGTCACCATCATCAACGGGGTGAGTTAAGGTCGGGATCGGTTCATTCCTTGGGCCCACAACATCTATGCTTGGAAATTGTCTGACTAGTTCTGGAACGCCACCAATGTGATCATGGTGGTGGTGTGTAATCAAGATTGCATCTAAAGTTAGCTCATGATGTGCTAAGTACTCTAATACTGGAGCCGCATCACCAGGGTCGACGACAGCACAACGACGATCGCTATTTTGAATCAGCCAGATGTAATTGTCGTTAAATGCAGGTATGCTTTTGATATGTAACATTATTGATTCTCCAGTCACTTTTAGTGAGACAGAATAAGTGAGACAGGTTATTGATGAAGCCAGCACGTAGCAGAAAGAAGTTTGAGCGTCCTTACACTTGGGCACAATTGCACAATGGGGACTGGTTGAGAGAATCTATTCAAACTCGACTCGATGAGTGGTGCCCAAAGCTATTTGGTTACCATATGCTCAAGCTTGGCGGTCTCAGTAGTGAGATTTCTAGCTGCACATGCAACATTCAACATCAAGTAAACCTAGATATCCAGAACCCATTACATAATGTGATAGCGGATGTCTATAATTTACCCTTTTTGGAGAAAAGCTTTGATGTTGTGGTGCTGAGTCATCAGTTAGATTATAGCAATGACCCGCATCGATTATTGAGAGAAGTCGACCGAGTGATGATGGACGATGGTTATATCATCATTACTGGCTTCAATCCGTTTAGTATTACCGGACTCGCAAGTTTACTGCCTTGGCGAAAGAACAGCTTGCCTTGGAGTGGACGTATGTACACGCCAAACCGAATTAAAGACTGGTTAGGTGTATTGAACTACGAAGTGATTCATTGCGATACCTATGCACTATTTCCGATGAGTAAGTATCAGGCGATGTGGACGTGGTTGGAGAATAGTTTAGGCGGCTGTGCTTCCTTTGCTGGCAGCCAATACTTTATTGTTGCTCGTAAACGAACTTACCCACTTAAGCCTATCAAGCCACATTGGCACCTTAAGCGACGTTTCTCTCCGGTTGGAGCAAGCTTTAGGACCAATAGCCGTCGCACGCAGCATTCAAACAAGGCTTCATATCCGCTAAAAACAGAAAAAGCCGACTAGTCGTTGGCTTTTCATCTATTAATTAGGCTAAGAAATTATCAATTAGCTTGGTTGATAGCCAGTATCTTCTTGAGTCGGATTCTCCGCTGCATTTCGCGCTAAATCATCACACATTTCATTTTCTCGGTGCCCAGCGTGTCCTTTAACCCAGCGCCAATCAACACTATGACGAGCAGTTTCTTTATCGAGCCTTTGCCACAGGTCTGCGTTTTTAACCGGTTTCTTGTCGGCGGTTTTCCAGTCACGCTTTTTCCAGTTGTGGATCCACTGTGTGATGCCTTGGCGAACGTATTGGCTATCCGTGGTCAGAATCACAGAGCAAGGTTCCTTGAGTGCTTGGAGAGCGATGACAGCTGCGAGCATTTCCATACGGTTGTTGGTCGTTAGTGTAAAGCCTTCTGCTAGTGTCTTTTCTACTTTTTTATAGCGAAGTACGATGCCATAGCCACCAGGACCTGGGTTGCCTAAACAAGAACCGTCAGTGAAAATTTCAACTTGTTTCGTCATGATTTGATACTATTACCTCAAGCACATTATCGGCATAGTCTGACACAGTTATCCTTATGAATACCAGTAGCACTCCAGAACAAAACACGAACGAAAAAAACAGTTCGGACGAAAATAAGCGCATCATTGTACTCGATACCGAAACCACCGGTATGAATACAGAAGGTGGCCCTCACTATATGGGGCATCGCATCGTTGAAATTGGTGCGGTAGAGATCATCAACCGTAGGCTGACCGGGCGTCACTTCCACGTCTATATAAAGCCCGATCGTGCGATTCAAGAAGAGGCGATTGGCGTTCACGGTATTACCGATGAATTCTTGATTGATAAGCCAGAATACCAAGACATACATAAAGAATTTCTCGACTTTATCAAAGGTGCTGAGCTGGTAGCTCATAACGCGCCCTTCGATACGGGCTTTATGGACTATGAATTTGAGAAGCTCAACCCTGCGATAGGTAAAACGGATGACTACTGTAAAGTTACCGATACCTTGGCCATGGCGAAGAAGATATTTCCAGGCAAAAGAAACAACCTAGATATCTTATGTGATCGTTACGGTATTGATAACTCGCACCGTACTCTCCACGGCGCATTGCTCGATGCGGAGATCCTAGCCGACGTCTATTTATTGATGACGGGTGGGCAAACTTCGCTGCAATTTAACGCCGGCCAAAAGGAAGGTGAAGGTGAAAGTATACGAAGAGCAGAAAGTGGTCGAAAATCCCTAAAGGTTTTACGAGCTACGGCCGATGAAGTAGAAGCGCATCAAAGTCGTTTAGATCTCGTCGAGAAAAGCGGAAGCTGCCTCTGGCGTCAGTAGGGAGAAAGTATGTTAAGGGTATTGGCTACCGGTTGCTTATTGTTGTTAAGCTTTAGCTTACATGCGGCAACAGAATCCGTAATGAGTTTATTGGACAACCGTTTTCGAGTTGATCCCAGTATTGAACAAGTCACCTTTGTGATTTATCGAGCCGATAACTCTAAACCTGTCGTTTTGGTTCGTCCGGATGGCAAGAAATACTACTCTTGGCGCAATGCTGATAATGTCCGTTGGTACGAAGAATCGTCCATGGACATTATCTCTATCGACAAACCGATGCCAGGACCTTGGCAAGCGGTTGGTAAAGTCTCACCTAAGAACAATATCAAATTACTATCTCATCTTGTTTTGGATGCCAATGACTTCCCAGACAAACTGTATCAAACCGAACACATTAAATTTACGGCTCGTTTGACCTCTGACGGCAAGCCTCTTGTGCTGCGTGATTTTTTAGATCGCGTGAAACTTAAGGTCACTTTTACTAAGTTCGTTGAAAATGAAGAGTCTTTAGTGAGAGAGGCGCGCCCAATTCCGGTTGTGATGGGCGAGTTTGCCGACGATGGCAGTGGTCTTGATGAACAAGCCGGAGATGGCGTTTTCACTGTGTCGTTGCCGATTGATATTGAGCCCGGTAAATACCGCGCGCGTATTACTTCTGGCAATGGTGTGTTCCTGCGAGCGCAAGAGCAAGAAGTTTTGGTGTACCCAACACCGATCACTACAACCTTCATTCAGTCTCGAAAAGAGGGGCAGCCTCATACGATTGTCGTTTCAGGGGAGCCGGGCATGATTGCGCCTAGTTCGTTAGCGGTTCATGTTCAACACAAGACTCCGGATGAATACCAAATGTATAAGCAGGGCCAAGCTGAGGTCGATGCAATGAAAGTCGCTTTAGAGCTGCCTTATAATGGCGATTTGGGGATTTATAACTGGTCGGGGATGGTTTACGCCACTGATGCCTCAAGCCAACGTCCATTGATCTTTCCCATTACTGAGCACTCGTACAGCGTTGTTGAAGATATCGACTTAGCGGAGTCACGACGCCTGCAAGAACAAGCGCTTGCTGAGCAAAAGCGTATCGCAGCAGAGTTGATGATACTTCAGAAGCGAGAAGATGACAGACAGCGCAGTATGATCATTATTGCGGTGGGTAATGTGGTCGCGATTCTATTAGGTTTATTGATTTGGTTTGTGGTTCGTCGGGTAAAGGCGAAGAAAAAAGCTCAACCAGAGATGCAGCTTAAGGCTCCTAAGTAACTCGCCTATATCATTAGAGTTGTCTTGAGAGAGCAAACTTCGAGAGAACAAATCTCGAGAAAGTAAGCCTCGAGAATGTAAGCATTAAAATTTGTGACAACGATGTCATGACCAAAAAAAACGGGACTCATAGGAGTCCCGTTTTTGTTTCTTTTTCTAACCTTAAGCGACGTTATCAATCGATTGGTCTGGGTACTGAGACTTTGCTGCAAGCTCCTCTGGAGAGAAGTCGTCAACGTTAATCGTGTACAGTCTATGTTCCTCGGCGCTAGTCAGCAGATCTGCCTCTTCTTGCGTTAAGATGCCTTTCTCTAACCCTAATTGAGCAACAAGGTCTAGTCGTAAGAAAGCGCGCTTTTGGTGCGTCTCTTTGCAGACTTTGTTGAATAGAGGTTCTGCTTGAAGAATCACTTCTAACGCTTTTTCAATCTTACCTACTGGGTTGTATTCAGTCGCTTCCAAGTATTGGCCACGGCCGATACGAGAACGTGTTTCGCTTGGCGTTTGTAGAATGTGCGCGACTTGGCTATCCAGTTTGTCGTTTGGTGCACGACGAATGCGACCGAATGGCATCAACACAACACGAAGTAAACGGCCAATCACAGGATTAGGGAAGTTCGCTAGGAACTCATCAATCGCAACTTCAGTCTGACGTAAACTATCTTGCATACCCCAATGTACTAACGGTAAGTCTTCAGCGTGGCTGCCTTCACTTTCGAAGCGCTTAAGTGTTGCGGAACCTAGGTACAGTTGGCTTAGGATATCGCCTAATCTTGCTGATAGGCGCTCTCTGCGTTTCAGTGAACCACCCAAAACGGCCATTGAAATGTCAGAAAGTAGCGCTAAGTTGGCACTGTAGCGGTTCAATTTTTGGTAGTAGCGTTGAGTTTGTTTGTCCGCTTTATTAGATGGTGTTGGCGTGTCTGAGCCTCGACCATCAGTTAAACCAAACCACACACTGCGGACTAGGTTGCTCATCGTAAAGCTAACGTGTCCTGCTAACGCCGAATCAAACTTATCAAGTGCATCGCTGCTTTCAGAATAAGCGGCTTCCATTTCATTCAGTACGTAAGGATGACAACGAATTGCACCTTGACCATAGATGATCATCGAACGAGTTAGGATGTTGGCACCTTCCACGGTAATCGCGATTGGCGCGCCTTGGTAGCTACGAGCTAAGAAGTTTGATGGGCCTAAGCAAATACCTTTACCACCGACTATATCCATCGCATCGATGATGCTGCGTTGGCCACGGTGAGTACAGTGGTACTTCACAATTGCTGAGATAACCGAAGGCTTTTCGCCAAGATCGATACCTGCAACCGTTAGGTTACTCGCCGCATCCATTACGTAGGCATTACCTGCTAGGCGTGCAAGCGGCTCTTCAACCCCTTCCATACGACCAATAGGTTGTTTGAACTGGCGACGAATACGAGCGTAAGCACCGGTTGCAAGCGCGGCCGATTTAATGCCGCCCGTTGAGTTTGAAGGCAGTGTGATACCACGACCAACAGATAGACACTCAACCAGCATACGCCAGCCTTGGCCGGCCATTTTCTGGCCACCAATGATGAAATCGATAGGAACGAAGAGATCATCACCTTGGGTTGGGCCATTTTGGAACGGTACGTTAAGTGGGGAGTGACGATTACCAATCTTCACGCCTTTTAAATCTGTAGGGATAAGCGCGCAAGTGATACCGAGCTCTTGCTTGTCACCAAGTAGGCCGTCTGGATCTCGTAATTTAAACGCAAGTCCCAATACTGTTGCGACAGGTGCAAGGGTAATGTAGCGTTTGTTCCAAGTGAGGCGCATACCTAGAACTTCTTCGCCTTGCCATTGACCTTTGCATACGATGCCGTAATCGGGGATTGAGCCGGCATCTGAGCCTGCTTCTGGGCTGGTTAGGGCAAAACAAGGGATCTCTTTACCTTCCGCTAAGCGGGGTAGGTAGTGGTTTCTTTGTTCTTCTGTACCATAGTGCTGTAATAGCTCACCGGGGCCTAACGAGTTAGGTACGCCAACGGTTGATGACAATACGCTAGAAACGCCCGTTAGCTTCTGTAGCACTAAAGACTGAGCGTAAGCCGAGAACTCTAAACCGCCATACTTTTTCTTGATGATCATTGCGAAGAATTTATGGTCTTTCAGGTATTGCCATACTTCTGGTGGCAAATCAGCCAGCTCATGCGTTACTTGGTAATCATTGACCATTTCACACACTGTATTTACTGGACCATCTAAAAATGCTTGCTCAGCTTCAGACAGCTTAGGGTCAGCGATGTTTTGAAGTTTCTTCCATTCAGGCTTGCCTTTGAACAGCTCTGCTTCCCACCACACAGTACCAGCTTCTAATGCTTCCTTTTCTGTCTGAGACATTGCAGGCAGTACTTTTTTAAACAAAGAAAGTGCTTTTTGACTGATGATGGTCTGACGAATTGCCGGTACAGCAAAAATCGCAATGGCTAAGAGATAGCAAAGCCAGCCAGTGACAGCTACGCCGCCAAACAGTGTTAATGCTACCATTGTGCCGGTTAATACGATTAATGCGCGTACTAGGCTAACTCTATGGTAAAGACAGACGCTTAAGACTGCTGTCATGCCGAGTAGGGAGAGCAATATGTTCATGATCGATTTCCTTTTCAGAGATCACTTATTGTTATTAAGTTTAGGTAAGAGGTCTAACCAGTCAAGTGTAAACAAAATATTAAATATTTGTAAAACTCTAAAGTGGATAAAAAGTGATCTCAATAGAGTTAAAGTTCTAATTGTGAGAGGTTGGTGGCGAATATTTGGGCGGATCGGCAGCGACAGGCTAATAAAGGTGGCAATCTTTGGGCTTAAGTGTCGACACTATTTCATGTTTGTGGGTAAACTCAGTGATAAAGAGGGGGAAACCCCCAGTTCTCATTTCGCGCACTTTAAGTTGCATCAAAAAAATAAGAGATAAGCCTTATGTACCATGACCTAATCAAAAGTGAATTGAACGAAGCTGCTGACGTTCTTAACAAGTTCTTGAGTGATGACCATAACATTGCTCAAATTGAAGCTGCTGCAAAACTGATTGCAGATTCATTTAAGCAAGAGGGTAAAGTACTTTCTTGTGGTAACGGTGGCTCACACTGTGATGCGATGCACTTCGCGGAAGAGCTTACTGGCCGATACCGTGAAAATCGTCCAGGTTACGCTGGTATTGCGATTTCAGATCCTAGCCATTTATCTTGTGTAAGTAACGACTTTGGCTACGACCACGTATTTTCTCGTTATGTAGAAGCGGTAGGTCGTAAGGGGGACGTGTTGTTTGGTTTATCGACTTCAGGTAACTCTGCCAACATTTTGAAAGCGATTGAAGCTGCTCAAGCTAAAGGCATGAAAACCATCGCGCTAACCGGTAAAGATGGCGGTAAAATGGCAGGTTGTGCCGATATCGAAATTCGAGTTCCACATTTTGGTTACGCTGACCGCATCCAAGAGATTCACATTAAGATCATCCACATTGTGATTCAGCTTGTTGAAAAAGAAATGGAATAATAGTTTTAAAGACATTTGGGGCCCAACTTAGGTTCCATTGGTTTTGATAGGGAGTAGATTAAACCATGTGTGAATTGCTCGGTATGAGCGCGAATGTGCCAACTGATATTTGTTTTAGCTTTACTGGTCTTATGCAGCGTGGAGGCAATACTGGCCCGCACCGCGATGGCTGGGGTATTACTTTCTATGAAGGAAAGGGTTTTCGTACGTTTAAAGATCCTAACCCTAGTTGTGAATCCAAGATCGCTGAGTTGGTTCAAAACTACCCAATTAAAAGTCAAGCTGTTGTCAGTCATATCCGTCAAGCCAATCGTGGTGGCGTTAATCTAGAAAATACTCACCCATTTACCCGTGAGCTTTGGGGACGATACTGGACCTTCGCCCATAATGGCCAATTAACGGATTACGATGATCTGGTTAGTGGTCGTTTCAGACCGGTCGGTGAGACGGACAGTGAACTGTCTTTCTGTTGGTTAGTGAAACAACTAGAAGATCGTTTTCCTGAGCCACCTCAAGACATGGAAGGTATGTTTCGCTTTGTCGCTGAGTGTTGTGACCAGCTAAGAGAGAAAGGCGTCTTCAACATGTTACTCAGTGATGGCGAGTACGTGATGACCTACTGTACGAATCATTTGTACTGGATAACAAGACGCGCGCCTTTTGGTAATGCGAGCCTGATTGATGAAGATGTTGAGATAAACTTCCAAGAAGAGACCACGCCGAATGATGTGGTCACGGTGGTAGCAACTCAGCCTCTAACATGCAATGAAGAGTGGTTTAGAATGAAGCCGGGCGAATACGCGTTGTTTCATTTTGGTGAGCTGATCGGCAATAACCACAAAGCATTGGAAGGTGTTGCTTATGCACCTAAAAAGGTTGCAAGCCAAGCACCAACTGAGCCATTGAGCTAAACGTTCCGAATAGTATCATTTTTGATCCGAACAAAAGTAAGGCAGCTTACTGAACTAATAAGTCAGTAAGCGGCCTTTTTGTTTTCTGATTTTTAAGGGCTGCTCTTCAGTGATTTACTTTGCGAGAACCGTTATACGAATTACTCTTCTGCGTAACCGTGATTGCCTAATACTTTACCGTCTAAGACAGCTTGCCCGTTTACCATCGATAAGCGATCTTCGGCAAACCATTTACAGACCATAGGGTAAATGCAGTGTTCTTGAGTCAGCACTCGACTTGCTAACATGTCAGCATCATCATCTCCAAATACTGGCACCTTAGCCTGTAAGATCACAGGGCCACCATCGAGTTCTTCGGTAACAAAGTGAACGCTGGTGCCGTGTTCTTTGTCTTGCGCATCAATGGCACGCTGGTGGGTGTGTAGGCCTGGGTACTTAGGTAACAGAGAAGGGTGGATATTGATCATTTTCCCCGCGTAATGGCGAACAAACTCTGAACTCAGAATACGCATATAGCCAGCGAGTACGATTAGATCGGGTTGGTACGCATCGATCTGAACCATCAATTCATGATCAAACTCTTCACGGGAGTTAAATTCTTTTGGATTCACCGAGTGAGCGTCAACACCTGCTGATTTTGCACGCTCTAGACCAAAAGCATCCGCTTTATTTGAGAAAACGGCCTTAACAGAGGCGTCAATCGTGTGGCTGTTACAGGCATCCAAAATGGCTTGCAAGTTACTTCCGCTTCCTGAGGCTAAAACGACGATGTTTTTCTTAGAGTGACTGTTATTCATAGAATGGCTGTTCTTCATAGAGTGGGTCATGCGATTGGTTAACCGAAGTATTTACAATGTACCTACATAAACTAAGGTTTTCTGCGGGCTAAATAGCAAAATGAGGACCATAAGGTCCTCATTGATTAACTAAGTAAGTGAGCGTATCACTTATTTGATTTCTACTTGCTCTTCGCCAGCTTCAGAGTTTGCGATCTCACCGATAACCCAAGCGTTTTCGCCTTCAGCTTTCAGTAGTTCAACAGCAGCGTCTGCTTGATCTTTAGGTAGAGCAACAACTAGGCCTACACCACAGTTGAAAGTGCGGTACATTTCAAATGTTTCCACGTTCCCTTTCTCTTGTAGCCAGTTGAAGATAGCAGGCCATTCCCAGCTTTTTCCGTCAATCACTGCTTTAGTGCCTTCAGGAAGTACGCGTGGGATGTTTTCCCAGAAACCACCACCTGTGATGTGCGAGATAGCATGAATGTCATGCTCAGCAATCATCTTAAGTGCCGATTTGATGTAAATCTTAGTCGGTTCTAGTAGGTGCTCACCAATAGTACGACCTTCTAGCTCTTCACTTTTATCAGCACCAGAAACTTCTAGAACTTTACGAATTAAAGAGTAACCGTTTGAGTGTGGACCACTTGAACCAACAGCGATAAGTGCGTCACCTGCAGCTACTTTAGTGCCATCGATGATGTCAGCTTTTTCTACGACACCAACACAGAAGCCAGCAACATCGTAGTCATCGCCTTCGTACATGCCAGGCATTTCAGCCGTTTCACCACCGATTAGTGCACAACCTGCTTGAACACAACCTTCAGCAATACCTGAAACAACGTCTGCAGCTGTATCTACATCTAGCTTACCTGTTGCGTAGTAGTCTAGGAAGAATAACGGCTCACCACCTTGAACGATTAAGTCGTTCACACACATTGCCACTAGATCGATACCAATGGTGTCGTGTTTTTTCAGATCCAAAGCAAGGCGAAGTTTAGTACCAACACCATCAGTACCTGAAACAAGTACTGGCTCTTTGTATTTCGTTGGAAGTTCACATAGGGCGCCAAAGCCACCAATACCGCCCATTACTTCAGGGCGACGAGTGCGTTTAACAGCACCTTTGATACGGTCTACTAGTGCATTACCTGCGTCGATATCAACACCAGCGTCTTTGTAGCTTAGAGAAGAAGTATTACCACTCACGGGATAGTCCTCGAACTTAAGTTGGATGTGAAAACGGCGCTATTCTAACAGGGCTTGATTACCAAGAGCAAACGTTTGCGCGGTTTTTTTTATTAGAATAAAGATTCTGAAATAACCCCACAGTTCGTGTATAATCTACAGGTTTGTTTAAATATTGCCGGAGTTGGAAATGAAAGTTGTTGAAGTGAAACACCCGCTAGTAAAACATAAAATTGGCCTGATGCGTGAAGGTGACATTAGCACTAAGCGTTTTCGTGAGCTAGCGACAGAAGTGGGTAGCCTTCTAACATACGAAGCGACATCAGATTTTGAAACTGAGCGTGTGACGATTAACGGTTGGAACGGTCCAGTAGAAGTTGACCAAATTAAAGGTAAAAAAGTAACTGTAGTGCCAATCCTACGTGCTGGTCTAGGCATGATGGACGGCGTTCTTGAGCACATCCCAAGTGCACGTATCAGCGTTGTGGGTATCTACCGTGACGAAGAAACGCTTGAGCCAGTACCATACTTCAACAAGCTTGCATCTAACATCGACGAGCGTATTGCTCTAGTGGTAGATCCAATGCTTGCGACGGGTGGTTCTATGATCGCGACTATCGACCTTATGAAAGAGAAAGGTTGTAAGCACTTTAAGATTCTTGTGCTTGTTGCTGCTCCTGAAGGTATCGCTGCTCTAGAAAAAGCGCACCCAGATGTTGAGCTGTACACGGCTGCAATCGATGAGAAGCTAAACGACAAGGGCTACATTGTTCCTGGTCTTGGCGATGCTGGTGATAAGATCTTCGGTACTAAGTAATTCAGTTTCGGTTTAAGTTAATTTAAAGAGTTTTTAAACTTAACTGAACCTGCTTAATTAGCCGTATAAATAAAAGGGAAAGCATTCGATGCTCTCCCTTTTTTGATCTTGTTAGGTTGTGATTCTTTTGAATCTAGCCTTACCGATAAATTAATCGATTTGAGCTTTGTCTACTACGGTGTTGTCGCCTAATTCTTCTGGAAGGACTAGGTTAAGTAGGATTGCCACGATACCGCATAAGCTTACGCCCTGTAGGCTAAAGTCACCGATGCCAAATGCCATGCCGCCAATACCGAAGACTAACGTAATACCCACAATCACAAGGTTGCGTGATTTATGTAGGTCTACTTTATTCTGAATTAGAGTATTCAAGCCTACGGTTGCGATAGAACCAAACAGTAGAATCATGATGCCGCCCATCACAGGAACTGGGATCGTTTGCAGAAGAGCGCCTAGCTTACCTACTAGAGCCAGAACAATCGCTGTCACTGCTGCCCAAGTCATGATCACTGGGTTGAATGCTTTAGTCAGCATTACAGCACCCGTTACTTCACTGTAGGTTGTATTGGGTGGCGCGCCCAGCATAGAAGCGGCAATCGTTGCCACACCATCACCAGTAATGGTGCGGTGTAAGCCTGGTTTCTTAAGGTAGTCTTTACCGGTTACGTTCGAGATAGCAAGCATGTCGCCCACGTGCTCAACAGCAGGTGCAATTGCCACAAACACCATAAAGAAGATAGCGTTGATGTTGAATTCTGGTGCCGTGAAGTTTGGTAGTGCTAACCAAGCTGCTTGAGCTACGGGGGTAAAATCAACTACGCCGTATACCAAGCTCGTTACGTAACCCGCAACAATGCCACCAAAGATAGGCAATAATTTAAGGAAGCCTTTCGAGAAAACACTGATGACAATCGTCACTAGCAATGAAATAGACGAGATCCATAACGCGGCGTCTGCATCGATAAGTTGAACCGCACCATCGCCGGTTTTGCCTAGCGCCATGTTTACTGCAACAGGCGCAAGACCTAAGCCGATAACCATGATCACAGGGCCAACCACCACGGGTGGAAGCAGTTTATGGATGAAGGCTACGCCACGCACTTTAATTAACGCGCCCATTAAGACATACACAACACCTGCTGCCATTAGGCCGCCCATGGTTGCACCGACACCCCAAGTTTGAATACCAAACATGATAGGCGCGATGAATGCAAAAGAAGACGCTAAGAAGATTGGCACTGAACGGCGTGTAATAAGTTGGAATAAAAGGGTACCGATACCCGCGCCAAAGAGTGCAACGTTGGGATCGAGTCCAGTCAGTAGCGGCACTAATACAAGCGCACCAAAAGCTACAAACAGCATTTGTGCACCTTGCAGAGCATTCTTCATGTTATGTCCTTAAAAATGGTCGTTATATGAAAAGTGAAAAATAAAATTCGCGGGATTCTATCACTTAGCAATCGATTGCCACACCAAATAGATCAAATTTATTTATCTTAGTGATATTTTATAGTCGTCAAAGCTCGAAAAATTCAGTTTATAAGTGAGCGATTTATCATGGCCAGGTGATATTTTGTGGTTATTAAACACAGTGGGCGCTATCGACCTTGCCCCTCAATCCATAGTTGCTTATCATCTAGGCACAAGATTTGAATATTAGGATCAGTATGCGCTACATAGCATTGTTGTTGATGGGACTATTAGCCTCTCCGAGTTATGCATTAACTCAAGTAGATATCTTTAGTGCTGAAGTTGCGATTAACGCTGAAAACAAACAGCCAGAACAAGTGGCAAGAAATACCGGCATGGAGCAGGTTTTGGTACGTGCGACTGGCCAAACTGATGTCGCTTCGAATGAGACGATTCAAAAGGCGATGCGTAAGAGTTCGCAGTACATGTCTCAAATGAGTTTTGGTGAAAGCAATGACCAATCAACATTGCGCATGCGTTTTAACGGCGCTCAAATCCGTTCGCTACTGACTCAAGCGCAACTGCCGTACTGGCCTGATACTCGCTCAAATATCCTTGTTTGGCTGGTGGAAGAACAGAACTACGACAAGAACATTGTGTGGGAACACTCCAACTCACAATTAGCGGCAGGTTTACAAGCCAACGCAAAAGAGCGCGGTTTGCCTCTAACGCTACCAGTGGGTGATTTTGATGACATTACGGGTATTGCGACCTCTGATCTTTGGGGTAGCTTTGTTACACCGATCAGTAAAGCGAGTCAGCGTTACCCGGTTGATGCTGTTCTGGTGATAAAAGCTCAATCTTCAGGTCTACGTTGGACGCTATACGATCAAAAGCCAAACCAATTGACGAGCGCACTAAAATCGCCAGTCAGTGGTTCGCTATCGGGCAACAGCGCGACGACTTCTAAGAAACTTGTCGACCAAATCAGTAACTACTACGCAGGTAAAAGTGCGGTTACAGTAGCAAGTGAATCATCAGAGTCGATTTTAACGCAATTTATTAGCCTGAATAACGCACAAGACTTCTTCCAATTGGAGAATGCACTTAAGCGTTTAAACTCGGTGGCAAGCTTAGATATTCTGAAAATTCAGAATAACGAAGTCACTTTCCGAATTCACTTATTGTCGACTCAACAAGAGTTTGAGCAAGAAGTGGAAAGCATTCGCCAAGTCGCAAAGGTTGAAGAATCTTATATTGAACCTGAAGTGAGCCCTGAATTTGAAACGCAAGACAACACCATGTCTGTAGGCGATGATTCAGCAGCTGTTACTGATACGACCCTGAACGATGGCGCAGAAGCGACGGCTAACGAAGCAGACCCAAGCGTTCAAGTCATCAAAGGTAGTGAGTTATCAACTGAAGCGGATGCTGAGCTAACGAATACGTCTGGCTCGGAAGAGCTAACAGTTGTTGCGCCAGTACATGCTAAGCCAAGCCTAGTATACGAATGGGTTCGCTAGTGATTGTCTTCTGACATGACCGATTGAAATGAATTCATGAAAAAGCCCTGCAAGAGAAATCTCGCAGGGCTTTTTGTTTGTTGTCACTTTTTTCTATTGATACTAGATCAGGACAACCTAATCCAGGTTACTGCTCGAACTTAGCTTTCTCGGTCTTTTCTACTTCAGAAAGGCGCTTAAGTTTGATGCCTAATTCTTTGGCTCGAAAGCGAGTAAATAAGATATTGCCCGCGAAGCCTAGAGTCGTTAGAAGCAGTTCTACAGCCGCTAATAAGCGCTCGCCACCGTCTACATACAAAATAGTTAATGCGTGTAGGAAGTAGAGCATTAAGACAAAGTTCGCCCAAGCATGCGTATAAGGTTTACCTGCTAGAATGCCCGGTAATGGCAGTAACAGCGGTATAGCCCAAGCGATCGCAAGCGTTACATTACTTAGATGAGGGTGCGGCGAAAGTGTCATCTGCCAAGCAATCACCCAGAATAAAAGCGACAAGTTGCCCGCTAAAGCAAGGTAGCGGAATAGCTTGGTTGTGGGAGACATCGCCTTCTCTGGCATATACATCATTGAGAAATTCCCTTCTGGTTTATTGCGATGCGCGTTAGGCGTTTGCCTAGGTTTTGCGCCAACTCAATTTCATCTTTGCTTAATGAAGCGCTCTCTCCGGTACTACTCGCACCATAGGGTGTGCCACCGGTTTGAGTGGTGTGCAGCGCAGGTTCTGAGTAGGGGATACCCACCACTAACATGCCATGGTGAAGCAGTGGCAACATCATGCTTTGTTGTGTGGTCTCTTGCCCGCCATGCAGTGATGAAGAAGAGGTAAACACGCAAGCTGGCTTATCGATCAGATCGCCATTAATCCACAGTGATGTTGTGCTGTCCCAAAAGTGCTTCATTGGCCCGGCCATGTTGCCAAACCAAACCGGACTGCCTAGCGCTAAACCATCGCAAGAACGGAGCTCTTGCAGTGTCGCAATTGGATCGGTCGGCTGATAGCGTGAATCAGGCTGCTCTTCTACCGTGTACACGTCGTTCACCGTTCTTAACATGGCTTCACAGTCCGGGATGGACTCCACCCCTCGTGCAATCTGCCTTGCTAGAGCTTGTGTGTTGCCGTGGCGGCTGTAGTAGAGAACAAGAATGTTGATGCTCATATCGGCTTACAGAATCTCTAGCACTTGCTCTGGTGGACGACCAATCTTTGCTTTGTTGTTCGCAACAACAACAGGGCGTTCAAACAGTTTTGGATTTGTCGCCATTGCTGAGAATAGATCTTCATCGGTAACAGATGCATCGCCAAGATTAGCCTCTTTGTAATCCGCTTCTTTGGTGCGCATCATTTCGCGAACATTGTCAAAACCAAGCTGCGTGAAAAGCACTTTAAGTTGCTCGATAGTTAAAGGCGTATCTAGGTATTTGATAACTTCTGGCTGTACGCCGTTTGCTTCAAGCAGTTCGAGAGTTTGACGGCTCTTTGAGCAGCGTGGGTTATGATAAATCACGACGGACATGGTTCTTCCTCATTATTATTTTTGATTTAATTGTTTAGTTGAAGCAATTGTTCAGTTGAAGCCACTTGAGTGGCTTCTTTACTATGTAACGTTGAGCTTTCTTTTTCATCTGACAACTAACTGCTGCCAATAAATACACTTACTGTAACGACAAGAAGCGTTCACGCTGAATCATTAGTTGATCAATTCGGGCGTCGTAACGTGCTTGTTTTAGGCTGCCGAGCTCTGCGATTTGGCTAGCCTGAGTATAGTACTGAATCGCTTTGTTCCAGTTGGCTTGCAGTGCCAAGATCTCTGCACGAGCAGCCAGTTCTTCGTCGCTATTACCAAGGCTTGTATTTACTTTTGAAAGTAGGTGCCAGCCGTTGGTGTCGTTCGGGTTATCGTGCGTGTAACGTTGCAACACGCGAACGGCTTCCTGTAGGTCTTCATTTTCAATCAGTGCATTGGCGTAGTTAATGGTCAGAACTGGGTTGTTTGGTTGACGAACCAGTGCTGATTCGAGTTCTTTAATCGCAATCTCAGGCTTTTTCTGTTCAATATGGAGGTCTGAAATGGCATCTAGATAAAACAGGTTGGTTGGATCGCTGTTGATGAGCTTGGTCAGAATCGGCTCAGCTTTATCTAATTTTTTAGAATCTAAGTAAACCAGTGCTTGGCCATACTCTAATGACGGAACCAAGGCTTTAGGTGCTTTCTTCAGCTTACGTTCAAACCAGTCCAAGGCCGCATCATTGTTGATTCCCGCATAGCGCGCGACAATGCGAGCTCTTGCTAGATGGTAGTCCAGTGATGGGGCCAGTTTTAGTGGCGGATAGCTGCGAGCGCGAGCGCGTGAATCGGTGATTCGATCTTCTGGTAATGGGTGAGTCAGCAGCATTGGGGGGGGTGTGCTGGCATAACGGTATTCATCAGCCAAACGACCGAAGAAACGCGGCATCGCATTCACATCGAACCCTGCTTTCGCCAGTGTATTGATACCAAAGCGGTCAGCTTCTTTTTCATTACTACGGGTGTAGTTGATCTGGCTTTGCATGTTACCAGCGGTTGTGGCAGTTAGAGCTGCGATACCTGCTTCAGGTGCTGCAATGGCCAATAATACAGAGGCTGCTAGCGCTGCGATGGTTGCTGGAGAACGACGCGCTTGATCTTCCATACTACGCGCTAAGTGACGTTGGGTAACGTGCGCGATTTCGTGCGCTAATACTGAAGCCAACTCACTTTCAGATTGTGCATGCAGGAACAGACCTGAGTGCAAAGCAACATAACCACCAAAGAATGCAAAGGCGTTGATGTTGCGGTCTCGGATCATAAAGAACTGGAAAGGTGTCTTTACATCATTCGCGCTTGCGACAAGACGATGGCCAAGCGTATCAATGTACTGGTTGAGAACCGGGTCGTTTACGATAGGCTGGCTGCTTCTGATGATGCGCATGTAGGCATCACCATAGATAAGTTCTTGGTCGATAGTGAGGGTGCCGCCAGCAGCGGTGCCGATATCGGGTAGCTCCAAACTGTTGGTATTCGCCAACGTTGGGGTGCTTAATGTAGCTGCGATGCATAAGCAAGCAATTGAGCGAGCGCGTTTAAACATATTAGTCAGTAATACTCCGTTTCTTCTGACAGTAAGACAAGTGCAATGCAAATTGGTTCTTTATTTGATGTAACCTTTGCCTAGTGCGTGCGCTATCATGAAGGAAGATGAATGAATGATGGCGCGTTTTCAAAAACAGATTACAATACGACCCTTATAATAAGCATCGAGCTCAAGAATGACACCTAATATTCTAGATTTACGCCAAGAGCGCTGTCCAATGGCACTATTATTAGCCAAGCGTCACAGTGTAAAGTTAGAAGTAGGGCAATCATTGTCAATTTATGTCTCTGATAACAGCTCAATGAAAGATATTGTTACTTTTTTGTCTAAGCAAGCCTATGACGTCATCACTGAGGTTTGCTCTAATTACTATCATCTCCTCGTCACTAAAAAGGAATTGCAGTCAGATGCTTGAAATGGTCAATCGTTGGTATAAACGACGTTTCTCTGATCCCCATGCTGTCAGTTTGGTTGCCATCATTCTCTTCGGCTTTATTACGATCTACTTCTTTGGTCATCTCATCGCGCCATTGTTGGTGGCTATTGTATTGGCTTATTTACTTGAGTGGCCGGTTACCCAACTCCAAAGACTTGGTGTTCCAAGAACGCCATCGGTGATGCTGGTCATCATGATGTTCTTTAGCCTGATGTTACTGGCGCTGTTTGGTTTAGTGCCTACCATTTGGGAGCAAGTGGGTAACCTCATCAATGATATTCCAAGTATGTATGGCGGCTTACAGAAGTTCATCGCGACGATTCCTGAGCGCTATCCTGAGTTAGCAAACTTGCAGATCGTTGAATCGATTGTGTCTAACGCGAAAAACAAAGCATTAGGCTTTGGTGAAAGTGTTGTTAAAGGTTCTTTGGCTTCTCTTGTGAGCTTGGCTACGCTTGCGGTTTACTTGATTCTTGTGCCGCTGCTGATCTTCTTCTTACTAAAAGATAAAGAAGAGATGATCAGCATGGCGAGTGGTGTGTTGCCTAAAAACCGTCGTCTAGCGACCAAGGTTTGGGTTGAGATGAACCAACAAATCTCGAACTATATTCGCGGCAAGGTGCTTGAGATCTTGATCGTCGGTGGTGTCAGCTACGTGACCTTTGCGATTCTAGATTTACGTTATTCAGCTCTGCTGGCTGTCGCGGTTGGCTTCTCGGTACTGATTCCTTATATCGGTGCGGCGGCTGTGACCGTTCCAGTTGCGATTGTCGGTTTGTTCCAGTGGGGATTAGAGCCTCAGTTCTACTGGCTGTTATTGGCTTACGGTATTATCCAAGCGCTAGATGGCAACGTGCTCGTTCCTGTTCTGTTCTCTGAAGCCGTGAACCTGCACCCCGTAGCGATTATTGTAGCGGTATTGGTGTTTGGCGGACTGTGGGGATTCTGGGGCGTGTTCTTTGCTATCCCGCTTGCTACGCTGGTAAAAGCGGTTTGGAATGCTTTACCGAGTCATGCTCTCGACGATGACCCCGAGCATCAATCGTAATTGAAGATCAATACAGTTGAGTAAGTATTAAAAAGGCCGAATATCCATGATATTCGGCCTTTTTGTATTTGGATTAGTCAATTGTAAACTTAGATCATCTAGGTATGAAATTAGGTCATCAATTCACTAGAAACAACATTAAGCTTCTGGATTGAAGTAGTCTAGAACCACTTCGTGGTGAGTCTTAGTCTTGAACTTGTTGAAGACGTGTTCAATCTGACCTTCTTCATCAATTAGGAAGCTAATACGGTGCAGACCGTCGTACACTTTGCCCATGAATTTCTTCTCTCCCCAAACACCAAACTGCTCAGCAACGCTGTGGTCTTCATCTGATAGCAGTGTGAAGTTTAGAGATTTCTTCTCGACGAAATTTGGTAGGCGTTTTACTGGATCAACACTCACACCTAAAACAACCACATTCAGGTCATCAAGCTGTGCTTTGATATCACGCAGGCCTTCAGCTTGCACAATACAACCTGGAGTCATTGCTTTTGGGTAAAAATAGAAAAGGACTTTTTTACCTTTGAAGTCACCAAGAGATACGATATTGCCATCTTGATCAGGAAGAGAAAAAGCAGGTGCTGGAACACCAGCCGTTAGCGTATTCATGATATTTCCTTTTTAAAAACTGTTTTTGATAAAGTTGAGCGAGCCTTGTACGGATAGCCTCTGACACAGCGCGTCAAATTCTTCTTGTAGCTGCATCAAATTACATTCTGATTGCACAGAAGCGGTAATAGAGATATGGAATTGGTCGTTATCGAGCTGAACTTTAGATTTATTGATGGTTCGGGCGCTCAGCGAGTCGAGTCCTATGTTGCGGTCAGCAAAGAACTGAGTGAACTGCTCGGTAAGGCCGATTTTATCGTCTGACTCAACGAACACCTCTACTGTGTAAGAGTTCTCAATAACATCATGAGTTGAGGTTCGCTTCATAATCGTAATCAAGTCGTGCTCTTGTCCAAGCAAGGGCAAGGTGGTTTCAACGCGGGTGATGTTGTTTGCCTTTCCAGACAGCAGCATGATAAGCGTAAATTCTTCGCCAAATAGAGCGATACGGCTATCAATAATGTTACAGCCTGATTGGGTGACTAAATGAACCACTTGGTTGCATACACCTGGGCGATCTGTGCCCACAGCTGTGATTACTAGATGTTGAGTCATAAAATCACGTCTCTTTATATTCCATTGATTCATGCATGTTAGCACAGTTAGCTCGTGGAATAAGCGTGCGTACGGGGCTTTTTATGAGGCACCTTGCTTCTAACATGCAACCAATGATAAGAATATCGAGAGCGTTAAAAAATGAGATTGAGCGGTGAGAGCACAGCTTACTTGTTACTGACATCCAGTGCTGTGCTATCCGCTAGATTGAGCGCAGGTTACCCAAATTCTCGGTAGAACGCCGTTAGAAGTCGTTTTACCTCAAACATACGACAATATTTAATGCAGATGTTGCCGGTAAGCCACTTTAATGTCTTGTGTTTATTGATTGGCTTACAGTAACATGCAAAAAGAATAAATTAAGGGAGATAGACATGTTTTCAGGAAGTATCGTTGCGCTAGTTACGCCATTTAATACAGATGGTGAAGTGGATTTCGACAGCCTTAAAAAGTTAGTTGAGCACCATGTTGCTGCAGGTAGTGATGGTCTGGTTGCGGTTGGCACAACAGGTGAGTCTTCAACACTCACTATTGAAGAGCATGTCAAAGTCGTCAATAAGATCGTTGAATTTGCTGATGGTCGTATTCCCGTTATCGCTGGTACAGGTGCAAATGCAACTCACGAATCTGTTCTATTCAGCCGTTTGCTGAATGGTTCTGGTATTGCTGGTTGCCTGAGCGTAACGCCTTACTACAACAAACCGACTCAAGAAGGTTTGTACCAACACTACAAAGCGATTGCTGAAGTCAGTGACGTTCCACAAATCCTATACAATGTACCAGGTCGTACTGCTGTAGACTTGTTACCTGAAACGGTTGCTCGCCTTGCTGAGATCGAAAACATCGTTGCACTTAAAGATGCGACGGGTGATCTCGACAGAATTGCAATTCACCGTGAACTTTGTGGCGAAGATTTTATCTTACTAAGTGGTGATGACTTAACAGGTCTAGAATTTGTTAAGCGTGGTGGCGATGGCGTGATTTCTGTAACAAACAATGTTGCAGCCGCTGATATGGCAACCATGTTCAAGTTAGCGAAAGAAGGCAAGTTTGAAGAAGCAGAAGCGATCAATGAGCGTTTGATGCCTCTACATAAGAATTTGTTCGTTGAGTCTAACCCTATTCCCGTAAAATGGGCGGTTCATAAAATGGGTCTGATTGCTGAAGGTGGCTTACGTCTACCGTTGACTGAATTGTCAAAGCCAGCTCAACCCGTTGTTGCTCAAGCAATGACTGAAGCGTGCATTTACTAAAAACGTATGAAGTGATGCCGAAGTGAACCTTCGGCATTTAGGAGTATAAATGAAGTATTCTCACCAGCTAGTGATTGGATCACTGGCTGTTTTCGTTCTTACAGCATGTTCTGGCAGCCCGACTCAACGTCGCCAAGCCAAAGATGATTTCGAATACTTAGAAACACCTGAGTTTTCACAATGGCAGTTGCCTGAAGATGCTCAACCTCAGTTCTATCCAAATTTTGACATCCCAAGCGGTGAGTTCAGTGGTGGTACAGGCCGTGAAGTGGATATTCGTCCGCCGCAACAGGTTCTTGAGCTGATCCCTGGTGCTCGAGCTGAACGTCAGAATGGTGAAGTGACACTATGGCTTCTTCGTGCTGAAGAGGCAGACCGCGTGTGGCAAACGGCTGTAGATATGCTGGCACAACGTGGCATTGGTATTCGTGAACAGTCAGAAAACGATATTGAGACCGATTGGGTTACTTGGGTTTCTGAAGATGAAGAAGTAGAGATCGGCAGCCGCTACTCTATCTCTCGTTTCCAAGCGAACAACCGCCATGGCTTCAAGATCAACCTTATCGATTGGCGTGAAGGCTCTGAAGAGAAGCCGGTATCGGCAACCAATAAGGAGCGTTACAACGCGTTCTTAACGAACCTAGTGATGGCTAAGTACGATGAAAACCTTCGTGCTGAAGCAGCGTTGAAAGCACAAGAGCTGGTTAAACGCATTCCAATCTCAATGGGTGCCGACCGTAGTGGCTTCCCAGTGATCATTGCTCGTACTCCATACAATGTATTGTGGCAGCGTTTGCCTACCTTGCTACCGACGATGGGCTTTGAGCTTGAAGAGCGTAACCAGTCTCAAGGTACTGTAAAAGCTAAGTATGCTGCGCCTGATGATGAGTTCTGGGAAACAATTGGCCTACAACCCATTGATTTGGCTCCAGGCACTTACACCTTCTTGTTTGGTGATCTTGGTAACCGTACGTCAATTAACGTAACGGATGCATCAGGTAAGCCAGTAGAAGAAGAGCTACTGAAGTCAATGGTACCGGTATTAGCACATGTTGCTGACCAAACTAAAGATGACAAAGAAGCTGATGCAGAGTAAGTAAAACTGAGTGAGCATAGCTGAAAAACCACAGAGTAAGTCATATCAGCCCTGTGGTTAGCTACAGCCAATAAAAAAGAGGACACATTGTGTCCTCTTTTTTTGTATTCGTTGATTAGTCGTCAGCGGATTATTAGCAAATTAGATTGGCTCCTTAGAGCTACAAAATTAAGCGTCTTTGTTGTCCGTAGACTCATCTTTTTGAGCTTTCTCTTGGTTCTGTTTATCCAATTGATTGAGTTTGTCTAAGTCTTTCTCTGTTTTGTTACGACCAGTCAGGTCCATATTGGCGGTCTGTTTGAGCGCAGCAATATTACCCACCACAACACTAACCACGATGATGATGATCACCCAAGGGTTTGTAAGCCACTCCAACATAAGCGCTCCTAATGACTGATATTCGCCACGAAGCGCGCATAGATCTCGTCTAGCTGCTCCATAATTATCTCATACCCTAATATTGGCTTAGATTGGAGTTGCTTGCCAAGTAAAGAAGGAGATAACTGTGATAAACACAACTCCGATACTTTTCGATGGCTGATATGCCATGGTTCGATCGCGACACCGCCGAGGTCTTGGCTGTAAGGGAAGAAAAACCCATATTGAGATGCATTGGCAACAAGCCATTGGTAAAATGCTTGCTGGTGGCCCGTAAGGTATTCCCATGGTTCCAGTTGCAGC
Source organism: Vibrio sp. NC2 (assembly GCF_025195005.1). Classification (NCBI taxonomy): domain Bacteria; kingdom Pseudomonadati; phylum Pseudomonadota; class Gammaproteobacteria; order Vibrionales; family Vibrionaceae; genus Vibrio; species Vibrio sp. NC2. Next base: position 190,664 of record NZ_JANVFC010000004.1, read on the forward strand.
TGTGTGCCTTCAGGTAAGTGATTACGAGCAAAGACATCAAAGTCACATCCCCAATGGTGACGACTCGCCCCAGGCAGTGCAGACCACCTCAGTATCGCTGACAACTTTTGATGTTCACTAAGTGTTGATGCATCAAGTGGTTGGCTTTCTGAGTCTAATATTGGCGCTTCACCAGAAAACTTACGGTTCCAAATCCGAGATTGCCTTTCATAGTCGCGAAAGCCACTGGCAATCTCCATTTTAAAGCCAGCGAGTTGAGCAGCTTCAATCAAACTGTTTAGGTCATCTTTGACATCACAGTGAACCAAGAATGTCTTGGTGCCAATCAGGTTAGGTTCCAGATGAGAATCTGATTGCCCGGTAAGCTGCTCTGGTGTCATAAGGCGTCTCTCAATAATTAGATGCTATCAATCGCTGATGAAAGAGCTATTTAGCGAACAGGTTCACTAGTGTTCTTTCGTACATGTCGGTTAGTTTCTCTAAGTCAGCCACTTTCACGCATTCGTTAACCTTGTGAATGGTTGCATTAACCGGACCTAGTTCTACCACTTGCCCTTTCATGCGCGCGATAAAGCGGCCGTCAGATGTACCACCTGTAGTCAGTAGTGCTGGTTTTACGTCATTAACGTGGCCAACGGCATCAACAATCGCATCAAGCAGTGAGCCTGCGTCGGTTAAGAACGGGTCGCCATTGAATGTCCATTTCAAATCGTATTCGAAATCGTACTTGTCGAGTGTAGTTGTGATTCGTTCAACGATGATGTCGTTGTTTAATTCTGTACTAAAGCGAAGATTAAACTGAACATTAAATTCACCAGGAATGACGTTTGACGCACCCGTGCCCGCACTTACATTTGGGATCTGGAAGCTGGTTGGTGGGAAGTAGTCATTACCTTTGTCCCACTCGGTAGTAGCCAGTTCATTGATCGCAAGCAGAGAGCTGTGTACCGGGTTGTTCGCTAGGTGAGGATAGGCAACATGACCTTGTGTGCCTTTAACTGTTAGATCGCCAGTGATAGAACCACGACGGCCGTTCTTCACAACGTCACCAACATACTCAGTACTTGATGGTTCACCAACAATACACATGTCGATGTTCTCGCCACGAGCCATCAGAGCTTCCACAACACGTACCGTACCGTTGATGAAAGGACCTTCTTCATCTGACGTGATAAGGAAACCGATTGAGCCTGTGTGGTCTGGGTGTTTAGCAATGAATTGCTCGACTGCAACAATCATTGAAGCCAGAGAGCCTTTCATATCCGCAGCGCCACGGCCATGTAGGAAACCGTCTACGATAGTCGGTTCGAATGGCTTGGTGTGCCACTGTTCGATTGGGCCAGCAGGCACTACATCAGTGTGACCAGCAAAAGCAAACAGAGGCGCTTCAGTACCACGGCGAGCCCAGAAGTTCGTCGTATCTTCAAATACCATCACTTCGATTTCGAAGCCGAGTGCTTTTAAGCGTTCAATCATTAAATCTTGGCAGCCTGCATCTTCAGGGGTTACTGATTGGCGGCTAATGAGGTCTTTTGCCAGAGCCAAAGTTGGGCTATCTGTCATCCTTGAATTCCTTGTTTAAATAAAACGTCTAATCATTAATTATTAGGGCGCTGATTTAATGATCAACGTCCAGTAGTCTGTCTATCTAAATACAGTGCTCTAAGCAAAAATAGCAGCGTATTGGTCGGCTTTAAATCCGATATGGAGCTTGCCGTCTACTTTTAGGATTGGTCGCTTAATCATTGCTGGTTGCTCAACAAGCAGAGTCACGGCTTTGTCTTCCGTTAATGTATCTTTCTGTTCTTGTGAAAGTTGGCGATAAGTCGTACCACGTTTGTTCAATACAAGTTCCCAGCCAAGTTCTGAACAGAAGGTCGTAACCAACTCTTCAGTGATGCCTTGTTTACGATAATCGTGAAATTCGAACTTGATCCCTTCAGCTTCGAGCCATTTCTTTGCTTTTTTAATGGTGTCGCAGTTCGGAATGCCAAACATAGTGATAGTCATTGTTCTTCCTTTGGGTGATTTTATTTCGCTGTTATGAGTTGAATCCTATCAGGAAGCTGCAATTCAGACAAAATAGAGTGAGGAATATTTCATAGAGTGAAAAAAAACAGTAAGAAAATGTCACTATTGGAGACTTATTGATCAACCTCAACATGTTGTCAGCGAAAAAAGAAATAATTGAGTTGCACATATATAGGAGGTGTCAATGGAGTTGAGTCCTGTTTTTGCAAGGCGGCTATATTTAGCATTGTTAGTGGAAAGCCTTGATAGGCCAAATGTGCCTAAACTCATCGAAAAAACGGGTTGGCCTCGTCGTACTATTCAAGATGTACTCAAGGCGTTACCGGGGATCGGTATCGAACTTATGTTTGTTCAAGATGGGCGACGTCATAATGATGGCTATTACCAGTTATCCGACTGGGGTCCATTTGACAGTCAATGGGTTATCCAGCGTAAAGGCGATATAGCAATAAGCCTTGGATTTAGTGCATAAGCCAGCGAAAGCTGGCTTTCTTTTTTGCAGTAGAAGTAGAAGCATCTCGCTCATTTGAGCGCTGAGCTATCTAACTATGTTTCTACCTACTTATACAGTTTCTACCTACTTACACAGATAGGCAGTGCCCAACATAGTCACGGAAGTGGAAAAGTCTTGGGGAAGTGTAAATATCACGGTATCTGCACCTAGCTCAATCGTATTTGACTTGAGCTCATTCATGGCGCCCTGAATCAAGGTGTCATTTGGGTAAAACAGGTAACTATACCAATGGCCCTCGCTGCCAGTGACTTCCCCTTTATACTTACATTTATCGATATTAATCACGCCATGGTAATCCATTTGCACGTTGGCAGCTTCGCTATGAGGCGTTGATGTTGGTGTCGTGCAACCGAGTAACACGCTACTCATAGCCAAAGCGATTAATTCCTTTTTCATACGCTTATCCTGTTATTTCATCAAATAAATCGCGAAGCCTATCCAGCTAGCGAACAATAATAACCACGGCAATTTACTGGCGTGATTTGATGTTGTTTCATTATCCGAGTCGACATTCTGTTCTTGGTCTTGGTTCGCTTGTAGAGTCTGCTTCTCTTTCTGTACGCGCTTTTTAGCTTTATCGGCTTGGCGGCCCCGCTCTTTCTGCTGCTTTTTATAGAGTGCGATGCCTTTCTCGATACCTTGAGCAATCAACTTGGTTTGTTCTTTGGTTTGAGCTGGCTTTTGCGTCGCTTTGGCTATCTTCAGTGCTTCTTGTTGAGATTCAACAGATGGTGTATTAGTTTTCTTTTTCATACTGAGTTCGATAATTAAAACGGATTAACCAATAAGATAACGCAAACCTAGTTAAGTATGAATGATTTGCGTTAAAGTGTTGGTTTGAAAATAAGTGAAAGTGAGATTTGTGCGGTACTCCATAGAACAATACGACAAGCACGGCTTTTTAAAAGCCCCAATCCTATTATGGTTAGGTTGGCTATTTCTGGCGAAAGCTTTGGTCGTTTTCATTGTTGCAGGTGCAAGCCGAGAGTCGGGCACTGATATCCTCGAAATCATCTATCCAGATCATCAAATGTTTTATGTTGGGATTGCATTGAGTATTCCGAGCTTGTTACTCATGTGGTTGTTTGGACTCAGATCACCAGATAGAAAGCGCCTTAATAAAGTGGTTTCATGGGGACGTTGGGTCTCCATGATGGCTATCTTGGCACAAGGAACCCATACACTTTATTTAATCTATTTAGATAACGGATGGTTCCGTTGGTCTAATGCTATCACCCTATTGTTGCTCCTATGGTTAGCGCTTTATCTAACCAATAGCCATGCCGCCAGGGATTGCTTTAAAGTGGTTGAGCACGAAGACTGATTTTCATCAAAACATTTGCCCCATTCACAATTATACTTAGAAGCTAAAAATGAAAGGATTAATCTATGCTTAACACCTCAAATGAGCAGCCTAAAATTCAAAGTGCTATCTTGCCAGAAGCAGGGCCTTTCGCTCTTTATGTTCAACTAAAAGTGAATGAGAACGCTGCTAACGTATTAGCGGAACTTCAAAAGCTTCCGAGTTTAATCGACGAACTAAACCAAACTCAACCAGACGCAAACTTAACGGCATCGGTTGCGTTTTCAAAAGCTTTTTGGGATAAGTTCGAGCAAGCTGCTCCCTCTGATTTGATTGATTTCCCTGCGCTTGGTGAAGGTGATGTCACTGCACCGAGCACATTGTCTGATGTTCTGATTCACTGCCATTCAAATCGACATGACCTGCACTTCTTTATCTTACGTAAATTGCTATCTGAAGTAGCTGTGGACGTTGAAGTAGTTGATGAAACCTACGGTTACCGCTTCCTAGATTCTCGTGACATGACTGATTTCGTTGATGGCACTGAAAACCCAAAAGACGCACAGCGCGCTGAAGTAGCGATTGTTCCTGAAGGTGAATTCGCTGGTGGTAGTTATGTGATGGTGCAGCGTTTTGTGCACAACCTGCCGGCTTGGAATCGATTGAATGTCTCAGCGCAAGAGAAAGTGGTTGGCCGCACTAAACCGGACTCTATCGAGCTAGATGATGTTCCAGCGGCGTCTCACGTTGGTCGCGTAGATATCAAAGAAGAAGGCAAGGGTCTTAAGATTGTTCGTCACAGCCTACCTTACGGTACCGCTACGGGCGATCACGGCTTACTGTTCATTGCTTACTGTAATGTTCGTCATAACTTCGATGCGATGCTAGAGAGCATGTACGGCGTAACAGATGGTAAAACAGACCAACTGCTTCGCTTTACTAAAGCAGTGACAGGCGCTTACTACTTTGCGCCTTCGACTGACATGTTGAGTGCATTAACGATTAAGTAAATCACCTCGTATGCCGTAAAGAACGGGAGCCTCAGGGCTCCTTTTTTTATTAAAGCTTTAGATGAACTGGTCGATATAAGAGCAATCGTGAGTTTTATTCATCTTTTTGTAAGTGAAGGTCTATGGCTATAACTGTTAATACAAATGTCTCAGCGCTAGTGGCTCAGAGAAACCTCTCTAATGCTAATAACATGCTGAATCAATCTTTGGAGCGCTTAGCTTCAGGGAGCCGTATTAATAGTGCAAAAGATGATGCGGCTGGCTTACAAATCTCGAATCGATTAGAAGCACAGATGAGTGGCATTGATGTTGCGGTTCGAAATGCTAACGACGGTATCTCCATTATGCAGACAGCAGAAGGAGCGATGAATGAAACCACCAATATCATGCAGCGTATGCGAGATTTGTCACTGCAGGCGAGCAATGGTTCGAATAGCCAGTCGGAAAGGACGGCTATTCAAGAAGAAGTGACAGCTCTAAATGATGAGTTGAATCGAATTGCTGAAACCACCTCGTTTGGTGGTAAAAAACTCCTTAACGGTAGCTTTGGTAGTTCTTCATTTCAAATCGGTGGCAGTTCTGGTGAAGCGGTGCAGATAGGTTTGAAAAATATGCGTACCGATGACATCAACATGGGTGGTTTTAGCTATGTCGCCAATGGCATGGCAAGTGACTCGTGGGCAGTCAAATCCAACCAGAATGATATGACGATGTCGTTTACCGACCGTTCTGGTCAGCCACAAGAGCTCACCATTAATGCTAAAGCAGGTGATGATATTGAAGAGTTGGCGACTTATATTAATGGTCAAACGAATCTCGTCTCTGCTTCCGTCAATGATGAAGGGCAGCTTCAGATCTATATGTCTGGCGAAGACACTGCAGGCACGATCTCTTTCTCAGGTTCGTTAGCCAGTGAGCTTTCGATGTCGGCGGGTTATTACGAATCAGTCGATGACATCAATGTCACTGATGTAGGTGGCGCGCAGCGTGCTGTCTCTATTTTGGATACAGCGATGAAGTATGTTGATAGTCATCGTTCTGAACTAGGGGCAATGCAAAATCGTTTTGATCATGCCATCAATAACCTTGAAAATGTTCATGAGAACTTGGCGACATCCAACAGCCGAATCAAAGATACCGATTACGCCAAAGAAACCACTCAAATGCTTAAGCAACAAATACTACAACAAGTCAGTACTACTATTTTGGCTCAAGCTAAGCAAGCGCCCAATCTAGCTTTAACGCTTCTGGGCTAATAAATTTCCTCAAATTTTATAAAGGTAATTCAGCTTAACTAAAGCCCTTTGGTTAATAAAAGCACAACTTTTCGCTCGACCAACTTATCGACAACTTTAGCGTTTTTCTCATCTTTTTTTGATAATTTTACTGCCAGTCACGCTTTCTTCCCCTTTCTCTCTATTTCGTTAATTTTGTTGTTTTTTTCCTAAAGGTTTCGGCATTCACGCCGTTATTAATAGTAACTTAGAGATAACTACTTGGTTTTCCGAGACGTCGGAAACCGCTATACCGGAAAATCAATTGGAGAAATCACCATGGCAGTGAATGTAAATACAAACGTTTCAGCGATGACAGCGCAACGTTACCTAAACAACGCAAACAGCGCACAACAAACATCAATGGAGCGTCTAGCTTCAGGCTCTAAAATCAACAGCGCGAAAGATGACGCTGCGGGCCTACAAATCTCGAACCGTTTGAACGTTCAGAGCCGCGGCCTTGATGTTGCTGTACGTAACGCGAACGACGGTATCTCAATTGCACAAACTGCTGAAGGTGCAATGAACGAGACAACGAACATCCTGCAACGTATGCGTGATTTGTCTCTACAATCTTCAAACGGCTCAAACTCAAAATCAGAGCGTGTAGCGATTCAAGAAGAAGTAACAGCACTGAACGACGAACTGAACCGTATCGCGGAAACAACGTCTTTCGGTGGCAATAAGCTGCTTAACGGTACTCACGGTACTAAATCATTCCAAATCGGTGCGGACAACGGTGAAGCGGTAATGCTTCAACTGAAAGACATGCGCTCTGATAACGCTCAGATGGGTGGTAAGAGCTACCAAACTGAGAACGCGAAAGACAAAGACTGGAACGTTCAAGCTGGCGCAAACGACCTAAAAATGTCGTTCACTGATAACTTCGGCCAAGCACAAGAAATCGATGTGTCTGCGAAAGCGGGCGACGACATCGAAGAGCTAGCAACGTACATCAACGGTCAACAAGACTCTGTTAAAGCGTCTGTAACTGAAGACGGTAAGCTACAAATGTTTACTGGTAACAACAAAGTTGAAGGCGAAGTAGCATTCTCTGGCAGCCTTGCTGGTGAACTAGGCATGCAACCTGGCAAAGATGTAACCGTTGATACTATCGACGTAACATCAGTTGGCGGCGCGCAAGAATCTGTAGCAGTAATCGATGCGGCACTTAAGTACGTAGACAGCCACCGTGCTGAACTGGGTGCTTTCCAAAACCGTTTCGACCACGCTATCAGCAACTTAGACAACATTAACGAAAACGTTAATGCATCTAAGAGCCGTATTAAAGATACCGATTTCGCGAAAGAAACGACTCAGATGACTAAGTCTCAGATCCTTTCTCAAGCTTCAAGCTCGATCCTTGCTCAAGCGAAGCAAGCTCCGAACTCGGCACTTAGCCTACTAGGTTAATCGATTAAAAAGCCACGTTGACTTATTAAGCGTTATTGAATCATAAGTGTTAACGTAAGGCTTCCACAAATTAGCTCGTGGTGAGAGATGAGCGCTAAACAGACCCAGCTTCGGCTGGGTTTTTTATTGCCTGTAATTTGGCGAAGGTGTATCTAGAAAAGTGCAATGTTGGTAAGCAGGAGTAAAAGCGAGACTCCCTATCACGTTCGTTCCTCGCTGTAGGGAATGACGGCGATAGAGAGGTATTTGACTCATTGCCTACCTGAATCGAAGTCTTTAGTCGTCATCTCAGAATCGAGTAGAACGAGATATCAGAGATCTCTGTTTGTTAAAATTCACAAGTGTAATTTGATGTATAGGCGAAATGCCTTGAATAGCGCTTAACAACGTTTAGTAAAAAACTAGGTCGGATAGCAGGGGACAAACGGTCAGTGTAGTTGTCATTGGTTGAGGGAGCTAGGAGAAGGGTTTCGGTGTGATAGTCAGTAATGCCTATCTGAGGTATTGAACAAATATAGCAGGCACAAAAAACGCCACCCTTAGGTAGCGTTTTAATTAAAGCAGTTAAGTAATCGAGATTACTTAGTTACTTTAAGAACTGGAGTTTCGCCAACAGTTACAGAACCAGAAAGCTTGTTCAGCTCCTTGATTTCGTCCATGTTAGAGATAACAACTGGAGTAAGCGTAGATTTCGCTTTCTCTTCTAGAAGCGCTAGGTCGAAAGTGATGATAGTGTCACCAGCTTTAACAGATTGACCTTCTTCAGCAACACGAGTGAAGCCTTCGCCTTTAAGTTCAACAGTATCGATACCGAAGTGAACGAAAAGCTCAACACCGTCGTCAGACTCGATAGAGAATGCGTGGTTAGTTTCGAAGATCTTACCGATAGTACCGTTAACTGGAGCTACCATTTTATCGCCAGCTGGTTTGATAGCGATGCCGTCACCAACGATTTTTTCAGCGAAAACTACATCTGGCACGTCTTCGATGTTTACGATTTCACCAGAAAGAGGTGCGATGATTTCGATTGCACCAGCATCAGCGCTGTCATCAGATACAAGCTTTTTCAGTTTGTCAAACAGACCCATTGTGTCATGCTCCTAACGTTTAGTTTTATTCTGTAGAATATACTATACCAATCTAACAAATTAGACGACTATTTTTAGCCGTCTAACTTTATTAAGCTCTTGGTGATTACTGAGTTTTCTCAGCGATGAATTTTTCTACGCAAGCTTCAATTTCTGCAGCTGTAGGTAGAGATAGTGCTTCGTCAGCCATAGCTTTAACTTCTGCGAAGTTAGAGTTACGGATTACTTTCTTAACTTTAGGGATAGAGATACCGCTCATAGAGAACTCATCTAGACCCATACCAAGAAGAAGTAGAGTTGCACGCTCATCGCCTGCTAGCTCGCCACACATACCTGTCCATTTGCCTTCTTTATGAGAAGCATCGATTACTTGCTTGATTACAAGAAGAACCGCTGGAGACAGTGGGTTGTAAAGGTGAGAAATCATCTCGTTACCACGGTCAACTGCAAGAGTGTATTGCGTTAGATCGTTAGTACCGATAGAGAAGAAAGCCACTTCTTTAGCAAGGTGGTGTGCGATTGCAGCAGCTGCTGGAGTCTCAACCATTACGCCAATTTCGATGTCTTCATCGAAAGCATGACCTTCAGCGCGAAGTTCAACTTTGTACTCTTCGATTGCTTTTTTCAGTTCACGGATCTCTTCGATAGAAATGATCATTGGGAACATGATACGTAGCTTACCGTGTGCAGATGCACGAAGAATGCCGCGTAGTTGGTCACGTAAGATTTCACGACGATCCAAGCTGATACGTACTGCACGCCAGCCTAGGAAAGGGTTCATCTCTTGTGGAAGATCCATGTATGGAAGATCTTTATCGCCACCGATATCCATAGTACGGATAATCACTGACTCACCGTGCATTGCTTCAGCTACTTCTTTGTAAGCAACGTATTGCTCTTCTTCAGTAGGAAGTGCAGTACGGTCCATGAATAGGAATTCAGTACGGTACAGACCAACACCTTCGCCACCGTTGCGCAGGATACCGTCACAGTCTTTAACTGTACCGATGTTGCCGCAAACTTCTACTTGATGGTTATCAAGTGTGATAGCTGGTAGGTCTTTAAGTTTTGCTAGTTCAGCCGCTTCTGCTTCAAAATCAGATTTGATTTTCTTAGCTTCTGCTAATTCAGCGTCAGAAGGGTTGATGATGATCTTATTGTTCATCGCGTCTAGCACAAGCATGTCGCCGTTCTTAACTTGCTTAGTGATATCGTTAGTACCTACGATAGCTGGAAGCTCAAGTGAACGTGCCATGATTGATGTATGAGATGTACGACCGCCGATGTCACAAGCGAAACCAAGAACGTAGTCTAGGTTGATTTGTGCAGTTTCAGATGGCGTTAGGTCGTAAGCAACTAGGATAACTTGTTCATTGATATCTGCTAGAGACACAATGTTAATGCCCAGTGCATTTTTAACGAAGCGAGTACCGATATCACGGATATCAGTCGCACGTTCTTTTAGGTACTCATCATCAAGTGACTCAAGTGCAACAGCTTGCTCTTCGATCACTGTGTAGATCGCGTTGTCTGCGTGCATTTTGTCTTTCTTGATGAGTGCTAAAATCTCTTCTTCTAGCTCTTCATCTTCAAGCAGCATGATATGGCCTTCAAAGATTGCTTCTTTTTCTTCGCCAAAAGTTTCAAGTGCTTTTTGCTTTACAACTTCAAGTTGTTGAGAAGATTTGTTACGAGCGTCAAAAAAACGCTGAACTTCTGCTTCAACTTGATCGTCTGAGATAGATTGAGTGTTTAGGACAATTTCATCTTCTTGAAGTAGTAGTGCTTTACCGAAAGCAATACCAGGAGATGCTAGGATGCCTGAAATCATAGCCTTACCTTAGTTGTTCAACTGTAAACGGGAGAATGTGTGACTTTAAGTCGTCGACTAATGTCGCGCTTATCGCTATCTATTTCGAACAAAGCCACTTTGCTGTGCAAAATGGCTTTGAAAGAAGGAGACCGTATTAGTGTAGTTGATCCATAAGAGCAACTAGGTGGTCTACTGCTTGCTGAGCTTGAGGGCCTTCAGCAGAAATAGTTACGTTAGTACCTTTTACTAGGCCTAAAGTTTGTAGTTTGAACAGGCTTTTAGCGCTAGCGCTTTTGCCGTTAGAAGTCACTGTGATGTCAGCGTCGAAAGATTTTGCTTCTTTAACGAACTGTGCAGCTGGACGTGTGTGAAGGCCGTTTTCTGCTGTGATTTCTACTTGCTTCTCGTACATTTTATATACCCCAATTAATTTATTTTTTGTAAGTTTGTAACCAGATTAGCTTAACTGCTTTAGCCCAAATGCGCTAGAGGCTAGTACGCCATGTTCGTGTTAGAACTTAGACTGGTTATAAATTTTTATCCAGCCATGGTCGTCTTTTATTGAGTACTCATGACTTTCAGAATTTGTTTATTGCTTCTTTTATTTTGAAGCGAAAAATAAAACAGACCCGATATTACCAAAGGTGGGGCAGGGATCAACAAAAAAGCCCCTAAACGGGGCTTTTTTGGACGAAAAATTGATTTGACCACATATTATTGTTGGTTCTCTTTCTCCGTAAAGATGCCTGCAAATAGGGCTGTACTTAGGTAACGTTCGCCAGAGCTTGGCAGTACGGTGACAATGGTTTTTCCTGCAAATTCAGGTAGTTCCGCGATTCTGTTCGCCGCTACTACCGCTGCGCCAGATGAGATGCCCGCAAGAATACCTTCCTCTTTCATTAGGCGTTGAGCCATCTCAATCGCTTCTTCAGAAGTTACTGGCTCTACACGGTCGATAAGGTCTAAATCTAGGTTTCCAGGGATAAAGCCTGCACCAATACCTTGGATTTTGTGTGGAGCTGGTTTGATTTCTTCGCCAGCAAGCGCTTGTGCAATCACTGGAGACTCTGCTGGTTCAACCGCTACTGAAGTGATCGCTTTACCTTTCTCGCCTTTAATGTAACGGCTTGTACCAGTAAGCGTACCGCCGGTACCTACGCCAGCGACAAATACATCGATTTCGCCATCTGTTGCTTCCCAAATTTCAGGGCCAGTTGTCTTCTCGTGAATTTGTGGGTTAGCTGGGTTGTTGAATTGCTGAAGTAGCAGATACTTTTCTGGGTCTGAAGCGACAATTTCTTCTGCTTTAGCTATCGCGCCGTTCATGCCTTTTGGTGCTTCAGTCAGTACTAAGTTTGCACCTAGTGCTTTAAGCAACTTACGACGCTCTAGGCTCATTGACTCAGGCATCGTTAGCGTTAGCTTGTAACCGCGAGCGGCTGCTACGAATGCAAGAGCAACACCTGTATTACCACTGGTAGGTTCAACAAGCTCGATACCTGGTTTTAAAGTTCCTGCTTTTTCTGCTTCCCAGATCATGTTTGAACCGATACGACACTTAACGCTGAAGCTTGGGTTACGAGCTTCAATCTTAGCTAGAACGTTGCCTTTGCTTACTTTGTTAAGGCGGACTAGCGGTGTGTTACCAATCGTTAGGGTGTTGTCTTCGTAGATCTTGCTCATGCGATATTCCTTCATTTAATGACAGAACTAAACGTAGTATATCAATCACTTTACCGTCTAGTGTCTTTCGATGTTTGTTTAGCTTGAATTTAGATTAAACAAGTTGAAAAAAAGGTAAAAGGATTAAAAAGTTATATCATATAGATATGTAGCAGAGTTCACGCCTATCTTTATTGTGTTCAGAACTTCAAAAAGATAGGCGTTGTTAAAGAGAGAATGAAGGTTATAGACGAGAGCGCAGAGCTTGGTCTTTAAACTCAGCAACCCACATTGCAGTAGCACCGCAGACGGCAACGGGCATGACGATCAGATTTAAAATTGGAATCGTTGTGAAAACAGACACAAGTGCACCGAAGCTATAGCTCTTACCTTGTTTTTGTTTCAAATTGTTTCTCATATCATCAAATTTGATTTTGTGGTTATCAAATGGATAGTCGGCGTACTGGATCGCTAACATCCATGCTGTGAAAATGAACCATAAAAACGGTGCAACGGTTTGTCCCAGTGCTGGAATTAACAAAAGTAGGAATAAACCTATCGCTTTTGGCAGAATGTAGACAAGCTTGCGCCATTCTCTCGCTAAAATACGTGGAGTATCTTTGAGTGCATCCAGCAAACCATCGTCATTCACTTTTTTGCCACTGAGTAGCTCTTCTACCTTTTCTGCGAGCAACCCATTGAAAGGTGCGGCAATGAAGTTAGCTAGCGTACTAAAGAAATATGAAAACGTGGCTAAGACGGTTAACACAAGTAGTGGCCATAGAATGTATGACAACCACGACAAAAAGCTTGGTAATGCGCCAATCCAGCCCTCAATCCAAGTGTTTAGGTTGGAGAAGATATAAAACAAGGCACCACCAACGAGTAACACGTTAGCAATAAGTGGCATTAGTACAAACTTACGAATGCTCGGCGACAAAGCGATTTTTATTCCGAAAATAAAATAGCCAAAGCCTGAGCGGGGAACAGATTCAATAGTCATATTTAAATTGGGTCACATGTGAATTTGGTTAAATAGCAAACATCCCTAGTGTACTAGACCGAAATTAAGAAAAAAAGCGTGGTGAAAATCACACCATGTAAGGAACTAATTGTATTAAGTTGTTCTAAAACAGTGGCTACTTTTGATAGAGTAGTGAGATTAGCCAAATTAACCCAACTTAGTGACAGCGTGTTTGTAGCTAGTCGACTAAGAAAGCTGAGAGCGAAAAATGCAGGAATTGCGATTTGTACTCATTATTGTTGGCGCATTAGCTATCGCCGCATTATTGTTCCATGGTCTATGGACGAGTAAAAAAGAAGGGAAAGCAAAGTTTGGAGATAAGCCGCTTGGTAAGCTTGATAACGACAGCTTAGATGAAGCAGAAACGATCCCAAACCGTTCATTCGCCCCAGAAGATGATTTTGAGATAATCCGAAAAGAGCGTAAAGAGCCGGATTTTGCAGTCTCACCATCTGAGACTGATCCGCTGATTGACTCAGATCCACTTACAGCGCCACAAACGAAAGAAGTTATCGAAGACGACATCGAATTGAATGATCTTCCTTCTTTCAGTGTTAAAGAAGAACCAGTTCAGATCGAGAGTGAACCTGAAGACATACAAGAGGCCACTGAACCAGAGGTTCCAAGCTTTGAATTGACTGATGAGCAAAAAGAAAGTCATGCTGGTTTTCAAGAGCAGTACGGTTCGTTTGAAGAAGCTTCGGATTCGGTTACCGAGCCACTCGTTCCTAGTGAATCATTAACGCCAAGTGAACCGCTTGTTTCGAAAGAGGTCGTTGCTCCACAAAGCGCCGCGCCTGTTGAAGAAGCTAAGCCAGATGAAGAACTTGGCTTAGAAGTGATTGTTCTTAATGTTCACTGTGCAGGAGAAATCCCATTCGTAGGGACTGAACTTTTCCGTAGTATGGAGAATAACGGCCTAACTTATGGTGAGATGTCTATCTACCATTGCTTTGCACAATCTAGCGATGAGCCAAAAGTTATTTTCAGTGTTGCGAACATGATGCAGCCGGGAACTCTAGAACATGATGATCCCGCTGACTTTACAACGAAAGGTATTTCGTTCTTCATGACGCTGCCTTGTTACGGTCAAGCTGATCAGAACTTTAATGTAATGCTGAGTGCAGCTCAGAAAATTGCTGATGATATGGGCGGAAACGTTTTGGACGAGTCACGTAACTTAATGACGCCCAATCGTTTGTCAGACTACCGTAAGCAAATCAGAGACTTTATGACGGCTACGAATGCCTAGCCGTATTGTTTAGCCTTGTAAATAATCTATATTTATAGAAAAGGGCTCCTAAGGGAGCCCTTTTTGATATTTCAATCACGACAGAGAATGATATGAAAGAATCGATTCAAGTTACCTTAGAGCAGTTAAGAGAAACTCTGCACTATCATGCCGTTCGTTATTACGTAGAAGATAGCCCTGAGATCCCTGATGTCGAGTACGATCGATTAATGCAACAGTTGCTAAAGATCGAGGAAGAGAATCCAGAGCTTGTGACGGTGGATTCTCCGAGCCAACGTGTCGGTGGTCAGCCTCTCGATGGTTTCACTCAAGTGACTCATGAGATCCCGATGCTTTCTCTGGACAATGCATTCTCTGATGAAGATTTGGATGCGTTTAATAAGCGTATGTCTGATAGAGCGCCAATGGCCAATCTTAAGACTTTCTGTTGTGAGCCTAAGCTTGATGGCTTAGCGGTAAGCCTACTCTATGTAAATGGCACCTTAGTTCAGGCAGCAACGCGTGGTGATGGAGCTACTGGCGAAAACATCACTGAAAACGTACGAACGATCAGCTCTATTCCACTTAAGTTGCAAGGCGAAGGTTGGCCAGAACGGATTGAAGTTCGTGGTGAAGTGTTTATGCCCAAAGCAGGCTTCGATAAATTGAATGAGATGGCTTTGAAGATGGGCGACAAAGTTTTTGTTAACCCTCGCAATGCCGCAGCAGGTAGTTTACGTCAGCTTGATTCTCGCATTACAGCGAAGCGTCCATTAGCTTTTTACGCTTACAGTGTCGGTGTTGTGCAAGGGGCGGAGCTTTCAAATAGCCACTATCAACGCTTCTTGCAGCTGAAAGGCTGGGGTTTACCAATGTGTCCTGAAACTAAGCAGCTAAGCTCGCTTGAGGACGTAAAAGCGTACTATCAAGATATTATGAATCGTCGTGATGCTCTGGCTTATGAGATTGACGGTGTGGTGATTAAGGTTGATGACATTGCCGCACAAGTGACTCTAGGCTTTGTTGCGCGAGCGCCTCGTTGGGCTATTGCATACAAGTTCCCAGCTCAAGAAGAGATTACCCTGCTCAATGACGTTGAGTTTCAGGTGGGCCGTACTGGCGCTATTACGCCGGTTGCTAAACTGGAACCTATCTTCGTAGGCGGCGTGACGGTTAGTAATGCCACTTTACACAATGCCGATGAGATCGCTCGTTTAGGTGTGAAGGTAGGCGATAGCGTGATTATCCGTCGTGCCGGTGACGTTATCCCTCAAATTGTGGCTGTGGTACTCGATCGTCGTCCTGAGTCGGCAAAAGATATTGTATTCCCTGATGCTTGCCCAGTATGTAACTCTGCAGTAGAGCGCGTTGAAGGCGAGGCTGTAGCGCGTTGTACTGGTGGCTTAGTCTGTCAGGCACAGCGTAAAGAAGCGCTTAAGCACTTTGTGTCACGAAAGGCGCTGGATGTTGATGGTCTTGGCGTAAAGGTGATCGAGCAACTTGTAGACCGTGAAATGGTAGAAACTCCGGCCGATCTCTTTAAGTTAAGCGCTGGCGTGATTACGGTTCTTGATCGTATGGGGCCTAAATCGGCACAGAATGTAGTGAGTGCGCTTAATAAAGCCAAAGACACGACATTAGCCCGTTTTCTTTATTCTTTAGGGATTCGCGAAGTGGGTGAAGCGACGGCTATGAACTTAGCTCAGCACTTTAAGACGTTGGAGTTGGTTCAAGCTGCCACTCATGAGCAGTTGGTTGAAGTGTCAGATATTGGCGACATCGTAGCAAGTCACCTCACGAGCTTCTTCTCGCAGGAGAAAAACAGATCCGTAGTCGAGCAGTTGCTAGAGCTTGGTGTTAACTGGCCTACAATCGAAGCTGTTGCAGATGACCAAGAGCTACCGTTAGAAGGCAAAGTGGTCGTGTTGACGGGCTCACTGTCTAAATTAGGACGCAGTGAAGCGAAAGCCGCTTTGCAGGCTTTAGGTGCAAAAGTAACCGGTAGCGTGTCTAAGAAAACGAATATCTTATTCGCTGGTGAAGCCGCTGGTTCTAAACTGACTAAAGCACAAGATTTAGGTATCGAAATAAGAACAGAAGAAGATCTAATTGCACTTATTTCGTAAGTAAACCAAGGTAAAAAAAGCTCAAAAGCACTCCTTTAAAGGGAGTGCTTTTTTTGTGTCTACTACAAATTAGATGCCTTTTTAATTGTTGAGAATTTTGTTCCTATACGAACTCTAAAACCAGGACAGTGACGCTGCTCAACATTAATGAAATACCATGGTGGTTGTATTGAAAATGCGAGTCACTTCTATGTTTATAAGAATATTGGTGACTTAAGTGTTTGATATTTATTGTTTTTATTGTTTTTGGGTGTGAGCTTTACAATTTATCGATCTGGATCACTAAGTACCTACTAAATTTGCACCAACTCATATTTTTTTAGATGAAAATTAAGTTCTCATTGATCTTTTTGAGGGCGAAGTTAGTCTTAATGCCATGGATGCACACGATGTGCATAACCAGAAAGGAAATAGAGAATTCAGAGTTTAGGGTTCTCAAACAAGAAAAGGTATTTCTCTCTACGGCGGCCAACTTTAGGCGGGAAATATTCAAACAGCTATATCCATTTTTAGGAGTTTTATTCCATGGAAAACAAATTTTTTAAAGTATCTGCGATTACTGCAGCAATGGTAGGTGCACTTTCTGCTGCTCCAGCTATGGCCGAAGATCCAATCGGTCCTGAGTATTCTGGTGAAGTGTCTGAGTTCTTCTCTGAATCTACAATTAGCGGTAATCTTAATTTCATGATGCGTGCTCGTGATCGCGGTAACGTCGATGCGAATGGCAACAATACTAAAAAAGTAACTAACCTAGACCATGGTTCAGTTTTTGCTAATTTAGGTTTTAACTCTGGTTATATTGGTGGTGTTGTTGGTGCAGATGTTGTTATTTATTCAACATTTGACATGTGGAACAATGGTGGTCCAGACCATGAGATGAACTTTTGGGGTGTTGATAACCCATATGATAAGAACCCTTCTGATAGCGGTTGTTCAGGTACTTGGGATTCTGACTGTACTGATAACGGCGTTTCGTTTGCTACAGCAAGTGCTAAATTCAAGTTTGGTGACAGTGCTACAGCTAAACTTGGTTATTTCCAACCATCAGTACCAAGTTCTCTAGGAGTTAACTGGTCTTTTGCCCCTGGTACTTACATGGGTGGTGAAGTTGGTGCGACATTTGGTGATCTATCTCTAGGCTTGGTTGTTGCTGATGAGTACAAAGCTCCTTGGTTCAAAGAAACGTATGAATTCCAAACTACGAATGGCGAAGATGCGGGTACTCTATACTCAATAGGTGGTCGTTATGCTATGCAAAATGGTATCTCAGTTGATGTTGGTTACGGTGCATTGACAGACGGCGATCGTAAGAACTTCCATGTTAAGGTTAAGGGCACCACAGATGGTGGTTTATACTGGTCTCCACAACTTTATGTAGTTGATGATGACGAGCAGTATGACAGCACTGCATTCCAAGCTGCGATGCTAACAGCGTTTTCTTCAGGTCAATACTCTTACCGTGCTGAAGCTACATATACCGCAGCAGAATCAGTTGATTCAGCTCTAGCTGGTAATATGGCTTACCGTCTGACTAGTCAGTATGGTGGCTCAAATGGCGCTTATGACATCTGGTGGAATAACCGTTCTGACTTTAACCATGATGGTGAAATTGCTTTCTTCCTATCAGCAGCTCGTGATTTCTCTGATATCGGTGGTAAAGGCTTTAGTGCTGGTGTGAACGGCGCGTACGGCTTTGGTTCTGAAGCTCAAGGGTTCGAGGATCTAACAGAGTACTCATACAGCTTCTTTGCAAACTACGCAATTCAAGCGGGTGCTTTGAAAGACGCAAACGTTAGTTTCTACTACACTAACTACTACAACGACACCGATGCACCAAACTGGACTGGTTACACGAACTTATTCCAAGATGAAGAAGACTTTAAACTTATGTTAACAATTCCTTTTTCTGTAAAGTAAGTTGATGACATGGTAATTGAAGCTGGGCTAGTGCCCAGCTTTTTTGCTTTTTAGGAGATATTTATGAAACGTATTATTGCCGTTACATTAATCGCTTTTAGTTTAGCCGCATGCACCTCTCCACCGAAAACAGCTTCTGAATTTTGGTATGGTCAAGGTGAGCGCTTTGGCTCTCGCGGGTATACGATAGATAATGACTCGTTGGCAAGTATCAAAGAAAAGGTAGAGTTTGATGAATCGGCTTACCTTGCTGGTTATGAAAAAGGAAAATCAGAGTATTGTGATCCCTTCAAAGCATTTGAAAAAGGGATTACAGGGACAAGGTATACAGATCAATGCGCGGATATGCCTCAAGAGGTGATGATCAAAGCTGAGTGGCAAAGAGGTTGGGATGCATTTATTGGAGCTGATTTTTACCGAGTTAGGTAGGTTGAGGTATTTTAACCCCTACCTACCAAATGAAGCTTTATTGATGAGAACCACCATATGCCTTACATAATTCTCGGGGGAGATGTTTTACTGCCCCGTCACTAAATGTGCACTGGACACCTGCACCAAATACTTTTCCCGCGCTGTTTTGAGCAATCGAGTTAGGGGCTAAAAAAATAAATACTGAGGCTAACGCTAAAGTTAAAAGTTTCATGTTTGCCATCCTTTAAACTTACCAAAATTAAAATAAATCGCATTTAAACGTCATGCTTAATACTCAATTATGTATACGGTTGATGAAAGATCAAAGTTCTATAAAAATTTTCAATGAAAAATAACAAAAGTTAATTTCAACATATCAATCAGTAACTTATTGATTCTTGGTGTCTGGAAGTGTCCGTAAATGGAAGGTATTTTCTTTGTTGAAAGCAAAACGGTTATAAACAGAAGACTTTATTTTCTCAAATTATATTTGTTATGTATTGACGGACTCTAGGCGTATTATTTTTTCTTGCATCAAAGGCAGTAAAGGTTCATAAACGCATAAAGTGCAACTGGTTATTAGAGTAATATCATGAACATAAGTGAAGCGGCTAAGCTTACTAACTTATCAACGAAATCTATTCGTCTTTACGAAGACAAAGGGGTTATCACTGCGCCTTTCCGCTCGGAAAATGGTTATAGAAGTTATGATAAGAAGCAGATTAAAGAGCTTGGGATCGTTGCGAAAGCAAGAAGCGCTGGTTTTTCGCTTGATGAGTGCCGTGCGCTTGTTGAATTAGCTGACAATCCTTGTCGAGAAAGTGCCGACGTTAAAGCAAAAGCGCTTAGTAAATTGGAAGAAGTAAACAAAAAAATTGAAGATCTATTGGCAATTCAGAAGACATTGAAAGAGTGGGTTGAACAATGTCCAGGTGACTCAAATAGCCATTGCCCGATCATTGATTCACTTGTAGAGAAAAAGCCATAATTTGGTTACTTATGGCTTTAATAAGGAATGCTTGAATTACTCTTTAGTTGGAGTAATCGTTAATACTATGCCATCTACAGCAGTGACAATCACCTCTGTGCCTGCTTCTAAGTCCTGAGCACTAACAGCTGACCACGTAGTATCACCTAGACGGATGCGACACTTGCCTTTTTGAATGTCAGTGTCGACTCGAGTTGTTTGCCCTACAAGTTGTTTTTCTCTTTGATTTAGCTCTCGCCCTGCGTCTGACTGCTTGTCATTAGATAGTTGTCTTCTCCACCACAACCAAGTGGTGATAAGTGAAAAACTCGCAAAGGACAACCATTGCATCTGCCAACCGATTGGTAGCGCGCCTAATAGCGCTCCGACCAACATGGCAGATATGCCTATCCACAAAAAGTAACCAGCAGTACCAACCAGCTCTAGGGCTAGCAGCGCTAGACCAAATGCTAACCAATGCCAGTGGTTTACTTGCTCTAGTAACTCGAACATAAGTTAGTCCTTACTACCCTTGTCGTTGCTTTGTGCAAACATCTCTGCGATACCTGCAACAGAACCCATTAGGCCAGTCGCTTCGAGTGGTAGCATGATTATCTTGCCGTTTTCAGCTTGGCCAATAGACTTCAGTGCGTCGGTGTAACCTTGTGCAATAAAGTAATTGACCGCTTGCATGTCACCTTGAGCGATGGCTGTCGAGACCATTTCTGTCGCTTTTGCTTCTGCTTCTGCTGCACGCTCACGAGCTTCTGCTTGCAGGATGGCTGCTTGCTTTTGACCTTCCGCTTTTAAGATTTCTGATTGCTTATGACCTTCCGCTTTTAGGATCTCAGCTTGTCTTACACCTTCAGCCGATAAAATGTCGGCACGTTTGTTTCGCTCAGCTTTCATCTGGGCATTCATTGCGGCGGTTAAATCAGCTGGGGGCTGTACATCTTTGATTTCGATACGAGTAACTTTTACGCCCCATGGGTTAGTTGCTTCATCCACGATATTTAGCAGCTTGGTATTGATCATGTCACGCTGGCTAAGCATTTCATCCAGCTCCATAGAGCCAAGTACAGTACGGATATTGGTGAGGGTTAAATTACGGATCGCATGCTCAAGGTCATTGACTTCATAAGCCGCTTTCGGTGCATCGATAACTTGTACGAAGCAGACAGCATCAATCATGACATTAGCATTATCTTTGGAGATGACTTCTTGAGCTGGGATATCGAGAACTCGTTCCATCATACTGATGCGTTGTCCGACTTTATCGATAAATGGAATGATCAGGTTTAGGCCTGGTTTGAGTGTCTGTGTATAGCGGCCAAAGCGTTCTACGGTCCAGTTATTGCCCTGTGGAACGGTTTTGACACCAGCGAAAATGAACAGTAGTGCGACGACAGTAAAGACGCCAATAGTAATCAATGTATCAATAGCCATACAAAATCCTTTGTAAGTTTAAGTTTTTGATAGTTCACTATTGATACTGGCTCATATTTAAATTCTGAGCAAATTTATAAACGAGAAATGGGCCATAAAATATTGATTTTATGGCCCATTTTATATTGTTTCATTCGATAAACTAATTGATTAAATTGTCAGTTTTCGATGTTTAATCTAACGATTTAAGGGTTTTGTTAGTAAAGCAGAGAGTACAGTTGTCGACGGTACTTACTGGCAACTGGGTTTCCTTGCCCAAGCGCACTTAAGATGTCCATGAACTCTTTTTTCATATCGCCATCGCAAGCATTTAGATCTTTTGCTAGGAAAGACCACAACAGCTCCATCGCTTCTTCGTTGCGGTTCACTTGGTGATATTGTAATGCTAACTCAGAGGCAGTCTTAGCATCATTCGGGTCTTGCTGCAGAGCGGTTTCTAATGCCTGTATTTCAGGGCTGTCTGCTGCTTGCTTGTGAAGTTCAAGTTTCGCGACTAAGCCTTTGTAGTAGTTGTCTTGGTACTCTAGAGGAATGGTGGCTAGTTGAGTTTCAGCAAGATCAAACTGTTGCGTTTCTAACAAACACTCTGCAATCGCCAGTTTTACTTCGCCTTTGTTTGTTAGCGCAGCTGGAAGTTGTTGCATTGCTGCCAGTGCTTGTGTGTGCTCACCTGCTTGCATTTGCTCTAGAGCTTGACGTAATGCAAGTTCATCTTGGCTAGGAAGGTGCTTGTTTAGCATTTCAACAATGGCTTCTAAGCTCTGAGGGCCACCAAGCCCATCGACAGGCTGACCGTTAACAAACAGTGCAATAGTCGGTAGTGCTTGAACCCCAAATTGGCTAGCAATGGCTTGCTCTTGCTCGCAGTTCAATAGGGCTAGGGTGAAAGCGCCATTGTATTGCTGAGTTAATGTTTGCAGTTCAGGAATGACTTGGGCGCTCTCTTGGCTCATTGGTGCCCAAAATTGGATGAGTACAGGGGTCTGCATCGAACCTTCTAATACTTGACGAAAGTTCTGCTCATTAAGTTCAACAATATGCGGAGATTGCATTTACGTTCCTTGAGGTTTGTTTATGGATACGTTGCAAATATGGGGGGATAAGTCGGTAACTTCAAGATCTAACTGGGGTATCTCAGATAAAAAGAGACAAAAATAAAAAAACGCTATGCTTCGATGTTGGTAGGATGTTTATCTCTACATAGAAGGCATAGCGTAATCATTGAGGTGGTCAGTGAGATATTGCGTGAGATACTCAAAACAGAATAAACAACGTAATCGCCACACTCACACCTACCCAATTAAGGCGGTTTAAAGTCATGAAATATCCAGATTAGATTCACCAATTGGGAGTAATTGATGAGATAGGATAAATCATGACATCTTATTGTTACGGAAAAATTACATCGTTACATTAAAGTTTGCGACTGTGCATTCAAAGTTAGAAAATTATGCAGCTTTTCTCAAAATAGGGTCTAGCAAGCGACTCGGTAGAATCCTTTTCAATACCGCGAACACTTTAGTCGGGGTCGTAACTCGGTATCTTAGCTTTGGTTTCTCTGCGGTGAGTGCGTGATAAACTGGCTCAACACAACTTTCAGGCGGAAGAACAAAAGCGTTGTTCGATGATTCTTTTTCGAGTCGGTCTTTTTGTTGTTGATAAGCTTCTTGATGAGCGCTGCCAGCAATGGTGATCCATTTATTGAAGGCTTTCAGGGCATTATTTCTAAATTGGGTTTCTATTGGACCTGGCTGCAATAACGAGATTTGAATACCGCTGCCATGCAGTTCTAAACGTAACGTATCCGTCCAGCCTTCAATCGCGAACTTTGACGCATTATAAGC
Source organism: Vibrio sp. NC2 (assembly GCF_025195005.1). Lineage (NCBI taxonomy): Bacteria > Pseudomonadati > Pseudomonadota > Gammaproteobacteria > Vibrionales > Vibrionaceae > Vibrio > Vibrio sp. NC2. The sequence goes on from NZ_JANVFC010000004.1 coordinate 213,738, forward strand.
GCCACGATATTTCATTGCGGCAAAACCTAATACGGAACTGTTTTGCACGATTCGGCCTTCACCACGTTCGCGCATGTGCGGGAGGATCTGACAAACAAGATGATGCCAACCAAAGAAGTTGGTTTCGAATTGCTCCCTGAGACCCTGGGTCGGTAAGTCTTCTAGCGCGCCTGCTTGACCGTAAGCGCCGTTATTGAATAATCCATACAATCCGTTAGGTGCGAGTGCAATCGCAAGCTTGGCGCCATTCTCGATACTTTCTTGGTTGGAAAGATCTAATTGAATACAAGTGAGGCCTTCATCGTGAAGGCGTTGAACATCTTGTGGGTCACGGCAAGATGCAATGACATGAAAGCCGCGTTTTTGAAGTGCATGAGCACATGTATAGCCAATGCCTGTTGAGCAACCAGTGATAAGAATCGACTTGTTCACACTTAATCCTTTATTAGAGTCTCTATCGCTTTAGAGTAAAGAATTAGTCTTGATGTTGTAACAAGTTTTTTAGTGCCGGTTCGATTCTTGAGTAACTAAAGATAAATCCCATTTCAGTGAGCTTCTTTGGTTTGGAACGAATGCTGTCAAAGAGCAGACAAGAAGATTCCCCCATCAGAAGCGACATTGCCCATTTAGGCGTGAACAAGAAATGCGGTCGGCGTAGTTGTTTGGCGAGTGTGCTGCTGAACAGTTTGTTGGTGACAGGGTGCGGGGCACACATATTAAATTCCCCTTGAGCGTGAGGAATCGATAATAAGTGGTTGATGGCTCTCACCATATCTAGCATGTGAATCCAAGGCATGTACTGTTCGCCTGAACCAAGTGGCCCGCCTACTCCGAGTTTGTACGGCATTAGCATCTTCTTTAAAGCACCACCATTTTCACCTAACACAATCCCCGTTCTTAGTAGTATCACACGCGTCTCATCGGATTGGGCTCTCTTGGCTATCTCTTCCCAATGAGCGCAAACTTTATGAGGAAAACTTTCGTCTTCTACTTGTAGTGATTCATCAAATGGGTGTTGCTGTTGATCGCCATAGTAACCTACAGCCGAACCGCTAATGAAAGCCTCCGGAGGGTTGCTACTGGCATGAATTAACTCGACCAGTTTTTCGGTAATGTGCCAGCGGCTATTGCAGATCCTCTCTTTTTGCTCCGCACTCCAACGCTTGTCAGCGATAGGTTCGCCAGCAAGATTGACCACTACATCGAAGTCATTGAGATCGCTGAGTTCATCAAGAGATTGAATGTAATGAAGGTTATTCTGGTTCAGATGATTTAGGTTTTGCTTCGCTTTTTCGGGGCTCCGCGTCAACAATGTCACGTCGTCAGTATTCCAACTTTTGACCAATTCAGAACCAATAAATCCCGTACCACCCGTTAACAATATCTTCATACCAATCTCCCTATTAAACATAATTATAGACATGGCTTGTTTTTGAACGCCAATCAATACGAAAAAATCACTATAACGATCAGTTGGTTTCAATCGTGTGATACCCAAATTACGCCTTATGCAATTTACTCAGGCGTGAAATTAAATCCACCTAGCTCGTTTGCAAACTAGGCAACTCTCGCTGATCCACGCATCTTGAGGTTACTTGGGTATATACCGCTATCACATTTATGCACTTTACTCGGATATGTTACCAACTGCGTAATATTTGTCACATAAGGAATGATAAGGATTTGCCATGATTATTAGTAATTAATAACCAGACACAATTTCAGTCACAAGGAGTTGCGATGACGGCAGTGCTTGCTTTGTTTCGAGCCATGTTAGGTAGCCTAAGGGATCTCTTGCCAATCGTTGCGGTGATTGCTTTCTTCCAACTTGCTGTTTTGCAAGAGCCACTCCCTCATCTTTTGTCTATTCTAACCGGCTTAGTGCTGGTGGTCTTTGGGCTGACTTTCTTTATCTTTGGCCTTGAAATGGGGTTGTTCCCGATTGGCGAATCGATGGCGCAAGCATTTGCCAGAAAAGGGAGCGTGTTCTGGTTATTGACCTTCGCTTTCTGTTTAGGCTTTGGTACCACCATTGCCGAACCCGCGTTAACCGCAGTGGCTGCTGAAGCGGCAGAAGTTGCAGCTGAAGGTGGTGTCATTCCCAACTCTTTAGATGAAAGGGAACAATATGCCGATGGCCTGCGCTTCACCGTGGCGTTATCGGTCGGTATTGCCATTCTATTAGGAGTACTTCGGATCTTAAAAGGTTGGCCAATTCAGTACATGATCATCGGTGGTTATATTGGTGTGGTGGTGCTGACTGCATTTGCCCCGGAAAACATTATTGGGATTGCGTACGACTCTGGCGGTGTCACAACATCGACGATCACCGTTCCGTTAGTGACCGCATTAGGGGTGGGTTTAGCCTCGGCGATTAAAGGACGAAATCCTATGATTGATGGCTTTGGATTGATCGCGTTTGCTTCACTTCTGCCGATGATGTTTGTCATGGTGTACGGGATGGTGGTGACATGATCAGTATGCAGCAATTTATCGACACGTTTCTAGGCACTGTGATGGATGTGATTCCGATTGCGGTGATCATCTTTGGTTTTCAGTTAGCGGTACTGCGTAAGCCTGTCAATAACCTAGCCAAAGTGCTCATCGGTTTCTTTTACGTCATTCTTGGCTTATCACTCTTTTTGATGGGGTTGGAGCTCGCGTTATTCCCTCTAGGGGAGACGATGGCAATGCAACTCACCGAACCAAGCTTTTTGACTGAGTTTAAGATCAGTTCTGGCCTTTCATTGGCTTGGTTTGATTATTACTGGGTTTACTTGTTTGCGTTTTGTATTGGTTTTAGTACCACGATAGCCGAGCCTTCTTTGATTGCTGTAGCGATTAAGGCAAACCAAGTATCCGGTGGCAGTATCAGTGTTAACGGACTGAGAATCGCCGTGGCATTAGGCGTTGCCATCGGTATCTCATTGGGTAGCTACCGTATTGTTGCGGGCGATCCTATCCATTACTACATTATTTGTGGCTATGTAATTGTGGTGATTCAAACCTTTTACGCCCCCAAATTGATCATTCCATTGGCCTACGATTCAGGCGGGGTTACGACATCTACCGTGACTGTGCCTTTAGTGACGGCTCTTGGATTAGGGCTTGCTTCAACTGTACCGGGACGAAATCCAGTAATAGACGGTTTCGGCTTGATCGCCTTTGCGAGTTTGTTCCCCATCATTTCGGTGATGAGCTACGCCCAAATAACCCAATGGTTAAACCGTTTACACACCTCTAAGGAGAGCAAAGATGCGCTTTAAACTTATCCTAGCGTTTGTAGAAGAGAGCAAAACCGACATTGTGCTCGATGCCGCGCGTGATGCGGGCGCAACCGGAGCAACCGTGATTAATAATGCCAGAGGGCAGGGCTTAAACCAAAAGCGCACCTTCTTCGGATTAACATTAGAAGTGCAAAAAGATGTGCTGCTGTTTGTCGTTGAGGAGCATCTAGCAAGGCATATTCTTGAAAGAATTAGTGAAGTGGGGGAGTTTGACCAAGAATCGGGGCAGGGTATTGCAATACAGATAGATGTGGAAGATGCAGTCGGCGTTGCGCATCAAGTTGAGACGTTAACAAAGGTTGTGGAGGATGAGCTATGAGTACCAGTGAAAAGATCCGAGTAGACGATGTCATGGCCAATACGTATGTGATTATCGATGGGCTAACTACGGTGTTAGAAGCGATAGAGATGGCTAAAAAGCACAAAGTGAAGGCAATCATTGTCGATAAACGCCACGAGGATGACGAGTATGGTATCGTGTTGATGAATGATATAGCAAAGAAAGTGTTGGCTAAAAATCGATCTCCGAAGCGAACTAATGTTTATGAAATCATGACCAAGCCAGCGCTAAGCGTGTCTGCTGAGATGAACGTAAAGTATTGCGCTCGCCTGTTTGAACGCTTTGGTATCAGTCGCGCGCCAGTAGTTCGTGATAACAAAATAGTCGGTATGGTTAGTTACAATAATATCGTGATCAACGGTATGGCGAGAGATGACGTGTAGCATTTAGATACGTACAATAGGCTCATAAATTTTATGGAGAAGTACGTGTGAAATTATTTTTTGCTTCAGACCTACACGGTTCGCTGCCAGCAACAGAAAAGGTATTAGAACTCTACCAAGCATCTGGTGCGCAATATTTAGTGCTATTGGGTGACATTCTGAATCATGGGCCAAGAAATCCGATTCCAGAAGGATACAATCCACCGGCGGTTGCAGAGAAGTTGAATGCGTTTTCTCAAGAGATCATCGCCGTTCGTGGTAACTGCGACAGTGAAGTGGATCAAATGCTGTTGTCTTTTCCAATGATGATGGATTACTCATGGGTGTTATTGGAATCAGGTCAGCGTATCTTTCTAACCCATGGTCATTTGTATAACACCACTAAACGACCAGCACTAAAAGCGGGTGATATTATTGCCCATGGGCATACCCATATTCCAGTTGCCGAATACCAAGATGATATCTTTATCTTTAACCCTAGTTCGGTGACATTCCCACGAGGTGGTCACGCAGCGAGCCATGGCATCTATGAAAATAATATCTTTAAAGTCATTAGCCTTGAAGGTGACGTAATTGTGAGTGGCGAGCTTTAAATAAACTCAATCGGCGGCGTTAGAAAAGGCTCACTTTGAGTCTACGTGGCCGAGGTCCCTGTCTGGAGCAATGATGTTTCGCACTCTTTGCTTCAGAACTTTCGCTTCTGGAAAACCTTCATCCGCTTTTCTTTCCCAAATCTGCACACCATTACAAAAGATTTCGAACCTGCCTCCGGTGTCTGGATGCAAGCTCACTTGTTCAATTTCTTCGCTAAAGGTATGCAGCAGCTCTTGGCATAACCAACTAGAACGAAGCATCCAATTACACTGACGGCAATAGTGTATTGCGATTGTCGCTTTTGTTGCTGTCTCTTTAGCTGGCGTCAGATTTGGTTGATCCGTATTCATAGTTAATCCTTAAAATACTACATCCGTAATTTGATACCAACGGCTAACAAAAAAAGGGGCATCATGCCCCTTATCTATTGGTTTACCGTTTAATGGTATTCAGCTATTTTTATACAAAAATAACTGCAGAGTTTTAGTTTGAGAACAAAACGGTAGAATCGTGATTTAGGCTAGTGAGCAGCAGTGCTTTCTGATTAATAATATCAATGCGTCGGCTTTGCTCTGCATCCATCTTAATCACTTGAGTGATAAGCTCGAGTTGCTCTTCCGAAAAGTCTTGGCGCTCAGCCGAAGTTACATCTTTAAACTCCGTTGGCGAAATCAGTAAATAGTTATCGTTAATATCCCACTGACCTGTTTCTGATATGTTGATCACATTCGCAGGTGCAGTTTGAGTGCTGTACAGCCTGACCACTGACATTCTCAGGTACGTACCATTTGGTAGGTATTTCGCATTCGATGATAGTTCAACTCTACGCAGCGGGCCGATTGCATCAGCTTGCTTGTTGTCGCTAATCAGAGTCACCATTTTCGATTGCCACTCATGCTGAGTGAGCAAGCGCTCTACTTTTGCGTCGCTGCCCCAATATAACCAACCACTTAAGAATGCAGATAGAACCAGTAAAATAATCGATACTTTTAATTTCATGTTACTGACCGCCGTTACAAATGTCGTTTACATCCGACTGGTTTGCGTAAATTCTTAGGGTTACATTTTCGCTAGAGTAATCTTGCGGGTGAATGTAGTTGAGGGCAAGGTTGTTGGTTTGTCCGCCTGTTGCAATCACCTCAGTCGGTTTCAACATACCAGTGTGATTGGTGTTGTAACGCATTACACACTTCTCTATCGCTGGTAGCCAACTGCTGAGGTCAGGGTGATTGATTGGGGTTTGAATCTTTACACCATCCACTTCCGTTAATGTACGGAATTCTGACTCTGCTGGGTTAGTAAACGTTAAAACCAGAATTGGCATGATGAAAGCCGCAAGCAATAACGAAAACGCTAACCACTTATTGGTGCTTTTAACCGGGGTAGCAGTTGGTGTTGTTGCTGGTTCCACTTCAACTTTGGTTTCTTGAAACTTTGTAATTGACTCGGGCTCGACAGCTTCAGTCATTGCTTCTTCGGTCATTGTAGGCGTTGCAAACGTTAAGATAGGTTCTACGTCATTTTCTGCAATTTCAGCCGCTGCTGGCTGATCATTTGATGAAAGTGGTGCAGAGCGTTCAACGGTTGCAATAAATTGGTAACCGCGTTTAGGTACCGTTTTTACGAATTCTGGAGATTTGGTTGAGTCCTTGAGCATCTTTCTCAGGGTCGAAACTGCTTGCGTTAAGCTTGAGTCATCAACCTCAAAGCCTTGATCTCGCCAAACATACTCGTGCAATTCATTACGAGTGATAACTTCATTGGGTCTTTCTGACAGCATCAGGAGAATGCGGCTTTCATTGCTGCCAAGGCGCACGACTTCGCCGTCGCTCATTTGGTCAACAAGTGAATTGCTATTTGGATCGAATACGAACCGCTGTGCGAGAATAAACTTTGTGCCGATATTGCTCATTGAATTCTTCTATTTTGGATGATTTTGAGTGCGAAATAGACAAATCTCAGGTGAAGTTCCGTTAATTCTTCACCAAATCATGGCTTCTTTTATGTTCTTTTATATTTATCAGGCTCAAGGATAATAAAAACAGATCAAAAAAACAGTGTTTTTATGATTTTTGACCTTGAATTTACATTTGTCATCCTCATGTTAATGAACATAAGAGTGGCATCAAGTGTTACGCCCCTATGGTATTCAACATAAAGTATAGATGTTTTGGAGTAAAAATGAGCGAAACAGCAACGCAAAATAAAGAGACTCGTGGCTTTCAATCTGAAGTAAAACAACTACTTCACCTAATGATTCACTCACTGTATTCAAATAAAGAAATCTTCCTACGTGAGCTGATCTCTAACGCATCTGACGCGGCTGATAAGCTTCGTTTCCAAGCCTTGTCAAACGGTGACCTTTACCAAGGTGATGCAGACCTAGGCGTAAAATTATCTTTTAGCGCTGAAACCAATACTTTAACGATTTCTGATAACGGCATCGGCATGAGCCGCGACAACGTTATTGAGCATTTAGGTACGATTGCTAAATCGGGTACTGCAGACTTTTTCTCAAAGCTGTCTGAAGACCAAAGCAAAGACTCTCAATTGATTGGTCAATTTGGTGTTGGTTTCTATTCTGCATTCATCGTTGCAGACGCGGTAACGGTTCGCACACGTGCAGCAGGTCTAGCGAGTAATGAAGCTGTTCAGTGGCACTCTGCAGGGGAAGGTGATTACACCATCGAAGACATCACTAAAGAGTCTCGTGGTACTGATATCATTCTTCATATGCGCGAAGACGGTAAAGAATTCCTAAATGAATGGCGTCTGCGTGAAGTCATTGGTAAATACTCTGATCACATCGGTATCCCTGTTTCTATCTTAACTGCGGTTAAAGATGACGAAGGTAAAGACACCGAAGATAAACATTGGGAACAGATTAACAAGGCTCAAGCGCTTTGGACTCGTAACAAGTCTGATATCGAAAAAGAAGAGTACCAAGAGTTTTACAAGCACGTATCTCACGACTTTGCTGATCCACTAACGTGGAGCCATAACAAAGTTGAAGGTAAGAACGACTACACAAGCCTACTTTACATCCCAGCTAAAGCACCTTGGGATATGATGAATCGTGACCATAAGAGCGGCCTTAAGCTTTATGTACAGCGAGTATTCATCATGGATGATGCAGAGCAGTTCATGCCATCTTACATGCGTTTCGTTCGCGGCTTGATTGACTCAAACGATCTACCACTGAACGTGTCTCGTGAAATCTTGCAAGATAATAAGGTAACTCAGTCTCTTCGTGGCGCATGTACCAAGCGTGTCCTGACTATGCTTGAGCGCATGGCGAAGAATGACAATGATAAGTATCTAGAGTTTTGGAAAGAGTTTGGCCTTGTACTGAAAGAAGGCCCAGCGGAAGACATGGCGAACAAAGAAAAAATCGCTGGTTTACTTCGCTTCTCGTCAACGGAAGTTGACTCTGCTGACCAAGCTATCAGCCTAGCTTCTTACGTTGAACGTATGAAGGAAGGCCAAGACAAGATTTATTACCTAACAGCAGATAACTACGCTGCCGCTAAGAACAGCCCGCATTTGGAGCAGTTCAAAGCAAAAGGTATCGAAGTGGTTCTAATGTACGATCGTATTGATGAGTACGTAATGAACTACCTGACTGATTTTGATGGTAAGCAGTTCCAATCGATCACCAAAGCGGGCTTAGACCTAAGCAAATTCGAAGGCGAAGAAGAGAAAGAGAAGCAAAAAGAGGCAGAAGAAGAGTTCAAATCTGTTGTTGAGCGCACTCAATCTTATCTTGGTGATCGTGTTAAAGAGGTTCGCACGACATTCAAGTTAGCAACTACACCTGCTGTTGTTGTTACCGATGATTTCGAGATGGGCACTCAAATGGCTAAACTTCTTGAAGCTGCGGGTCAAGCTGCTCCTGAGGTGAAGTACATCTTTGAGATTAACCCTGAGCACGCACTGGTGAAACAGATGGCTGACGAAGCGGATGAGCAAGCATTCGGCCGTTGGGTTGAGTTACTACTTGGCCAAGCTATGCTGGCTGAAAAAGGCTCAATGGAAGATCCGTCACAATTCTTAGGTGCAATCAACGAGCTACTAACAAAACGTTAGTCTTTCGACTTTGGGCTAAGCCTATAATTATAAATAAAAGCTCGCTAATGCGGGCTTTTTTTATGAACGTCGCTTAAATTCATCGAAATGTAGCTAAAGTCGCTAACAAGACGAACGCAAACGCTGTCGATACATTCTTTAGTCTTAATTTCAGCCAAATTGAATATTAATGTGATAGAATGCTCGACCTAATCAGCTGGTACTATGAACCTATCGTCTCCAGTTGTATGATTTTTAAACGTTATACCGAAACTTACCGTTTTGCTTCTGTTTACAGTTGTGCTTAGCCTCAGTTGTTACCTAACCTCTCTTGTTTGACCTAAATTAAACCAGAAAGGCGGGATAGTGAGCTTCGGTATAAATCATAATTTTTATAAGAGGATTAAACATGCGCATCATTCTTCTAGGTGCTCCTGGCGCGGGTAAAGGTACTCAAGCTAACTTCATCATGAACAAATTTGGTATCCCTCAAATTTCAACTGGTGACATGCTACGTGCTGCTATCAAAGCGGGTACTGAGCTTGGTAAGCAAGCAAAATCAGTAATCGACGCTGGTCAGCTAGTTTCTGATGAAATTATCCTTGGTCTAATCAAAGAGCGTATCGCTCAAGATGACTGTGAGAAAGGTTTCCTACTAGACGGTTTCCCACGCACAATCCCACAAGCGGATGGCCTAAAAGAAATGGGCATTGCTGTTGATTACGTTGTTGAATTCGACGTAGCTGACGATGTGATTGTTGAGCGTATGGCTGGTCGTCGTGCTCACCTTCCTTCTGGTCGTACATACCACAGTGTGTACAACCCACCTAAAGAAGAAGGTAAAGATGACATCACTGGCGAAGAGCTAGTGGTTCGTGATGACGACAAAGAAGAAACAGTTCGTGCACGTCTAGGCGTATACCACGATCAAACGGCTCCGCTTATTTCTTACTACGGTAAGGAAGCAGAAGCAGGTAACACTAAGTACCTTAAATTTGATGGTACTAAGCAAGTTGCTGAAGTTAGTGCAGAACTTGAGAAAGCACTAGCATAATTGGCTAACAGCCAGTTTTAGAATTTGATATATTGGAAGCGACCGTTAAGGTCGCTTTTTTTGTTTCAATTTTTAGTAATATACCAATCTAGATAAACTCGATTGTGCACTGTTTCCGCGGTACGGCTTAGATTCGCGAGGCTAACGCTCAAGGTGATGTTGTGATAACCCAGGTTAAGAACGATTATTCTTAAATTTAGTGGCGCAACAATGATCTTAAACTTATGCCGATTAGTATATTACGTTCCAGAAAATCACACATTGGTCTCAGGTATCTATGGAAAATAATAAAAAGCAGGGCGTTTTACTTGTGAACTTAGGAACACCAGATTCAGCGACCCCGGCTGGCGTTCGTCGATTTTTGAGTGAATTCTTACACGATAAGCGAGTCGTAAATCTAACGCGTTGGCTTTGGTGTCCTATTTTACATGGGGTGATCTTACCGATTCGAGCGCCGAAAGTGGCTAAGCTGTATCAGTCTGTTTGGATGGATGAAGGATCACCACTGCTTGTGTACTCTCAAAGACAAGCCGACAAGCTCCAGAAAAAATTAGAGATGCCCGTAGCGCTGGGTATGACCTATGGCAACCCAAGCCTAAAGACGGGGGTCGAGCAACTGATGGAGCAGGGTGTTGAAGACATTATCGTCCTGCCTTTATATCCTCAGTACTCAGGTACAACCACAGCGGCTGTTTCTGATGGTTTAACCAAAGCCTTTAAGCAAATGCCTGTGATTCCGAGCTATCGCTTTATTCGCGACTACTACGCTCACCCAAGCTACGCAAAAGCATTGGCTGAAAGTGTTCGTAGCCATTGGGATAAAAATGGTAGAGCCGATCATTTAGTGTGTTCCTTCCACGGTATTCCGAAGCGACTCGCTGATGAAGGTGACATCTACCCTCAGCATTGTGAAGCGACGACAAAATTACTTGCTGCTGAGTTAGGCTTATCAGCGGACGATATCACCATGACATACCAATCTCGATTTGGTCGAGAAGAGTGGTTGAAGCCTTATACTGACGAGACACTTGAATCACTGCCGAGTAAGGGCATCAAGAAGATTGATATCATGGCTCCTGCGTTCTCGGTTGACTGTTTGGAAACGTTGGAAGAGATTTCTGACCAATGTAAAGAGACGTTCATTGATGCTGGTGGCTCAGACTTTAGCTACATTATGTGTCTTAATGACAGAGACTCACACATCGATATGATGGCTGAGCTAGTGGCACTTCATCGCTAACTGATATGCCAATAGAATAAATAACAAAAGGGCTGCTCATTGAGCAGCCCTTTTGTTATTTATGTTTCTTCTTGAAATCGATCTAGCTATTAAGCGACCGAAGTTTCTGCTTTTGGTTCTGCTTCAAGCGTCATGTTGGTTTCTACACCATGCATCCATGATACAAGCTTGCCAGCACAAAGAAGCAGTAAGACGCCACTTATTGTCGCTGTAATTGCGATACCACCGAAGATAGACATTGCGCCAAGCTCACCAACGTGAGAACCCACAAGGCCAGCGACGTAGTTTGCGACAGCATTGAAGCCAAACCATGCACCCATCATTAACGATGCTAGACGAAGCGGAGCTAACTTAGTGACCAACGACAGGCCAATAGGAGATAGACAAAGCTCACCAAGAGTATGGAAGAAGAAAGCACCGACTAGCCACAGCATTGATGTTTTCACTGTTAGGTCGCCACCTTGCTCCATTACCGCACCCATCATGCACACAAAGCCTAGTGCTAAGAAAAACAACGCCATCGCAAATTTCACTGGCGAGTTTGGTTCACGCTTACCAAGCTTGACCCAAAATGCAGCAATGATTGGTGCAAGTGTAATGATGAAGAATGGGTTCAGAGATTGGAACCAAGCTGCAGGAACTTCAAAGCCACCAATCATACGATCCGTATATTGTTGAGTGTAGATGTTCATCAAACCGCCAGCTTGTTCAAAGCCAGCCCAGAAAACGATTACGAACAGACCCATAACAAGAATAACTTTTAGTCTGTCGAACTCTTCTTTGGTCAGTGGTGTTTTCTCTTTCGATTTGTTCAGCGCTTTCGCTCGTGCAGCTGCAGGTACTGAGCCAATGTTGCCTAACCATGACTGAGCCATCGTCAATTGCATAACTAAGCTAATAACCATACCGATACCAGCGGCTAGGAAGCCAGCTTTCCAGCCGAATGAATCGACTGCAGCACCTGAAATTAAGCCACCCAGTAGCGCGCCTAAGTTGATGCCCATGTAGAAAATGGTGAAAGCGCCGTCACGTCGGTTATCGCCTTCTTGGTATAGGTCGCCAACCATGGTCGAGATGTTTGGTTTAAACATACCGTTACCACTGATAAGCAGTGCTAAACCTAGATAAAGAGCATTTACTTGGTCTAAGCCAATAGCGCCGTTAGGAAGAGCAAGCGTAAATTGCCCTAATGCCATTAATACACCGCCCACTAGGATCGATTTACGTTGTCCTAAGTAGTTATCGGCAAGCCAGCCGCCGATTAATGGCGTGATATAGACTAAACCAGTATAGATACCATAAAGATCGAGGGCATCTTTTGTTGACCAACCAAGGCCACCATTGATAGTGGTATCGGTAAGAAATAAAACAAGGATCGCACGCATCGCATAGTAGGAGAAACGTTCCCATAGCTCTGTGCTAAAAAGTAGAAATAGGCCTCTAGGGTGGCCAAAGATGTTGTGATTGCTTGGCATAAGTTTTACTAATTTTAGGTATTAAAAGATTTTATAGTTCCTTATGTATACAGAGTGGAATAACCATCTGCAATAGGTGTCTTTTATGGTCACGATAACTATTTTTTTGTAAGTTCATGAAAATATGGGGTTTTATTGGAAATGTTGCCCAGATAATGCGTGCTGCAAACTAATTTTCCAGTTTTGAGTTGAGCGCATAGTGTTCTTTTTATAAGAATTATCGAATGCTAACCGTCCAATTGATTGGTTTGTCGGATGGTTTCTGGATTTAAATGGTATAGTGTTCCTTTTATGTGTAGCATACATAGCCTTACAATAATGCGTCTTTTTATCTGTAAATGTTCCCTGTACAATGCTTAACCACTTTTTGTCCCTATGGCTTTTTGTTGATAAGTTGGCCTGTTACGCATAATTTATTGCTTATCAGGATTCATTTTATTAACGGTGACTAACGGTTTTAGGCTTGTGGTAATATGTCCCAAAATAGAAAATGGCTAGTAAAATGAAACGTTGGTATTTACTTTACTGTAAGCGTGGTGATCAAAAACGCGCTCAACAGCACCTAGAAAACCAGGGGGTAGAGTGCTTTTATCCTCAAATCGATGTCAAGAAGGTCGTGAGAGGGAAAGAGAAGCAGGTCAAAGAACCGCTGTTCCCGTCTTATATCTTTGTTCGCTTTGATTATGAGCAAGGCCCTAGTTTTACGACAGTTCGTTCGACTCGTGGCGTTGTCGACTTTATTAAGTTTGGCGCAAGGCCACATGAAGTCCAAGGCGACTTAGTGTATGAACTGAAAGAGTTTGAGAAGTGTTGCGAAGATGAACCTGAAGAGTGCTGTGTTGAGTTTGAATCAGGGCAAGTGGTCAAGATCAATAGTGGTCAGTTTGCTGGGGTTGAAGCTATTTTCCATCAGAAAGATGGTGAAGCTCGATCTATTATGCTGGTAAAAATGATCAGCAAAGTGGTTCCGATCAGTATTGAGAACGAAGCACTACAAGCTCACGCATAAGTGCAGTAATACAAAGCAAAAAATAGGCTTAAAACAAAAAGGCGCATAATGCGCCTTTTTTAGTCTTTAGGGTTTGTTCAAAACGCGCTAAGCGTTGTAAGCATCGTTGTGAACGGCTTGTACTGCACGGCCTGATGGGTCGACACAGTTTTTGAATGACTCATCCCACTCAATCGCTTTCGCTGATGAACAAGCAACTGAAGGACCACCAGGTACACATTCTGCCGCTGATTCTAGAGGGAATAGCTCCTCAAAAATTTCACGGTAAGCATAACCTTCTTTGGTTGTTGGCGTGTTGTAAGGGAAACGGAACTTCGCAGCTTCCATTTGTTGATCCGTTACTTTTTCTTCAGCCGTTGCTTTTAATGTGTCAATCCAATCGTAGCCAACACCATCAGAGAACTGCTCTTTTTGACGCCATGCAATTGAATCTGGTAGGTAGTCTTCAAAACACTCACGTAGAATGTGTTTCTCCATTTTACCGTTACCACACATCTTATCTTCAGGGTTCAAACGCATTGCTACATCGATGAACTCTTTGTCCAAGAATGGAACACGACCTTCAACACCCCATGCCGCAAGAGATTTGTTGGCGCGAGCACAGTCAAACATGCTTAGAGCAAGAAGTTTACGCACAGTTTCTTCGTGGAACTCTTTTGCGTTTGGCGCTTTATGGAAGTACAGGTAGCCACCAAAGATCTCATCAGCACCTTCACCAGACAGTACCATTTTGATACCCATTGCCTTGATCTTACGAGCAAGCAAGTACATCGGCGTTGAAGCACGAATCGTCGTTACATCGTAAGTTTCAATGTGGTAGATAACATCACGGATTGCATCTAAGCCTTCCTGAATGGTGTAAGTCATCTCGTGGTGTACGGTACCAATCTTATCAGCAACTTCACGAGCAGCGATAAGGTCAGGCGCGTTTTCTAGACCTACTGCGAATGAGTGTAGTTGTGGCCACCAAGCTTCTGATTGCTCATCGTCTTCGATACGCATTGCAGCAAAACGTTTAGCGACTGCTGAAGTGATTGAAGAATCAAGACCACCAGATAGAAGTACACCATAAGGTACATCTGTCATTAGTTGACGTTTAACTGCAGCTTCTAGCGCTTCAGTCAGTTCTTCTTTACTTGTGCTGTTACCTTGTACCGCAGCGTATTCATTCCAATCGCGGATGTAGTAGCGATGAGGCTCTGCATCTTTCGAAGAATAGAAGCTACCAGGAGGGAACTCACTGATCGTCTTGCATACTTCAACGAGTGCTTTCATCTCTGAAGCAACGTAGTAGTTGCCGTGCTCGTCGTAGCCTTGGTAAAGCGGGATGATACCAATATGGTCACGGCCGACTAGGTACTCGTCTTTCTCTTCGTCGTATAAAACGAATGCGAAAATACCGTTAAGTTCTTCTAAAAGGTCCGCACCCATTTCTTGGTATAACGCTAGGATAACTTCACAGTCAGAATCAGTCTGGAACTGGTATTTATCTTCATAGCGTGCACGAAGTTCTTTGTGGTTATAAATTTCGCCGTTCACTGCAAGAATGTGCTTTTTATCTTGGCTGTATAGTGGTTGTGCACCACTATTAAGACCAACGATAGCCAAACGCTCGTGAGCAAGAATTGCTTTTTCACCAGCATAGATACCAGACCAGTCTGGGCCACGGTGACGAAGCTTTTTAGACATTTCTAAAGCAATAGGGCGAAGTGCTGCGGCATCACTTTTAATGTCGAGAATGCCAAATACTGAACACATAGAACTTCCTTTTAAATAATTTCTAAATCAACTGTATTCAATTTGCCATTCTGGCTAAAAAAAGCAACCGAATGTGAGCAAAAAAATAATATAAAGGGGTTTATGTTAGAAATTATCTAATTTTAAGGTGGTTTTGGTGAGTGACGTCTAATTGCGGTTGGTTTTTTAAACAAAAACCTCTCAAAAGTGCAAAAGAACAGCAATTTTGAGAGGTTAACTAGACAATGTTTAGGATTAGATCTTATTGATGTTAGGGTTTAATTGCTCACATACGTGTCGAGCAAAACCACTACCAGCTTCACTGTAGATGTTGAATGCTGCATCGACACCATTCTCTTTCAATGTTTCTAGCTGGTCGGAGTATTCAGCAATGGCTGCGATTTGACCTTTAAAATTACGTGATTTTAGCTGTTCTAAGGCTGTTTGATTACCTTGGTGATGAGGCATCGCCAAGATCACTAGCTTCACGTTTGCTGTATCTAAGATACGCTCCCAGAAATCTGGGTCAGTTGCATCGCCAGAAATAACGTTTCTTCCAAGGCTTCTATGGTTGTGTGCGGCTTCTTCACGAACTTCGACACCTAAGCTAACCTTGCCATAGCGAGAACGCAATTCATCGTAGGCGCCGGTACCAATGCGCCCCATACCAAGAATAAGTACTTGTGCGCGACCAGGATCAATTCGTTTATCACGTTGGTGAAGCTTTTCAGCAGCGTGCTCTTTGAGCCACTTACCTGACTGTTGATAAAGCTTATGACCCGCTTTGTTTAAAGGAGCTGCGATTAAGAACGATAACGAAACCGCAATCGCCACCGCCACTAATATATCGCCAGACATCCACCCCATCTTAAAGGCAAGACCACCGACGATAAGACCAAATTCACTGTAGTTAAACAATGATAGAGAGGCGAGTAGAGAGGTTCGAACACGGAATTTGAAGCGGTTGAGTACCAAGAAGTAAAGCACGCCTTTCACTGGCAGCAACAGCAAGAATAAGATGGCGAGCATAAAGCCTTGAATGGTAGGTTGCTCGGATAATCCAATATTCAAGAAGAAGCAGACAAGGAAAAGCTCTTTGAGGTTAAACAGCGATTTCGACAGCTCTGAAGCTTTTGGGTGACCGGCTAGCAACATACCTAAGATAAGAGCGCCTAGATCTGGTTTAACCCCTACAAACTGGAACAAGCCTGCACCGACGACCAATGCGAAGAAAATGCCGAACAGCACCAACATTTCGCCGTGACCAACCCAGTCGAGGACTTTGTAGAACAACGGACGACAGAATGGCAAAGCGAACAGTGCGATGGCATACCACTCTGGAATTTTGCCTGTCGATGCCGTTAAGAAGACCACGGCAAAGATATCCTGCATGACCAGAATACCGATCGCTAATGTTCCATAGGTCGCATTCATTTCCCCTTTCTCTTGCAGAGACTTAACTGCGAATACGGTACTAGAGAATGAAAGGGCAAAACCGAGTAGAACAATCTGTTCTATTGACATGGCTGCCAACGAGGAAATACCTAGGAATTTAAAACCAAACAGGGCGACCGCAAAAAACAGAGTGGATAAAAGGTTGTGGATTGTTGCGCCAGCCCAGATCTCTTTAGAGAGTAGGGTTTTGATATCGAGCTTTAAGCCAATCGTAAATAGAAGCAGGGTGACACCAAGGTCAGCCAAGGTAATGATGGTGTCATTGGTTTCAAAACCCAGAGCAAATAGCCCAAAACCAGCGACCAAAAAGCCGACTAATGGAGGAAGGTGACACTTTAAAGCAATAAATCCTGCAATAAACGCAGTGGATATTAATATAAGTTCCATAACTTGTAGTAGTAGTTCCCTAGCTTAAAAAAACGGGCCGTGTTTATACAAACACGGCCCGCGGAAAATCAGAGTTGTTTTTCTTTAGTCTTCAAGAAGCTTTTGAAGTAACACACCGTTGAGCATGGCGCGCTTAATCATGGCAAAAGCTCCCATCGTAGGATGTTTATCGATCTGTGATGCTACAATAGGCAGGCCGCTATGGAAAGCCGTTAACGACTGATTCTCTACATTGCGCTTAATTGCAGGGAAAACAATCTCTTGTGCCTTTGTAATATCACCAGCAATGATAACTTTCTGAGGATTAAACAAGTTAATCGTCATTGCGATAGCTTTACCCAGTTGATTACCTACTCGAACCAAACTTTGCTTAGCCAGTTCGTCGCCATTGATAGCATGGTCACATACATCTTGAATAGTAATGTGCTCAATCTCTGTTAGCGAGGACTCATAACCTTGCTTAATTAGCTTTTGGACACGTTCAACTATGGCAGGGTTTGCCGCTACGGTTTCAAGACAACCGAAATTACCGCATTGGCATTGCTCGCCAAGAGGATCAATTTGGATATGACCAATTTCACCCACGTTGCGGTTATGGCCAAGGAAAACCTGACCATTAACAATAATACCAGCACCAGTACCACGGTGAACGCTAACCAAAATAGAATCTTGGCTGTCTTTACTTGCACCGAAGTAGTGCTCAGCAAGCGCCATTCCTCGAACGTCATTACCAACAAAACAAGCAACATGGAATGTGTCGCGAATAATGTCGCTTAACGCAAGGTTATCGATGTCTGTATTTGGCATGTACTCGACGACACCTGTCGTTGGGTTAACCAAGCCTGGAAGAGTGACACCAATGGCAATCAGTTGGTCGATCTTTGGTTGGTGTTCAGCAATGAAAGCCTTCAAATTATTGACCAAGCCTTGGGTGAGGTCTGATTGGTCTGAGTAATTCAGGTCTTGCTGTTGGAAAGCCAGCTCACGACCGCCAAGGTCATGCAGGCTTATTTGAATGTAGTCTCGACCCAAGCGCACAGCGACAGAGTGAAAAGGCTCTACTTCTGTGGTTAGGGAGATAGCGCGTCTACCGCCAGTAGACGCTTGCTGCGCAACCTCTTTAATTAGGCCGCGCTCTAAAAGTTGGCGGGTAATTTTTGTAACACTTGCCGGTGCGAGTTGGCTTACATCAGCCACTTGTATACGACTGATAGGCCCTTGTTGGTCTATTAGTCGGTATACCGCCGCACTGTTTAGTTGTTTAACTAAGTCTACGTTACCTATTTGTCCGCCATTCATACTTAATTGTGCTCGTATTGTCCGTTAACAACAGTCGCTTTAACGTTAAAGTCTCGGTCAAATACAGCTAGGTTTGCAACCATGCCTTTTTTGATTCGACCTAGCTTGCTTTCTACACCGATAGCCGTAGCTGGGTATAGCGTAGCCATGCGAAGAGCTTCGTCTAAAGCGATACCGGCGTGCTCAACTGTATTCTGAACTGCTTCAATCATAGTCAGAGCTGAGCCGCCCAGTGTGCCGTTTTCATCAACACACTTACCATCACGGTAATATACTTTCTTACCGACAAAAATAAAGTATTCCATGTCAGCACCTGCAGGAGCTGTGGCATCCGTCACTAATACCAACTTTTCTCCCTTGATTTTATGCGCAATTCTGATGTTTGCGTAATCAACGTGGAAGCCGTCGGCAATAATGCCAGCATAAACCTCAGGCGTGTCGTAAATCGCGCCAACAACGCCAGGCTCACGACCAACCATAGGAGTCATTGCATTGAATAGATGAGTGGCAAAAGTGATACCTGATTCGAAACCTTGGCGAGCTTCTGCGTACGTTGCATTCGTGTGACCAATCGAAACAACCACACCAGCTTTGCGCAGACGCTCAATGTGTTCTGGGTCGTTGAGTTCTGGAGCCAATGTTACTTTTGCAACAAGGTCATTGTTCTCACAGATAAGCTCAATCATTTCGCTGTCTGATTTACGAATGTGATCGACGCTGTGAATGCCTTTTTTCGCAACGTTTAAATACGGACCTTCAAGGTGTAGGCCAAGAGATTGGTTTTGGTATTGGTTGTGATATTCACGAGCTGCGGTAATAACCGCGCGCATGTCTTCGTCAGAAGAAGTGATTAGCGTTGGCAGGAAGCTAGTACAGCCAGATTTCAGGTTGGCTTTATGCATGATCTGCATTGTGTCTGCAGTGATCTCATCGTTAAGCATTACACCGCCACAACCATTCAATTGTAGGTCAATGAAGCCTGGGCTTAGGTTTGCTCCGTTTAGGTCGCGAACTTCGATTCCTTCTGGTAATTCAGAGATAGGACAGACTTTTTTGATCAGTTCGTTTTCGATTACAACAGCATGATCGGTTAGAACATCACTACCAGTGTAAATTTTACAGTTACTTAGCGCGTACATAGTCAGCTAATCCTTATTTCGTGAGATCTTTAAAATTTGTTCGTTACCTAAATGTGGACTTAGTTTGCGAGCATCATTTACGTAACGATTTATCTTTTATGGGCAAACGGCTTCAAAATAGGAAGCGATTTAAGTTGTTGAAAAATATATGAACAATTGATTATTAATATACATTTAGGTTCACTTTTAATGATTGTTTATTGGACAGCGTAAACCCAGGGACACCATCATTTTGTCTAATGATTAGGTTTAGATTTTATCTATAAACGTTCATTTTTTTGAATGATAAAATAAGTTTTATGATCTCGCTAGCAAAAACCTCTGGATTTGGTAAAAACTGGTGATTACGATCACAAATGGTAAGGTTTTAATTTGCGGAGCAAAATTAATTGAATACACTGAATAGGACTAAATTGAGCGACTAAAATAAGTTTCTCAAACGAATTCTAAAAAATCCTATAGGGGGAAACAACTGGTGAATATTCTAGGATATGCACAGAAGCTTGGTAAGGCGTTAATGCTACCAATCGCAACGCTTCCGATTGCGGCGCTTCTTTTACGTTTAGGTCAAGGCGATCTACTTGATATTCCATTCATGGCAGAAGCTGGTGGTGCTATCTTCGGTAACCTACCATTGCTATTTGGTCTAGGTATCGCGATTGGTCTTTCTAAAGACGGTAACGGCGCAGCGGGTCTTGCTGGTGCAGTTGCTTACTTCGTACTAACAGCAACAGCAACCACAATTAACGCAGACGTTAACATGTCATTCTTCGGCGGTATCTTCGCAGGTATCATCGCAGGTCACTCTTACAACGCTTTCCATGCAACACGCCTTCCTGAGTGGCTGGCTTTCTTCGCGGGTAAACGTTTAGTACCTATCATGGCCGGTCTATTTGCACTTGTTGCAGGTGCAGTGTCTGGTGTGGTTTGGCCTGGTATTCAATCTGGTCTAGATGCACTAGCTCACGCGGTATCAACGTCTGGTGCGGTTGGCCAATTCGTTTACGGTACTCTTAACCGTGCACTAATCCCTGTAGGTCTACACCACGTATTGAACTCATACTTCTGGTTCGGTATGGGTACGTGTCAAGAAATCATCGTTGCTGGTCAAGGCGCATTCGCTAACATCACTCAACTTTGTGTTGACCCTGCACTGGCTAAAACTCTAGTTGTTGGTCAAGAGCATACATTCACATTCGCTAACTCAGTAACTCCAGAGATTACTACTGTTGTTAAAGAAGTGACTGAAACAGTTAAATCAGGCGACCTACACCGTTTCTTCGGTGGCGATAAAGGCGCTGGCGTATTCATGAACGGTTTCTTCCCAGTAATGATGTTCGGTCTACCAGGTGCTGCACTTGCAATGTACCTAGCTGCTCCTGCTGAAAAACGTAGCCAAGTCGGTGGCGCATTGTTCTCAGTTGCATTCTGTTCATTCCTAACAGGTATCACAGAGCCGCTAGAATTCATGTTCGTATTCCTAGCTCCTGCTCTATACGCAATGCACGCGGTATTTACAGGTCTGTCTCTAGTAGTGGCAAACATGTTTGGTACTCTGCACGGTTTCGGTTTCTCTGCTGGTCTAATCGACTTCGTACTGAACTGGGGTCTAGCAACTAAACCATTCACTCTACTATTGATTGGCTTAGCATTCGGTGCTCTATACTTCTTCACTTTCTCTTTCGCAATCCGCGCTTTCAACTTGAAATCGCCAGGTCGTGAAGATGATGACGAAGCTGCAGCAGCTCCTGCTGGTGACGCGCCAAAAGGTGACGTTGCTCGTCAATACCTGAAAGCTCTAGGTGGTCACGAAAACCTGACTTCAATCGATGCTTGTATCACTCGTCTACGTCTAACTCTTAAAGACCGCTCTATCGCTGATGAAGTTGTTCTTAAGAAACTTGGCGCTAAAGGTGTGGTTAAACTAGGTGAGAACAACCTACAGGTTATCCTAGGCCCACTAGCTGAAATCGTCGCTGGCGAAATGAAAGCTATCGGTGCAGGTGAAGACCTATCTGATGTAAAACTTCCATAGTAAGGGAAGTGCTTATTAAGACGTAACAACGGCTCTTAAGTAAGTTTCAAATTGAAAGCCTCCCACACGGGAGGCTTTTTTGTACTTGTCATTTACAGCCAGTGAACAAGGTTCGTTCTATTCTTCATCGAATAGCAGAAATAATCACAATTAACTGATGGTTCTTATTGTGCAAAGGCGAAGAATTGTGGATGATTAGCAACAATGATCTTTCTATCTTTGATAGGCAGCAAAAGCCGCCTTTGTCTCGGGTATGAAAGATAACTTTCTCTGACAATACTAAATACATAGAGGTGCTATAGATGAGTGAAGCTGAGGCTCGTCCATCGAATTTCATTCGCCAAATTATCGATAAAGATTTAGCGGATGGTACACACAGTAGCGTGCATACTCGTTTCCCGCCGGAGCCAAATGGCTACCTGCACATTGGTCACGCTAAATCTATTTGCTTGAACTTTGGTATTGCTCAGGACTACCAGGGACAATGTAATCTTCGTTTCGATGATACAAACCCTGAAAAAGAAGACGTTGAATACGTTGAGTCAATTAAGAATGATGTAAGCTGGTTAGGCTTCGAATGGTCTGGTGATATTTGTTACTCATCAAACTACTTCGATACGCTTTACGCTTATGCTGTGGAATTAATTAATAAAGGCTTAGCGTATGTTGACGAGCTAAGTCCTGAGCAGATCCGTGAATACCGTGGCACGTTAAAAGAGCCTGGTAAAGCGAGCCCATACCGTGATCGCAGCCCTGAAGAAAACCTAGCGTTGTTTGAAAAAATGCGTGACGGTGGCTTTGAAGAAGGCAAAGCATGTCTACGTGCTAAGATCGACATGAGCTCTTCATTCATGGTTATGCGCGATCCAGTTATCTACCGTGTTCGTTTTGCTCACCATCATCAGACTGCTGACAAGTGGTGCATTTACCCAATGTACGACTTCACTCACTGTATCTCTGATGCGCTAGAGGGCATTACGCACTCTATTTGTACGCTTGAATTCCAAGATAACCGTCGTTTGTATGACTGGGTTCTAGACAACATCACGATTGATTGCCAACCTCGTCAGTACGAGTTTAGCCGTCTGAATCTTGAATATACGGTAATGTCGAAGCGTAAGCTGAACCAACTTGTGGTTGAAAACCTAGTTGAAGGTTGGGACGATCCACGTATGCCAACAATCTCTGGTTTGCGTCGTCGTGGCTTCACTTCAAGCTCGATTCGCGAATTCTGTAAACGTATTGGTGTGACTAAACAAGAGAACATGATTGAGTTCGGCTCACTTGAATCTTGTATCCGTGATGATCTGAACGAAAATGCACCTCGTGCAATGGCTGTTCTTGACCCTATCAAGGTCGTGATTGAAAACTACGACGCTGATACAGTAGAAACACTGACAGTGGCAAACCATCCGAACAAGCCAGAAATGGGTACTCGTGAAGTTCCATTTACACGTGAAGTTTGGATTGAGCGTGACGACTTCCGTGAAGAAGCAAACAAGAAATACAAGCGTTTGGTTCTTGGCAAAGAAGTTCGTCTTCGTGGTGCTTACGTGATCAAAGCTGAACGTATCGAAAAAGATGCAGAAGGCAACATTACGACTATCTTCTGTTCTTACGACAATGAAACATTGGGTAAGAACCCTGCAGATGGCCGCAAAGTGAAAGGCGTTATCCACTGGGTATCTGCTGATAAAGCGCTGCCTGCTGAGATTCGTTTGTACGATCGTCTATTCACAGTGCCAAACCCAGCCGCTGCTGATGACTTCGCTGCAACGCTAAACCCTGAATCACTTGTTACGCTAAATGGTTTTGTTGAACCTAGCTTAGCGGAAGGTGTAGCAGAGCAAGCGTACCAGTTTGAACGTACAGGCTACTTCTGTGTGGATTCGAAAGACTCTAAAGCAGACGCACTAGTATTCAACCGCACGGTTGGTCTACGTGACACTTGGGGTAAAACTGAAGCTTAATGCTTGAGTGCTTAGTTTGTTAAAAACGACCCAATAAAAAACCGGCTTAGAGCCGGTTTTTTTGTGTCTGCGGATATTTGTCTGGAGAGGACGTTGCTAATTTACTCTCTTCGCTGAAGTTATATATCATCTGGTCGAGAGTTCGTGATTTCACCAGTGCGGGAGTTATACCAAAATACGTATTCAGCTCTGTCTGGATTTCTATGATGACCTTCAGCTGTGAAGATGTAATAGCAGAGCGCTTGAGCAGTTACAGAATCGCCCTCTTTAGTTAAAAAGGTTAGATTCTGGCGGCGCGACACAAAATCGAATCCATCAAAATTGTCTCGATCGGTTGTAACCGTAAGATCGGTATTCATAATTGCGTCCCAGATAGCGACACAACCTTGATGGCCTTGACCTATATTGTAGGGCGCGCCCATTGGCGAATTTTTATCAACACCTAAAGGGTAACCCTCATCGTTGATATCTAGCTGTGGGTTACCGTTAACATCCTCGCCGAAGCCTGGAAGGTCGTTCATTTCTGAATTACCGCCTCCATTTACTAACCATTTACTGTGCGCGAACGTTATCGCAGTTTGAAATTGAGATTGAGCAGCGTCAAACTGAGCGATACGACTATCAGTTTGAATGTTAAGAAAGCGGGGAAGGGCAACAACAGCAAGTACGGCAATAATCACCACAACAACTAACATCTCAATTAAAGTAAAAGCCTTAACTAGCTGGATTCTTTTCATGGATACTTTATGGAGCCCTATATAAAAAACGCCGGCCTAAGCCAGCGTTCTGTGTTACTTCTTCGCTTTATGTGCGTCTGGGTTGCCTTTGCAATCCCCAGTGATGCTTTTACCATACAGATATAAACTGTGGTTAGTTAACTGTACGTTGTAGCGTTGAGCGATTTCTTTTTGTCTTTCTTCGATAAGATCATCAGAGAATTCGATAACTTCACCGCAGTCTAAACATACTAGGTGATCGTGGTGATGCTGTGTTGAAAGTTCAAATACAGACTTGCCGCCTTCGAAGTGGTGGCGAGTTACAATGCCAGCATCATCGAATTGGTTCAGTACGCGATAAACGGTCGCAAGACCTATCTCTTCACCTAAGTCGATCAGCTTTTTATATAAATCTTCAGCACTAATATGTTGGCAGTCTGGTTGTTGTAATACTTCTAAAATTTTGAGCCGTGGGAGGGTCACTTTAAGACCAGCATCTTTTAGCGCTTGATTATTGTCTGACATATACTTTCCTGTTGATGATCTGCAGCAATTAACAGAATTCAATATTAATACCATTATAGTTTAGTCAGGCATAACAATAAACCACGAACTTCAAAGGGTTACTTACTGACATCACAATCTGTTTTGTAAATTGGAAGTATCTCACTTATAGTGGAGGTACGACCAGTCAAGCTGACGGTGTTTCTGATATGAACATGGAATGTTGTTATGAATAAGCAACTCGCAAAAATATATAAACCCAACATTGTAAAATTTGCTCTCAATATTTGGCCTCCTTTTTGGGGATCGGGAATTCGAATCGCTCACATTAGCCCTGACTTTAGGGTTGTTAAGACGATACTAAAGCTGCGCTGGTGGAATAAGAACGCCAATCGTACTCAATATGGCGGCAGTATCTTTTCTCTTACCGATCCAGTTTACTCTTTGATGTTAATGGGAATTTTAGGTGAGCGATATTATGTTTGGGATAAAGAGGCGAGTATTAACTTTATCAAGCCGGGTCAATCCGACTTGTATGCAGATTTTGAGATAAGCCAAGGGCAACTGGATGATATCTATCGTCAGACGCAGCTTGGTGAGAAGTGTTTCCCCGAATTTATTATCCACGTTAAAGATAAGCAGGGGAATGTAGTGTCAGAAATTCAGCGAACCCTGTATGTGAGAAAGAAGCCACAATTTAGAGATGATGACGAAGCATTAGAAGCTGAGTGTTGATTGGTGAACATTAAATAGCAAAAAACCTCCTATAAGGAGGTTTTTTCATATCTACATATCGGTCATTAATTGTAACAATTAACAATCGGTAGAGAATTAGTCTTCTAGCTCTGCTAGGCACATTTCTTCGTGGATTTGTTTAACCCAGTTAGATACACGCTCATCAGTTAGCTCAGGTTGACGGTCTTCATCGATACATAGACCAACGAATTGGCTGTCATCGCCTTCAACTAAGCCTTTCGATGCTTCGAATTCGTAGCTTTCAGTTGATGTGTGACCTAGGATAGTACCGCCTTTCGCTTCAACGATGTCACGGATAGTACCCATAGCATCACAGAAGTATTCTGCGTAATCTTCTTGGTCGCCACAACCAAAGATAGCAACAAGCTTAGTTGAAAAATCAATAGCTTCTAGCTCAGGGAAAAAGTCGTCCCAATCACATTGTGCTTCGCCGTAGTACCACGTAGGGATACCAAGCAGCAGTAGATCGAAGTTATCGATATCTTCTTTGCTGCTTTTTGCAATGTCTTGAACTTGAACGAGCTGCTTGCCCAATTGCTTTTGAATCATCTTAGCAACAGCTTCAGTGTTACCTGTATCGCTACCAAAGAAGAGACCTACACTTGCCATAGAATCATTACCTTTCATTTTGTCTGTTGTCGGTGTAATAAAGTTCGGAGGAAATCGTTAGATTCCAGTTCCTTCCCAGCTTAGTTGGATTATCCCTTTTGCGATAAAACCTGCGCAGCCAAGGAAAAGTACTAACCATACGATGCGACGACCAAATGCAGGAACATTTCCTTCCTTTAGAACGTCTTTAATTGCCATTCCGATTAGAAAGAAAATCGCGGCAAACAGAAGATCTAAACCAATAGATTCAATGATGTTCATGTAGTCGTAAAGCATGGGAACCTTATATACCAAATTTGCTTGGGCGCACTATATCACTGTTGTGAGATAAAGTTAATCTGCTGTGATTACACAGCTCTCATTTATATCGACTAATCAACCTATCTAAGCGATGAATTTTCTTATTGCACGGAGTACTTCAGCTGGCTTTTCCGCGTGTAACCAGTGTCCCGTGTTAGCGATAACATGAGCTTTTGCGTTGGAAAACTGCTGTTGAACGGCGGTTTGATGCTCAGCCGTGAGGTAATCAGAATCCCCACCTTTTATTAGTAAGGTTTTGACCGAGGTTTTCTCGATCGGTTCCCAACCAATAATTTGTGGATAGTTGCTCAATAACGAAGCAACGTTGAAGCGCCATTCCATGATGCCTTGTTCCGTTTTGAACAAGGATTTGGTCAAGAACTGGCGAACCCCATCAATTTCGATATGTTTTGCGAGGATTTTCAGCGCGTCTGAGCGTGAGGTCGGTTTTTCTTCTATCACAGCTTGTAGGCCGGCGAATACGTTGTCGTGGCGACTTTGGGTGTACGCGACTGGTGCCATATCCAAGACAATCAATTTATGCAGCGTAAGATGTTGTGTCAGCGCCATCGCTACCTTGCCACCCATGGAATGACCAATCACAGTGACATCATTTAACTCAAGAACATTCAGTAGTTGAGCCACATCTTGTGCCATTGCTTTATAGTCGTGAGTGTCACTATGGAAGGATTGGCCGTGGTTGCGTAGATCGATACTAAGTACCTGGTGATCGGCTTTTAGATCCCTAGCGAGCAAGCCAAGGTTGTCCAGATTACCGAATAATCCATGGATCAAAACAATGGTGTGACCCGCACCTTCTAATTTATAGTTGAGCTGTACTGACATTTTTATCTTATTCATGGTGGGTTTGACGTAGAGTATCCGCGCGGATCTCGCTATAATCCCCCTGAGTTTAAACATTGAGATTGTGAAAAGCGAATGAAAACAATTGAGGTTGATGAGGACCTATACCGTTTTATTGCGGGTCAGACAGAACGTATTGGCGAAAGCGCTTCAGATATTCTGCGCCGCTTATTACAGGTTGATAGCCAAGGCATGGTTCCGATCGAAGAGATCGTTGAGCCAAAAGGTATCGTTGTTAGCAAAGAGGTAGGCTTTACTCCAGAGAAGTTCGATGGTGTTAAAGAAATGCGCTCACTACTAATATCAGATGAGTTTGCATCACTGAAGAAAGCCATTGATCGTTTCATGCTTGTGTTATCGACACTGCATAAAATCGACCCTTTAAGCTTTTCAGAAGCAACTCAAGTAAAAGGCCGCAAGCGTGTTTACTTTGCAGACAACGAAGAGACCTTGCTAGCAAACGGCAACACAACTAAGCCTAAAGCCATTCCACAAAGTCCTTTTTGGGTTATAACTAACAATAACACTAGCCGTAAAAGACAAATGGTTGAACAGCTTATGAGCCGCATGAGTTTCCAAGCAGAATTGATAGAAAAAGTAACAGGTTCAATTTAACGAAATCTGATTTAAACCTCATAATATCCATGGATAAGAAGATATTATGAGGTTTTTTTGTTTTTAAATTTTATATATAAGGATGTCGAAAAATGGCTATGCACCCTCGTGCTGGGCAGAAAGCTCAGCAGGAAGATCTTCATAATATTCCGGCTTTAGTGGCTAACTATTTCTTACAGCAACCGGATGCTACTAACCCAGACCACAAAGTGCTGTTCGGTACTTCAGGTCACCGTGGTACAGCAGACAAATCAACATTTAATGAAAACCACATCCTAGCGATCGCACAAGCGGTGGCTGAAGTTCGTGCTGAGCAAGGTACAACAGGGCCTCTTTTCCTAGGTAAAGATACTCACGCTCTCTCTGAGCCTGCGTTTTCTACTGTAATCGAAGTGCTTGTCGCCAACGGTGTTGAAGTTATTATTCAAGAAAACAATGGCTTTACTCCAACACCAGGTATCTCGCACGCGATTCTTACGCATAACCTAGTGAATGACAAAAAAGCAGACGGCATTGTTATCACGCCTTCGCATAACCCACCACAAGACGGTGGTATTAAATACAATCCGACACACGGTGGCCCTGCTGAGGCTGAGCTAACTCAAGCGATTGAAGATCGTGCGAACGTCATCATTGCTGAGCAAATGCAAGGTGTAAAGCGCACTCCTATCGCACAGGCTAAACAGTCTGAGCTAGTGAAAGAAGTTGATTTAGTTGCTCCTTACGTTGCTGACTTGGTTAACGTGGTTGATATGGAAGCGATCCAGAAAGCAAACATCAAGATTGGTGTTGATCCACTGGGTGGCAGCGGTATTGATTACTGGCGTCAAATTGGCAAAGCGTACAACCTAGATCTTACTCTGGTCAGTGAAGCGGTTGATCCTTCGTTCCAATTTATGTCTCTAGACAAAGATGGTGTGGTTCGTATGGATTGTTCTTCTCCGTACGCAATGGCAGGCTTACTGGCGCTTAAAGACGACTATCAACTAGCGTTTGGTAACGACCCTGATTACGATCGCCACGGCATCGTTACGCCAAAAGGCCTGATGAATCCAAACCACTTCCTAGCGGTGTGTATTGACTACCTATACCGTAACCGTGAAGGTTGGGGTAAAGACGTTGCAGTGGGTAAAACACTAGTATCAAGTGCACTAATCGACCGTGTTGTTGCTGACTTAGGCCGTGAACTTTGTGAAGTGCCAGTTGGTTTCAAATGGTTCGTTGATGGCTTATACAACGGTCAGTTTGGTTTCGGTGGTGAAGAGAGTGCTGGTGCATCTTTCTTACGTAAAGACGGAACGCCTTGGTCAACAGATAAAGATGGCCTAATTCTTTGCCTGCTTGCGGCTGAGATCACTGCAGTAACGGGTAAGAATCCACAAGAATACTACGAAGAGCTTGCTGCTAAACACGGCGAATCTAAGTATAACCGTATTCAAGCGGTAGCAAATGGTGCACAAAAAGACGTACTTAAGAAGCTGTCTCCAGAGATGGTTTCTGCTGAGACGCTGGCTGGTGACCCAATTACTGCACGCCTAACGCACGCTCCGGGTAATGGCGCTGCGATTGGTGGCCTAAAAGTGACGACTGAAAACGGTTGGTTTGCTGCTCGTCCATCAGGTACAGAAGACATCTACAAGATCTACTGTGAAAGCTTTAAAGGTGAAGAGCACCTGAAAGCAATCGAAGCAGAAGCTCAAGAGATTGTTAATCAAGTATTTGCAGCCGCTGGCCTATAATCGAATACCGATTAGTAGAGTCATCAAGTAAATAGTGAAAGGGTTGATGTGAAAGCATCAGCCCTTTTTATTTGTCTGTAAGCAAGTGGCTAAGGCTAAGTCTAAGTCTACTTAATGGCTGAATAGATTATCCGTGTGGCCAGCTTTGTGGCATCACAAACCAGAATTGACCAGATTTGGTTTGTCCATGAACGAAGCGATCACCAAACTCAGAAAGAGGTTCACAGCTGAAGTCATCAGTTCCAGCTGCCCACTGCTCTTTGGTGAGAGGGTAGAGCGCTTCAGTGATTAAATGAGCTTGGTTTTGATAGCACCAAAAGCCGTTTACTTGGCTTGAATTAATGTCATAGCCCAAACATTCAGTAGGTACTTTTTGAACTAAGAAGGGGTTGGTATAGAGACGGCCCTGCATGAGGAGATGTTTTGAGTCGACATCGATCTCTGGATATTGCTTAACAAAGGCCGTTGAAGAGGACATGCCAAGTTGATGGGTGAGCATCCTGTCTAACTTCTTATCCAATTGGTCATGAGAGTTAGGACCAAACCATGTCTGTTCATGGAGCAGGTAAAACTTGATCGCGACTTCCCAGTGTTGCAGTTTCTGGCTACTTTCTTCTTCCAAAATAAAGTCGATAGCACCGAGTGTTCTTCCCTCAACATTAATTTGAATCTCATCGTACTTGACCGAATAATCAGGTGAGGCTTCAATGACTTGTTCACATAGATGCTGGTAGAGGAAACCTAACCTTGGGTTTCCGTTATAAGTGTGTGATGAGTCGATGGCTTGGGGGCTTAAGAATGCACCAAGATCGGAAATCGGTGGCTTAATTTTCAGTAACGGCGGTGAGTCGATGACCCATTGGTAAAAACGTTGCAGTGCTGTCATCGGTTCCTCATAAACTTCAGTCATCTGTTCTTCATCAACAGATCAGTTCGTCATAAACATAAGCTCTTTATAAACGTAGCTCTTTATAGACATAGCCCTGGGGCTTTCGACATTCTACCCGTAAATTGATATAACGACGTTATTATAAAGTTAAGCTGGAAAGAAAAATGAATAACTTACAATTAGAAAAGCTACTTAACGAAAAACTTCAGCCACAGCAGATTAAAGATTACTGTCCTAATGGTCTGCAAGTGGAAGGTACTTCTCAAGTAAAGCGGATTGTTACTGGTGTGACAGCTTCTCAAGCATTAATTGATAAAGCGGTAGAACTGAACGCAGACGCTTTATTGGTCCATCACGGTTTCTTTTGGAAAGGTGAGTCAGAAGCCATTCGTGGTATGAAGGGTAAGCGCATTCGTACCTTGATTAAAAATGACATTAACCTTTTGGGTTACCACTTGCCTCTTGATATTCACCCTGAGTTAGGCAACAACGCCAAGCTTGCTGAGTTGCTTGATATCGAAGTTGAAGGCGGTTTAGAAGGGCACCCACAATCAGTTGCGATGTTTGGTAAGTTGAGTTCACCAATAACTGGTGCGGAGTTCGCAGAAAAGATTGGCCAAGCTTTGAACCGCAAGCCATTACATATCGCTCCAGAAAACCAAGATAAAATGATTACGACTGTCGGTTGGTGCACTGGTGGTGGTCAAGATTACATTGAGTTAGCTGCGTCTCAAGGTATTGATGCGTTTATCTCTGGTGAAATTTCAGAGCGCACAACGTACTCAGCACGTGAACAAGACATTCATTACTTTGCCGCAGGCCACCATGCAACAGAACGCTACGGTGTGAAAGCGCTAGGTGAATGGCTAACGAAAGAACATGGCTTAGATGTTGAGTTTATTGATATAGACAACCCAGTGTAAAAACAAATATGTGATTGGGGATAAGAGTTCCCCAATTCACTCGTTTCCCGCTCTTAAGGATGACGGATAACTATAAATTTGTATCCTTTGATGAGGCGGGCTAATTAGAGTTCTACTTAGAGAGTTCATAAGTAATTCGTCATTCCCTAGACTGACGAAGGAAGGAGTAGGGAATCTCTAAAAGCTTGTCGATACAATTAGTGAGATCCCCAATTCGCTCGTCCCTCACTCTTGAGGATGACGAAGTTGAGAGCATATAAAAGAAAAGGGTTGATGTTAATACATCAACCCTTTTTGATTTCAATCGACTAGAAAAGTCGAAACTTTACTATTCGCGCTCGTGTAGAGCTTGGAAATCACGCTGTTCTTCACCAGTGTACAACTGACGAGGACGACCGATACGGTTTGTCGGATCGCTGTGCATTTCGTTCCAGTGTGCAATCCAACCGATAGTACGAGACATCGCGAAGATTACTGTGAACATTGATACTGGAATACCGATCGCTTTCAGAATGATACCTGAGTAGAAATCTACGTTCGGGTATAGCTTCTTAGAAACAAAGTACTCATCAGAAAGAGCGATGCGCTCAAGTTCCATTGCTACGTCTAGTAGAGGATCTTGAATGTTTAGCTCTTTAAGTACTTCGTGACACGCTTCACGCATTACCGTTGCACGTGGATCGTAGTTCTTGTAAACACGGTGACCGAAGCCCATTAGGCGGAATGGGTCATCTTTGTCTTTTGCTTTTGCTACATATTCTTCAATGTTGTCTACGCTACCGATCTCTTCAAGCATCATTAGACAAGCTTCGTTAGCACCACCGTGAGCAGGACCCCACAAAGAAGCGATACCAGCAGCAATACAAGCAAATGGGTTTGCACCCGAAGAACCTGCTAAACGAACCGTTGACGTTGAAGCATTTTGTTCGTGATCAGCATGTAACGTAAAGATTTTGTCCATTGCGCGAGCCACAACAGGATTTACTTCGTATTCTTCACATGGGTTTGCATACATCATGTGTAGGAAGTTTTCTGCGTAGCCTAGGTCATTGCGCGGGTAGATAAACGGTTGACCGATAGAATATTTGTAACACATTGCAGCCAGTGTAGGCATTTTTGAAATTAGGCGGTATGCCGCAATTTCACGGTGTGTGTCGTTATTAACATCTAATGAATCATGATAGAACGCAGCAAGCGCACCTACCACACCACACATAACAGCCATTGGGTGAGCATCACGGCGGAAACCGTGGAAGAAACTAGCAATTTGCTCATGAACCATGGTGTGACGTGTGACTGTCGTCTTGAACTCTTCGTATTGAGCTCGAGAAGGGGCTTCGCCGTATAAAAGAATGTAACAAACTTCTAAGTAATCAGCGTTATTGGCCAGTTGATCAATTGGATAACCACGGTGTAGAAGAATACCTTTTCCACCGTCAATATAAGTTATTTGCGATTCACAAGATGCAGTGGCAAGAAAACCAGGATCAAAAGTGAAAAAACCATTAGAACCCAGTGTACGAACGTCGATGACCGGAGTACCAAGTACACCTTCTGTAATCGGCAATTCGATCGGTGCTTGACCTTCAATATGAAGGGTAGCTTTCTTATCCGCCATAACAATCTCCTTTGTTATTATTAATCCGTCCAGGATGTTTATGTGCCATTTTTTTACTGGTCTTACGTGAGAAAGTCAATTTTTCTGCAGCTTTGTGTGCACTTGTTAGTGTTTTTTACATTAAATTCGTTAAAAATCTGTTCTGTGTAGCATTATTTGTTGCATCAATTGTATTAGAATGTTGCCAGCCGTATAGTGGCGCTGAAAAGTTTGGTTAAAACCTTATAAATGCAAGGCTAAGAAGAAATGTGAGGTGTCTTCAGAAACCTAGCTGTTAACAATTATTTTACAATTATCTAAGGCTCAACTTACGTTATTTGTTAAGTTAATGTTAAATTTTGAAGGTTTGCAATCAAATTTTGTCCATAACAATACATAAGGTTATTTAATGACCATCATGCTCAATGGAGCTGAGTGAGCGAGCCCGTGAAAGAAAGAAAGACAAGACCTGTTAATTTAGATTTACAGACCATCCACTTTCCTATCACAGCAATAGCTTCCATCCTACACCGTGTGTCTGGGGTGATTACTTTTGTTGCGATCGGAATTCTGCTTTGGTTACTATCCATTTCCCTCTCTTCCCCTGTAGGCTTTATGGAAGCTAGCGACATTGTCGACGGTTTCTTCGTGAAGTTTATTCTGTGGGGCATTTTAACCGCTTTGGCTTACCACATTGCTGGTGGTATTCGTCACCTTCTTATGGACCTTGGTCACTTTGAAGAGCTGGAATCTGGCGCTAAGAGCGCGAAGGTTGCATTCGCAGCAACAGCGGTATTGTCTCTACTAGCGGGGATCTTAGTATGGTAAACAACGTTTCTACTTTTGGTCGTAATGGTGTGCATGATTATCTATTGATTCGTGCAACAGCCATCATTATGACGCTTTACACTATCTACCTAGTGAGCTTCTGTGCTTTTTCTGGTGATATTTCTTACGCATCTTGGACGCAATTCTTTGGTGGTACCTTCACTAAAGTCTTCACCATGTTAGCACTTACTTCAATTTTGGTTCACGCGTGGATCGGCTTGTGGCAAGTACTAACTGACTACATCAAATGTGCAAAATTGCGCGTTGGTCTTCAAGTCGGTGTTGTTGCGGTTCTTCTAGGATATTTCTTCTCTGGTCTGTTTATTTTGTGGGGTGCGTAAGTGACTATTCCTGTTCGTGAGTTTGATGCTGTAGTAATTGGCGCTGGTGGTGCTGGTATGCGCGCCGCGCTACAAATTTCTGAGCAAGGCCTATCTTGTGCGTTGCTTTCTAAAGTTTTTCCAACTCGTTCTCATACTGTATCAGCGCAAGGTGGTATCACCGTTGCTCTTGGTAATGCGCATGAAGATCACTGGGAACAACACATGTACGATACGGTTAAAGGTTCCGATTACATCGGCGACCAAGATGCTATCGAATACATGTGTAAAAATGGCCCTGAGTCGGTTATCGAATTAGAAAAAATGGGTCTTCCATTTTCTCGCTTTGATAACGGCAGTATTTACCAACGTCCGTTTGGTGGCCAATCTAAGAATTTTGGTGGTGAGCAAGCGGCTCGTACCGCAGCAGCAGCCGACCGTACTGGTCACGCACTGCTACACACGCTTTACCAACAAAACATTAAACACAAAACGACGGTTTTCTCTGAGTGGTATGCACTGGATCTTGTTAAAAACGAAGATGGTGCAATCTTAGGTACTACCGCGCTTTGCATGGAAACGGGCGAGGTTTGCTACTTCAAAGCGAAGGCAACAATCCTTGCTACTGGTGGTGCTGGTCGTATCTATGCATCAACAACGAATGCACACATTAACACTGGTGACGGTGTTGGCATGGCAATTCGTGCTGGCGTTCCAATGCAAGACATCGAAATGTGGCAGTTCCACCCAACGGGTATCGCTGGCGCAGGTGTTTTGGTAACAGAAGGTTGTCGTGGTGAAGGTGGTTACCTTCTCAATAAAGACGGCGAGCGCTTCATGGAACGTTATGCTCCGAATGCTAAAGATTTAGCAGGTCGTGATGTGGTAGCTCGTTCGATGATGGTTGAGATTCGTGAAGGTCGTGGTTGCGATGGCCCATGGGGTCCTCACATTAAGCTGAAACTTGATCACCTAGGTAAAGAGACGCTTGAGTCTCGTCTACCGGGTGTATGTGAGCTTTCTCGTACGTTTGCTCACGTTGATCCAGTTAAAGAACCAATTCCTGTAATCCCAACGTGTCACTACATGATGGGCGGTGTTCCTACACAGGTTTCTGGTCAAGCAATCAAACAAACTGAAGACGGTACAGACGTTGAAATTCAAGGTCTATTCGCTTGTGGCGAAATCGCTTCAGTATCTGTACATGGTGCAAACCGTCTAGGTGGCAACTCGCTACTTGATTTGGTTGTGTTCGGTCGTGCGACAGGTCTTCACCTTGGTGAGACTCTGAATAAGCAAGCTGAAGCAAAACCTGCAACTGAAGCCGACATTGAACGTTCACTAGAGCGATACAATCGTTGGGAAAACAGTACAGACGGTGAAGACCCTGCGGTAATTCGTAAAGATCTTCAGCAATGTATGCAGAACAACTTCTCTGTATTCCGTGAAGGTAAAGCGATGGCTGATGGCTTAGAAGAGCTTAAAGTGATTCGTGAGCGTCTTAAGAATGCACACCTTTCAGACAAGTCGACAGAGTTCAACACGCAACGTATTGAGTGTTTAGAGCTTGAAAACTTAATGGAAACGGCATTCGCAACTGCGGTTGCAGCAAACTTCCGTACAGAGAGTCGTGGAGCGCATGCTCGTTTTGACTTCCCAGACCGTGATGATGAGCAATGGCTATGCCACTCACTTTACAACCCAGAATCAGAAAGTATGACTAAGCGTGGCGTGAACATGGAACCTATCCATCGTGAAGCATTCCCGCCGAAAGCACGTACGTACTAAGGAGATATGACCATGAAACTGAATTTCTCTTTATACCGTTACAACCCAGATGTGGACCAGAAGCCTTACATGAAAGAGTACACCCTAGAGGTGGAAGAAGGCTCTGACATGATGCTTTTGGATGCGCTTATTCTTTTGAAAGAGCAAGATCCAACGATTTCATTCCGTCGTTCATGCCGTGAAGGTGTATGTGGTTCTGATGGCTTGAACATGAATGGTAAAAACGGATTGGCGTGTATTACGCCTCTGTCTGCTCTTACTGGCCAAGATAAAATCGTAATTCGCCCACTTCCAGGTTTGCCTGTGGTGCGTGATTTAATCGTAGACATGACTCAGTTCTACGATAACTACGAAAAAGTTAAGCCGTTCTTAGTGTCTGATGGCAATGTGCCACCGGCTCGTGAAAACCTACAAAGCCCTGATGAGCGTGCTCATTTAGATGGTTTGTATGAATGTATCATGTGTGCATGTTGTACGACTTCGTGCCCATCATTTTGGTGGAATCCAGATAAGTTCATCGGACCAGCTGGCCTGCTTGCAGCATACCGTTGGCTAATAGATAGCCGAGATACGGCGACAGACGAACGTCTGTCCGATCTTGATGATGCATTTAGCGTTTTTCGTTGCCATGGCATCATGAATTGTGTAAGTGTTTGTCCTAAGGGATTAAATCCGACGAAAGCGATTGGTCACATCAAGACCATGCTTGTGAATCGTTCGGTTTAAGTTATATAAAAATTGCCGCCCTAGAAGTTTTGGGGCGGCCTTTTAATAGCTCGGCATAGACCGCAGCAAACGTGAAAACTACTGGTTAAGGGAAAATATGCACAACGGCGTGATGAAGGCATGGCTCGAGTCTTCACACTTGGCTGGCGCCAATGCAACGTACGTAGAAGAACTCTATGAACTGTATCTAAGTGACCCCGATTCGGTAAGTGACGAATGGAGAAGTGTTTTTGAAGAACTGCCTGTGCAAGCTTCAGAAGCAGTGGAACAACCACACTCTCGTGTTCGTGAATACTTCCGTCGACTCGCTCAAGAAACAAAGCATTACAGTGTCCAAGTTAGTGATCCAGATGTCGATGCGAAACAAGTAAAGGTTCTGCAACTTATTAATGCCTATCGATTCCGAGGGCATCAATCAGCAAATCTAGACCCCCTAGGTTTATGGGAAAGAGATACAGTCGCTGAACTGGATCCTTCTTTTCACACTCTTACCGAAGATGACCTCAATGAGACGTTTAACGTCGGCTCTTACGCCATTGGCCAAGAGACGATGGTGCTTCGAGATTTGTACAAATCTTTAAAGCAAACTTATTGTGGTTCGATTGGTGCTGAATACATGCACATGACTAACACAGAGCAAAAGCGTTGGATCCAACAACGTTTAGAGTCTGTTTCTGGTCAACCCTCTTTCGATAAAGAAGAAAAGCAAGCTTTCCTAGAAGAGCTAACTGCTGCTGAAGGTCTTGAGCGCTATCTTGGTGCTAAATTCCCAGGCGCAAAACGCTTCTCGTTGGAAGGTGGTGATGCGTTGATCCCAATGACGAAGGAAATTATTCGTCATGCTGGTGGACAAGGCATGCGTGAAGTTGTTGTTGGTATGGCTCACCGTGGTCGTCTAAACATGCTGGTCAATGTGCTTGGTAAAAAGCCACAAGACCTGTTTGACGAGTTTGCGGGCAAGCACAGCGATGACTCGTGGGGCACTGGTGATGTGAAATACCACCAAGGTTTCTCTGCGGATTTCGCAACACCAGGCGGCAACGTTCACTTAGCACTTGCATTTAACCCATCTCACTTAGAAATCGTAAACCCGGTAGTTATCGGTTCGGTACGTGCTCGCCAAGATCGTCTAGACGATAAAGATGGCAGCCGCGTACTTCCAATTACTATCCATGGTGATTCAGCTATCGCTGGTCAGGGTGTAGTGCAAGAGACGTTCAACATGTCTCAAGCTCGTGGTTTCTGTGTTGGTGGTACGGTTCGTATCGTTGTAAATAACCAAGTTGGTTTTACGACGTCTAACCCTCGCGATACACGTTCTACGATGTACTGTACAGATATCGCGAAGATGGTTCAGGCTCCGATTTTCCACGTTAACTCTGATGATCCAGAAGCTGTCGCTTTCGTAGCGCGTCTTGCATTAGATTACCGTAATACGTTTAAGCGTGATGTTGTTATTGATTTGGTTTGTTACCGTCGCCACGGTCACAATGAAGCCGATGAGCCGAATGCAACGCAGCCTTTGATGTACCAAAAAATCAAGAAGCATCCAACGCCACGTAAGCTTTATGCTGACGTGCTAATGGAACGCGGTGAGTTTGGTATTGATACGGCAACTCAACTCGTTAATGAATATCGTGATGCACTTGATCACGGTGAAGTTGTGGTTAAAGAGTGGCGCCCAATGGCACTTCACTCAGTGGACTGGTCACCTTACTTAGGTCATGACTGGAACATCGAATGGGACAACAAGATTGATATCGAGCGCCTGAAAGAGCTTGGTAGCAAACTTTGTCAATACCCAGACAGCCATAAGCTGCAAAGCCGAGTAAACAAACTGTACAACGATCGCACTGCCATGGTGAATGGTGAGAAACAAGTCGATTGGGGTATGGCCGAGACTCTGGCTTACGCAACACTTGTTGATGACGGTAAGCGTATTCGTATCTCAGGCCAAGATTCAGGTCGTGGTACGTTCTTCCACCGCCACTCAGTACTGCACAATCAATCAGATGCAAGCACGTATGTTCCTCTTGCGAACATTCATGATAAACAAGGGCCATTCCAAGTATTTGACTCTGTGTTATCTGAAGAAGCGGTACTCGCATTTGAGTATGGTTATGCAACGGCAGAACCAAGCGGTCTAACCCTTTGGGAAGCACAATTTGGTGACTTCGCAAACGGTGCACAAGTTGTAATCGACCAATTCATTTCGTCAGGTGAGCAAAAGTGGGCACGTTTATGTGGTCTAACTATGCTGCTTCCTCACGGCTATGAAGGCCAAGGCCCAGAGCACTCATCTGCTCGTCTTGAACGTTACCTTCAATTATGTGCTGAACAAAACATGCAGGTTGTTGTTCCTTCAACGCCGGCACAGGTTTATCACATGATTCGCCGTCAGGTTGTTCGACCAATGCGTCGTCCACTGATCGTAATGTCACCTAAGTCATTGCTTCGTCACCCTCTATGTACGTCTTCTATGGAAGATCTAGCAGAAGGTACGTTCCAACCAGCTATCGCAGAAATTGATGATCTGGCTCCTGAGAACGTAAAACGCGTCGTGTTCTGTTCAGGTAAGGTTTACTTTGACCTGCTTGATCAAAGACGTAAGAACGAGCAAGACGATGTCGCTATTGTACGTATTGAGCAACTTTACCCGTTCCCTTACGAGGAC
Organism: Vibrio sp. NC2; assembly: GCF_025195005.1. Classification (NCBI taxonomy): domain Bacteria; kingdom Pseudomonadati; phylum Pseudomonadota; class Gammaproteobacteria; order Vibrionales; family Vibrionaceae; genus Vibrio; species Vibrio sp. NC2. The sequence continues at coordinate 253,055 of NZ_JANVFC010000004.1, forward strand.
GTGAGAGCTGCAATCGCACAATACACAAATGTAGTCGATTACGTTTGGTGTCAAGAAGAGCCACAAAACCAAGGTGCTTGGTACAGTAGCCAACATAATTTCCGAGCTGCTATCCCAGTGGGTGCTGATATTCAATATGCAGGTCGTCCTGCATCAGCATCACCAGCTGTTGGCTATATGTCGGTACACTTGAAACAACAAAAAGCGTTAGTTGACGACGCTTTGACCCTACTTAAGAACTAGAAGTAAAAGGAAAATACGCACATGACAATTGAAATTCTGGTTCCAGATTTACCTGAATCTGTGGCTGATGCAACAGTGGCGACTTGGCACAAAAAACCAGGCGAAGCCGTTGCACGTGATGAAGTCATTGTAGACATCGAAACAGATAAAGTAGTTCTAGAAGTACCTGCTCCTGAAGCGGGTGTTCTGGAAGCTATCCTAGAAGAAGAGGGTGCTACGGTACTTTCTAAGCAGCTTCTTGCAAAGATCAAACCTGGTGCTGTCGCTGGTGAACCAACGAAAGATACCACTGAAGATACAGAAGCTTCTCCTGATAAGCGCCACAAAGCGGCACTGACAGAAGAAAGCAACGACGCACTAAGCCCAGCTGTTCGTCGTCTTCTTGCAGAACACAACCTACAACCAGCTGACGTCAAAGGCACTGGTGTTGGTGGTCGTATTACTCGTGAAGACATCGACGCGCACCTAGCAGCAGCGAAAGCGGCTCCGGTAGCAGCATCTGCACCAGCAGTTGAAGCGCCAGCAGCGGCTCGTAGCCAAAAACGCGTGCCTATGACTCGCCTACGTAAGACAGTTGCAAACCGTCTTCTAGAAGCGAAGAACAGCACAGCAATGCTGACTACTTTCAACGAAGTGAACATGAAACCAATCATGGACCTTCGTAAGCAGTACAAAGACCAATTCGAGAAGCGTCACGATACGCGTCTTGGTTTCATGTCTTTCTATGTGAAAGCAGTAACAGAAGCGCTGAAGCGTTTCCCAGAAGTTAACGCTTCGATTGATGGTACAGATATCATTTACCACAACTACTTCGATATCAGCATGGCGGTATCTACGCCACGCGGTCTAGTGACTCCAGTACTGAAAGACTGTGACACACTAGGTTTTGCTGACATCGAAAAAGGCATCAAAGAGCTAGCAATCAAAGGCCGTGACGGCAAGCTAACTGTTGATGAGCTGATGGGTGGTAACTTCACTATCACAAACGGTGGTGTATTTGGTTCTCTAATGTCTACGCCAATCATCAACCCGCCTCAAGCGGCAATTTTGGGTATGCATAAGATCCAAGATCGTCCAATGGCTGTTGATGGCAAGGTAGAAATTCTACCAATGATGTACTTAGCGCTTTCTTATGATCACCGTCTAATCGATGGCCGTGAATCAGTTGGCTTCCTAGTGACTATCAAAGAGCTTCTAGAAGATCCTGCACGTCTGTTATTAGACGTTTAGTATCGCTAAAACGTCTAGTTAACCTCGTTAGCTAGACGTAAAAAGTTTCAAAGGCTAGGCTGCTCAACGTCTGGCCTTCACTTGAACTGTAAAGCCATTAGAAAATGGACAGCAGTTGATTTGAGAAGACCCTACAGACGTACCACAGGAAACTGTGTCGTTATGGAAATAATAATCCCTTAAGGGAAAATAAACGGAATATCAAAATGAATTTGCATGAATACCAAGCCAAACAGCTGTTTGCAGAATTCGGTTTGCCTGTACCAGAAGGTTTCGCATGTGATACAGCACAAGAAGCTTTCGAAGCTGCAGGTCGTATCAGTACAGCCAAGAAAGTTGTTAAGTGTCAAGTACACGCTGGTGGTCGCGGTAAAGCGGGCGGCGTAGAGTTACATGACACTAAAGAAGGCGTTAAAGAGTTTGCACAAAAGTGGCTAGGTAAAAACCTAGTGACTTACCAAACAGACGCTAATGGTCAGCCTGTAACAAAGATCCTAGTTGAAGAAGCATCAAACATTGCTAACGAACTTTACCTAGGCGCTGTTGTTGACCGTGCAACTCGTAAAATTGTATTCATGGCGTCAACTGAAGGCGGCGTGGACATTGAGAAAATCGCTGAAGAAACTCCAGAGTTGATTCACCAATCTGCGATCGATCCTCTAGTTGGCCCTCAAGCTTACCAAGGCCGTGAATTGGCATTCAAACTTGGCTTAGCTGGCGATCAAATTAAACAGTTCGTTAAGATCTTCATGGGTCTTGGTGAAATGTTCGCTCAGTACGACCTAGCTCTACTAGAAATTAACCCGCTTGTTATTACAAATGAAGGTAATCTTCTTTGTCTAGACGGCAAGATCAACATTGACTCAAACGCAATGTACCGTCAGCCAAAGCTTCGTGAAATGCACGATCCTTCACAAGAAGACGAGCGCGAAGCGCACGCAGCTCAGTGGGAACTGAACTACGTAGCACTTGATGGCAACGTTGGCTGTATGGTTAACGGTGCAGGCCTTGCTATGGGTACGATGGATATCGTAAACCTACACGGCGGCAAGCCAGCAAACTTCCTTGATGTAGGCGGCGGCGCAACAAAAGAGCGTGTAGCTGAAGCATTCAAGATCATCCTTTCTGATGACAATGTTAAAGCAGTACTCGTAAACATCTTCGGTGGCATCGTTCGTTGTGACATGATCGCTGAAGGTATTATTGGTGCAGTTAAAGAAGTTGGCGTAACAGTTCCTGTCGTTGTTCGTCTAGAAGGTACAAACGCAGACCTAGGTCGTGAAGTACTTGCTAATTCTGATGTTGATATCATTGCTGCTGTATCTCTAACAGATGCTGCTCAGAAAGTTGTTGCTGCTGCGGAGGCTAAATAATGTCTGTATTAATTAACAAAGACACTAAAGTAATCTGTCAGGGTTTCACTGGCGGTCAAGGTACATTCCACTCAGACCAAGCTATCGCATACGGTACGCAAATGGTTGGTGGTGTTTCACCTGGTAAAGGTGGTCAAACTCACCTAGGCCTTCCAGTATTCAACACAGTACGTGAAGCAGTAGAAGTAACTGGCGCAACAGCAACAGTTATCTACGTACCAGCACCTTTCTGTAAAGATGCAATCCTAGAAGCAATTGATGCAGGTATCGAACTGATCGTAACGATCACTGAAGGTATCCCTACTACAGATATGATCGACGTTAAAGTGAAGCTAGAAGAAACTGGCGTTCGCATGATCGGTCCTAACTGTCCAGGTCTTATCACTCCAGACGAGTGTAAGATTGGTATCATGCCTGGTCATATCCATAAGAAGGGCAAAGTAGGTATCGTATCTCGTTCAGGTACTCTGACGTACGAAGCAGTTAAGCAAACAACAGATGAAGGCTTTGGTCAGTCTACATGTGTTGGTATCGGTGGTGACCCTATCCCAGGTTCAAACTTCATCGATATCCTAAAACTTTTCCAAGAAGACCCAGAAACTGAAGCAATCGTAATGATTGGTGAGATCGGTGGTACTGCGGAAGAAGAAGCTGCTGAGTTCATCAAAGCAAACGTAACTAAGCCAGTTGTATCTTACATCGCTGGTGTTACTGCTCCTCCGGGTAAACGTATGGGCCACGCTGGCGCAATCATCTCTGGCGGTAAAGGTACTGCTGAAGATAAATTCGCAGCGCTAGAAGCAGCAGGCGTTAAGACTGTTAAGTCTCTTGCTGACATCGGTAAAGGCCTACGTGAAATCACGGGTTGGTAATCAGCTAGCTTTTATCTAACGAGATAGAAGCTAACTGAACGATATAAGAAAGGCTTGGTCATTGACCAAGCCTTTTTCTTTTGTGACCGATTTTTTTTTGATCGACTATCGCATCAACCGCATCAATTGTTGTGTTGTTAAAAGCCAGAATGAATCTCGACTTTTCACTTTAGGCGCGGGTTCTGTACATTTGAGACAGCATAAACATTGCTGCAGCACTGATAACAACAGAAGGGCCGGCTGGCGTGTCATAGAACCAAGACAAGCTCAACCCTCCGAACACAGCGATAGAACCAATAACTGAGGCGAGGAATGCCATTTGTTCGGGTGTATTGGCGAATTTTCTTGCCGTTGCCGCTGGGATTATCAGCAATGACGTCATGATCAATGCACCCACAAACTTCATACCGACTGCAATCACGATACCAACCAGCAACATCAGGATTAGGCGCATTAAATCAATGTTGATGCCGTCTACTGCTGCAAGATCTTCATTTACTGTCGTTGAAAGCAGTGGTCGCCAAAATATCGTAAGCACTAAACCAATCACTGCAGCACCCGCGTAGATGAACACCAAATCTGTTGGAGACACCGCAAGCAAGTCACCAAATAGGTAACTCATTAGATCGACACGAACATTGTCTAAGAAGCTGACAGCAACAAGGCCTAGAGAGAGTGCACTGTGCGCCAATATACCCAGTAAAGTATCGGTCGCGACTAGCTTTTGTTTTTGTAAAGTCACTAGCAACACGGCCAGCATCAAACAACAAATCAGCAGCGCGAAATACAAGTTAATGTTGAACAGAAAGCCAAGTGCTAAGCCCATCAAAGAAGCGTGAGCAAGCGTGTCACCAAAGTAAGCCATCTTGCGCCATACCACGAACGACCCTAATGGGCCTGCAATTAGCGCAATACCCAAACCCGCCAGAATAGAGGGAAGAAGAAACTCAAGCATTAGTGATGTCCGTGTTTATGGTTTGAACATTCATGCACGTCGCCTTCGACAGGCTGGCCAGCAAGATCATGATGGTGATGTTCGTGTTGGTGATGATAAAACGCTAGTGTTTCTTGGGTCGCGGTGCCAAAGAGCGCAATATACGAAGGGTGGTGTTTGATGTCTGCAGGTGCGCCTGAACAGCAGATGTGATGGTGCAAACAGATAACATCGTCTGTTTTGGCCATCACTAAATGCAGGTCATGTGAAACCATAAATACGGCACAACCAAAGCGGTGACGAATGGTGTCAATCAGGTCATACAGGTCTATTTGCCCTTGTACATCAACGCCTTGAGCAGGTTCATCAAGAACCAGTAGGTCTGGCCTTCTTAGCAATGAACGAGCAATCAGCACACGTTGGTTTTCACCGCCGGATAGCTGGTGCATGTTACTCTTTTGCAGATGTTCGGCGCCAACGAGCTTCAATGCTTCAAGGATCTCTTGCTGACTGAACTTGCCAGTGAGCTTTAGAAAACGCTCTACGTTGAGCGGTAGTGAATCATTGAGCTTTAGTTTTTGTGGTACATAGCCAATTTTCAGTTTTTTAGCTTTTGTTATTGTGCCTGAAAATTGGGTTTGTAAACCCAGTACCACTTTTACTAATGTCGACTTTCCTGCACCGTTTGGCCCAATGAGGGTGGTGATTCTGCCGCGCTCTATATTTAGAGAGATGTTGTCTAGAACTTTCCGACCGTCAAATTCGACGCTCACAGAATCTAGTTGGATTAAGTTATCCATGAATAGAACTCATTTGCAATTCGCTAATGTTATAATGTAACATTTACCTCAAGCCTAAGCTACTTTTCTATTATCGAGGGATTATGTCACGTTCATCTTTTATACTTGCTACTTTGCTTTTAGCGCCAAGTGTCGCAAGTGCCAATACTATTCTAACAAGCTTTAAACCGATTCAAATGATTGTGACAGAATTAACGCAAGGCGTTAGTGAGCCGGATGTGTTGATGAACAGCAATGCTTCGCCGCATGATTATGCGCTTAAGCCATCGGATGTCAAAAAAGTTCATAGTGCCGATATGGTTATCTGGTTCGGCCCTGACCTAGAAGCCTTTTTGACTAAGGTGATTGGTTCAAAAGAAAACGTTATCAAGATCAGTGAGATTCCTGGAATCAACTTGAGAGAGTTTGGGCATGAAGATCACGATGCTCATGAAGGACATCACCATGGTAGCCATGACCCGCATTTTTGGTTGGGCATCGACCAAGTTGAAGTCGCGGCAAAATATATCTCAGCTAAGTTGATTGAATCTGATCCTGATAACGCAATGGCGTATCAAGAGAACCTAGACTCATTCTTGATTGCTTTGAAAGAGAAGAAGCAGTCAATTAATGAACAACTTGCGCCAGTGAAAGACAAAGGTTACTACGTATTCCATGATGCGTACGGCTACTTCGAACAGGAGTTTGAGTTAAATAACTTAGGTCACTTTACCGTGAGCCCAGAGCGCAAGCCGGGTGCAAAAAGCTTGATAGCTATCAAGAAAACCTTGGTGCGTGAAAATGTTCAATGTGTATTTGCAGAGCCTCAATTTACACCAGCTGTGATCGAATCGGTGACTCGCGGAAGCAATGCTAAGCAGGGGCAACTTGATCCTGTTGGTTCACAAGTTGAAGTGAAGAGTGGAAGTTATTTCGATTTTCTTCAGCAACTTACAGACAGCTACACCAGTTGCTTGAGTGCTAAGTAATCAGTAATCAATATTTCTAACGACACTTTGCTCTCGTTAATTTATGAATCATGCCGCTTTTTGCGGCATTTTCGTGACCGCTAAGATAAAACCTCTCAACAAATAGCAAACCTCCTTTCTCCTTTGTTAATTTCCGCTAAAATAGAAAGATAATAATAAGCACAAAAAAACTGAATTTTTGGTTCAGCAGCGATAAGACGTTGTGGACACCATAATTTCATGTGTTATTGCTGTTCAGGATGAAAAGTTGTATCAAATTATCTTCAGAATGTTCATGTTAATGAGCATTTCATTTAGCGTTCTCGCGGTAAATACATCACCCTCCGTTTTCTATCCTTTGCCCGTTCAAGCGCAAGGGAACTTTCTTGCGGCTAAAAACCTGTACTTAGGTGCCGGTGGCGGGTTATGGGTTCATGATGTCCATGGAAAAGTACTCTTTTATGATGGCCGAACCCTATTCCCGCGAAAGGGCAGCCTTCTGCAATTTTCTTCAGAAAGAGTCGCGTTTCTTAACGATGAGTTTTGGACATTTTTTGATAATGAGGTGTACCGACATAGCCCTGGTATTGGCAATGAGCTTGCGTTTAGTTTAAGCCCCGGCGCTGAGATCGCGAATATCGGCTCATCAGGTGATTATATTTGGGTCACAGATGGCAGTAATTTTTATACTTACAACACTCAATCTTTAGAATTTACCACCTACTCACTACTCAAACTGTATCGATACAACAATAGCAGTGATATTGCGATTAACGATGCGGAGTGGGTGTTGTCAAAATGGGTACTCGCGACCAGTTCTGGTGCTTACCTTTCCGAGGCGCAAGAGTTTACTCACATCACTGCATCAGATAAGCACCATATTGAGACGGTTTATTTTTCTAATGCTAGACGAGAGTTAGTGATTGGCACTTTAAATGGGGCGGTGATTGTTGATCTCGCGAATCCAGATAAAGAGAACAAAATAAAAGGGTCGCACGTTCTCTCGCTTGCTGAAACTTCAGACCAATATTGGATTGGCACAGAGCATGGACTCATTAGTTATAACTTCATTACGGGTCAAATTACACGATTCGAACAAGCCGCTAATCAAGATTTCTCGTTACCGGGAGAGAAAATATATTCGTTAATCAACGACCATGCTGGTGGGATGTGGGTTGCGACAAATAACGGCATCCGATATGTCTCACTGTTCAGTAAGACATTCTCAAGAACGCCATTAACGGGTATGGGGATGCACTCAAGTAGTGTCGTGATAAACAAAGTACAGCCGGTTAGTGAACAATTATCTTGGGTTGCTTCCTCAATGGGCCTCTATTTGGTCGATGCTCAAAGCAAAGCTAGTCCAATTCGTGTTTACTCCAACTCGGTACAGGACTTTGAGGTCTTTGGTTCTTCCATTTGGTTGGCTACTGAAGAAGGTATTATTAGTTTTAATACCGATACGTTAGAGCCTGAAGTGATCGGTTTACCAAGGTCTATCAAAGGGGTACACGTTGAGAACTTTGCGCTTCAAGCTGATAACGTACTTTGGATAACATCGGGGCAAGACCTTTATTCGTTATCTATCGAAACCATGAAGCTGACGGGGTACGGTACTGACTGGTTAGTTGATAAGTTTTTGCCAGCAAAAATCACTGCTCTCAATATAGGGTTACAAGGTCGTATTTATATAGGCACTGACCACGGCTTCTACTCTTTTATTGATAAACGGATTAGCTTTAGTCGCTCAAGCGAACGATTTGGCAAAGTGGTCGATATTGAAAAAGCGAAGGATGGGGCTCAATGGTTTGCGAGTAGTTATGGCGTGTATCGAATCCCTTATGACAGCTCTATTATTCAAGAGGTCACGCTTGTTGAAGACAATATTAGCCCAAATTGCTTAATAAGCGATGACAATGGCGTGTGGTTAGGTTCTTCGAAAGGTATCAGCTATTACGGACTGGATGGGCAACTGCATAAACATATCGGTTCACCATTTGGCTTGATCACCAATGAACTGGCGGCAGGGGCATGTGCCTTGTTTGACAACGAAGGCAGCCAATCTACGAGGCTTATTTTTGGATCAAAGTATGGCGTAGTCAGTGCGTTATCTGATGAGTTATTGGTATCAACAACACCTCATAGTCGAGCATTACTAAGTAAAATCAGTGTTGATCAGCAAACCGTATCACTTGGTGGCAAGACAGCTGATTTAGATGAAATCCCTTATGGTTCATCCATGAGTTTTAAGTTGGGCATCCTACCTGCGACGTTTGCCCCTGCGATGGAGTATCGCCTGAGCGACGATGAACCTTGGAGTGAATTTGAAGGAGGCTTGTTAACGCTCGACCATCTTCTTCCGGGGGACTATACACTGGAAGTTAAACCCGTTAAGGACTCGCATTATCGCTTTGTGTCAACGAATCAAAGCTTCTCAATCGCTGAGCCTTGGTATCTGACCAATTGGGCTGCCGCAAGCTCTCTGGTGCTGCTGATTGGTGTCGTGACTATCTTGGTCTTTTGGCGTTCGCGTTATGTCACTTTTGCCAATAGACACCTAAAAGCGCAAGTTGCATTAAAAACCGATCAACTGAGGCACCAAAGTCGCATTCTGTTGACGACCAATCAACAGCTTAAAAAGCAACTATCAGTTAAGAGTGCGCTTGTATCGCACACAGCAAATGAACTCTCATCTGAAGTTAATCATATTGCTGCGATGCTCCCGAATTGGAATGATGAGCAAGGCAAGTCGCCAATCTTAACGCTGAAAAATGGCTTGGCTCAATTGAGCAATACACCTCAAGGAGAAGGGAAGGTCAGTTACGATATAATTTTGATCTTAGAAGCGGTACTCAAAGCTTGGCAAGATGATTTAGTCAAAGCAGGTATTGAACTGGATATTAGAGTTGATACCAAACAACGATACGTATCCTTACTGTATTTTAATCTCGATATTATTTTCAACAACTTGGTTGCGAGCATCATCAAGAGAAACTTTAAGTCACAAAGCATGGTGGTTCTGGTTGAAGAAGTGAAGGAGCATCTTGTCGTTACGATTCGAGATCATGGGATGCCTTTCCCTAAATTGGCATCAAGCATGGGTGACAACACCGGAAAATCGACTGATCTAAATATCGAAAAATTACCTCTATTGATGAATCAGAGTGGTGGTGAGTTGAACGCGTTTGTTTCTGACTATCAAAATAAGGTTCAGCTTTCGTGGCCGATTGAGTATCAAGTACTGGATAATCTGGAAGCCAGCACAATTGAGCAGATTGAAACCATTAAGCTTGCCGCTTCAACGCCAGAGCAGCAAAGGTTGAGTGCTGAACAAGAGTGGAAAAACAGAGTGTCGCAGCTTGTGAGCGAAAACTACGCCGATGCAGAGTTCAGTACTGCAACTGCTGCTAAGTACTTGTTCATGTCAGAGAGAAGCTTACAGAGACGCTTTAAATCGGCTTATAACAAGACCTTTAAAGAGCACTTGAATGAAGTGCGTTTAGAGCATGCGTGTGAGCGGTTACTTGCGGGAGAGAAAATCTCAGACGTCGCGTTTGATTCTGGTTTCAATGACCCTTCTTATTTCAGTCAAAGGTTTAAGCACCATTTTGGTATGTCGCCATCTAAGTTTGCTGAAAATAGCGAAGAGTAGTGAGCTACGGATTTACTCTACGTCCACATAGATAAAGATACTCTAAGCCTCGACATTCGTGTTGGGGCTTTTTTATGCTTCTACGAGATAGAGATAGAGATAGAGATAGAGATAGAGATAGAGATAGAGATAGAGATAGAGATAGAGATCAGTGGGGAGTTTAAAGGCTGTTGGGATAAAACAAAAGGAAGAAAAAAAATATCGTGGTATAGCCGGGGGGACTATACCACGGGTGCCAAGGACACCTTCGCTTGCTGCCGGAGTGATATGGCAAGCCACATCACCTCTGGAATAAAATTAAAGAGAAGTAGTTTCTCTTCGTTGGAGTAACTATACGTCTGCCCACTTATTTTACTTATAAAATTAACGACAGATGGCCATGAGAAAACCGACATTATTTTAAGTTATTGATAATTAATGATTTGTGTTGGTTTTTCTTGATTGGTACTAGTGAGGTAGTTCTCGTTGTTTGTTGAAAGTAACGTTTTTGACGTAAACGTTTTTAACGAAATTTACGAGTATGTATTTTCGAAAACATTGATTTCACACAATAGAATTGTGGTCATGTATGTGTATCATGGCGGTAATAACAATCTTTCTCATTATCAGTCACGAATTGGGCATTTATGAAACTCTCACAACTCGAGCAAGGAAAAGCGGCTTCTATTGTTGCACTAACAGGCTTAACACCAGACGTTAGAAAAAAACTTATGGTTATGGGCATGTTGCCAAAAACTGAGGTGACGCTAATCCGTCGTGCGCCGATGGGTGATCCGCTTCAAGTGGAGGTGAGAGGTGTTTCTATCGCCATTCGTGAAAGCATTGCAGAACAAATCGAGGTTATCTAAATGGATTATCAAGTTCTTACCGTTGGTAACCCAAATAGTGGTAAAACAACATTATTTAACGCCTTAACTGGTGCTAAGCAGCACGTTGGTAACTGGGTTGGTGTAACCGTAGAAAAGAAGACGGGCTTGTATTCGCATGCTGGTGATCAGTTTCAGCTAACGGATTTACCGGGTATCTACGCACTAGACAGTGGTAATGATGCAAACAGTATCGATGAATCTATCGCGTCTCGTGCTGTGCTAACTCACCCTGCAGATGTCATCATCAATGTTGTAGATGCAAGCTGCTTAGAACGAAGCTTATACATGACATTACAATTACGAGAGTTGGGTCGCCCAATGATCGTTGTATTGAACAAGATGGATGTATTAAAGCGTGAGCGTCAGGTGATTAACCTTAAAGCGCTAGAGAAAGAGCTTGGCTGTCCAGTTTTAAGCTTGTCTGCAAACGACAAAGGCCAAGTTGCACGTTTTAAAGAGCGTCTGCATAAACTGCTTGTTCAAGGTGTGAGTCTTGATCCTATCTCTATTGATTACAATGCCGCGTTAGAAGCTCTTATCCCTTCTGTTGAGTCACAATTTGATGATGCTGACGTATCTCACCGAGCTCTGGCTATTCGAGCTTTAGAAAATGATTACTTAGTATTGAACGGATTGGCTCCTCAAACTCGTACTCAAATCGACAGTGTGCGCCTAGGTGCCGATTTCGATATTGACCTTGCTGTTGCTGACGCTAAATACACTTTCTTACATGACCTTTGTAAACGTGTTCGTCGCAGTGAAGGGAAACTAAGCCGTAACTTTACTGAGAAAGCAGACCAATTCATTTTGAATAAATGGGTCGGTATTCCTTTCTTCTTCGTCATCATGTACCTAATGTTCATGTTCTCTATCAATATCGGTAGTGCGTTTATCGACTTCTTTGATATTGGTGTTGGCGCAATATTAGTTGATGGTGGACACCACTTATTAGATGGCCATTTACCGGTTTGGCTAGTCACCATTCTTGCCGATGGCATCGGCGGTGGTATTCAAACGGTTGCGACCTTTATCCCGGTTATTGCCGCGCTTTACTTGTTCTTAGCGGTATTAGAAAGCTCGGGTTACATGGCTCGTGCAGCATTTGTACTTGATAAAGTGATGCAGAAGATTGGTTTACCGGGCAAAGCGTTTGTTCCGTTAGTACTTGGTTTTGGTTGTAACGTACCTTCAATCATGGCAACTCGTACTCTTGACCAAGAGCGTGAACGTAAACTGGCAGCATCAATGGCTCCGTTTATGTCATGTGGTGCTCGTTTGCCAGTATACGCACTATTCGCAGCTGCGTTTTTCCCTGGTGCGGGACAAAATGTCGTATTCGCTCTGTACATCATGGGTATTGTTGCTTCTGTATTTACGGGCTTATTCCTTAAAAATACTATCTATCCTGGTAGCAGTGATAGCTTGGTTATGGAGATGCCAGATTACGAATTGCCAACCGTGCAAAACGTGATGCTGAAAACTTGGCAGAAGCTGAAGCGTTTCGTGCTTGGCGCCGGTAAAACCATTGTAATGGTTGTGGCTATTCTTAGCTTCCTGAATTCATTAGGTATGGACGGCAGTTTTGGTAACGAAGACAGCGAAAGCTCAGTGCTATCTAAAGCGGCTCAAGTTGTGACTCCAGTGTTCCAACCTATTGGTATTACTGAAGAGAACTGGCCTGCAACGGTTGGTATTATTACGGGTATTTTTGCGAAAGAAGCCGTTGTTGGTACATTAAACAGCTTGTACACCACGCCATCAGACGAAGAAGCGGCTGAATTCGATTTAGCAGCAAGCTTGCAAGAAGCCGTCATGACCATCCCTGAAAACCTAGCTGGCTTGAGCTATTCAGATCCATTAGGCATTGAAGTGGGCGACTTGTCTGACTCAAGCTCTGTGGCTGCAGATCAAGAGGTTGATACTTCGATCTTTGGTAACTTGAAAGACAAGTTTGTATCAGGCCACGCTGCGTTTGCTTACTTGATTCTTATCCTGCTTTACACACCTTGTGTTGCTGCGATGGGCGCTTATGTTCGTGAGTTTGGTCAGACGTTTGCCCGCTTCATAGCGGTATGGACAATGGCTCTTGGTTACTTCGGTGCAACCTTCTACTACCAAGCAGCAAACTTCGCTGTACACCCAGTAAGTAGTGCTGTGTGGATGGTGGCAATTGCTGGTGGCTTTGTGGTGACGTATCGCGTCTTCAAGAAAATTGGCAGTAAGCAAAAAGCGCTAGAGGTGCAAGTAGTATGATTTTAACTGAACTTCATCAATACATTGATAACGAGGGCGTTGCAGCTCGCAGTGAACTTGCGTCTAAGTTTGGTATGAGCGAAGACGGTGTCGATGCGATGCTGAGTGTTTGGGTCAAGAAAGGGAAAGTTTCCCGCTTGGTCGATACCAACAAGCATGGTCATACAACACGTATTCGTTACACCATCAGCAAACAAGATGGTCTGTCACTGAATGTGATGATGTAGTTCAGAGCTTCATACTCTCGTTGAAAACGGCGAGATTAGACAATAAAAAAGCCGCTCACCTATTTTAGATGAGCGGCTTTTTGTCATGTGTCTATTCTGAACAGCCTTGCTTTAAAGCGTAATGAGATGAACTCGAATTACGCTTTATTAAAGATAGAGCTCAGTGATAAAACGTTTTGAATGCGAGTATGGATTGCGGCTTGTTCTTCTTCACTACGATGTTCGCCTTTGGTATTGCCCCATACTGGGCCTGGCCACGCGATGTCGTCTTTGAAACGTGCAATATGGTGAATGTGCAGCTGTGGCACCATGTTACCCAGCGCGCCTAGGTTTAACTTGTCTGGTTGGAACGTCGCTTCTAATGCTTGGCTTACCGCTTGAGACTCAAGCAAGAACTGCTGTTGTTCTTTCATTGGCAGATGGTGCAACTCTTTTAGGTTGGCACGTTTTGGTACCAAGATAACCCAAGGCACAGCACTGTCTTTGCTTAGCAGTGCCAAGCTTAGTGGAAATTCGCCGATAAGCGTGGTGTCTTTTGCTAACTGTGGGTGAAGTTCAAAGCTCATTATTATTATCCATTTCGATTTCTTGAATTCATACCAATCACAGTAAGTAAATGATCAGAAATAGCGCAGGAAAAAGGTTTGAGAACAAGGCAGATTCTTTTGATAAGTAGTTACTCTACAATCAAAATTTCTAACGCAGTTATCGAGCGTTTTAACCAGCTAGGATGATTAGTTATTTACTACGATTGGTATCAGTATACGTTAGATAAAACAAAAGGTTGATGCTCTCACATCAACCTTTGTATTTATTCATTGTAACCCGAAGGGAATTACATGCGCTCTAGAGTTTCGATACCTAGAAGCGACAGACCTTGCTTGATAGTCTTAGCTGTCAGTGCAGCAAGCTTCAGGCGGCTCTGTTTAACGGTTTCATCTTCAGCCACAAGGATAGGGCACGCTTCATAGAAGCTAGAGAATTGACCAGCAAGTTCGAATAGGTAGCTACACATGATGTGCGGTTGACCTTCACGAGCAACAGACTGTACCGCTTCTTCAAATTGTAGAAGTTTCGCGATAAGGGCTTTCTCTTTCTCTTCAGTGATTTTGATTTCACCTTCAAGAGAGTCCATAGAAATGCCTGCTTTCGCAAAGATTGAAGCAACACGAGTGTACGCGTACTGCATGTACGGTGCTGTGTTACCTTCAAATGCCAGCATGTTTTCCCAGTCGAACACGTAATCAGTGGTACGGTGCTTAGAAAGGTCTGCGTATTTAACAGCCGCCATTGCAACTGTGTTTGCGATGGTTTTCTTCTCGTCTTCTGCTAGCTCAGGGTTTTTAGATTCAATCAGCTGAGTTGCACGCACTTCTGCTTCGTCCAGAAGATCAGCAAGACGTACAGTACCGCCTGCACGAGTTTTAAATGGCTTACCATCTTTACCTAGCATCATGCCGAATGCGTGGTGCTCAAGAGAGACAGACTCAGGAACATAACCCGCTTTACGAACGATAGTCCAAGCTTGCATTAGGTGTTGGTGCTGACGAGAGTCAATGAAGTAAAGTACGCGGTCTGCGCCAAGTTCTTCAAAACGGTATTTAGCACAGGCAATATCGGTGGTGGTGTATAGGAAGCCACCGTCACGTTTTTGCACGATAACGCCCATCGGGTCGCCATCTTTGTTTTTGTATTCGTCTAGGAATACAACTTGTGCGCCGTCAGACTCTTTTGCTAGACCTTGTGTTTGTAGGTCAGAAACGATGTTTGAAAGCATATGGTTGTACATACTTTCACCCATTACATCATCACGTGTCAGTGATACGTTCAGGCGATCGTAGTTACGTTGGTTTTGAACCATGGTTACGTCAACCAGCTTTTTCCACATTTCAGCGCAGTATTCGTCGCCGCTTTGCAGTTTCACTACGTAGCCACGTGCTTTCACTGCGAATTCTTCGTCTTCGTCGTAAAGCTTTTTAGATTCACGGTAGAACTGCTCAAGATCTGAAAGTTCCATTGAAACTTCGCCAGTTTCAGCTTGGATGCGCTCAAGGTTTGCGATAAGCATACCGAATTGAGTACCCCAGTCACCAATGTGGTTAGCACGGATAACTTTGTGGCCTAAGAACTCTAGTGTACGAACAACAGCATCACCGATGATCGTTGAACGTAGGTGGCCAACGTGCATTTCTTTTGCAACGTTTGGTGCTGAGTAGTCAGCAACAATTGTTTGCGCTTCAGCCGCTGTAACACCAAGGCGAGAGTCAACCAGTGCTGCGTCTGCTTGTTGTGCTAGGAATGCTTCATCTAGGAAGATGTTTAGGAAACCTGGACCTGCGATTTCAACTTTAGAAGCGATACCGTCTAGGTTTAGAACGTCCAATACTTTTTGAGCAAATTCTCGTGGGTTAGTGCCTAGTCGTTTAGCAACACCCATAACGCCGTTTGCTTGGTAGTCACCAAATTGTGGTTTTGCAGATTGGCGAACAGCCGCAGGAGAGCCTGCAGGTGCGCCAGCGGCTTCTAGAGCCTGAGATACTTTGTCATTAATCAGTGCTTGGATATTCACACGCGTTTCCTTCAATTCAAGGATGAATAAGAGTGGCCGTTATTTCGTGGGTATTAAATTTGGTTAATTATGCTTCGAGTTAACGATTTAATGCCGAAATGAACAACAGACTCTGTTTAAGTTCACAAAAATGGCGTTAATCATACCAATTTTGTGGGGTTTCTTATAGGTCGAATTGATAGAAAATTAACATTTCCTGAGGGGTTTTTGACAATCGACTTTGACCAAGCCAGGTTTGTCTATTTAGGAAAGTAATACACCGTACTTTTTGAACGTTTTTTTGTAAAAGCAACGCTTGTTGCTGAAAGTAAAACTGATACCATGCAGCCATTATTTGGAGAACAAAGACAATGACGATGAGCCTGAAGCAAGCCGAACTAGAACCACAACAAATGATTGCGCGCCTTGATACGTTTATGGAGAAAATTGAGAACCTAGGAAATGCACTGGGTTTAGATTTAAGCTTTGCTCAAGCGGATCATATTGCATTAAGAATCAATGAAACTGAGCTTGCTAAATCAGCACATCTGGCTTGGTCTGAATATGGCTCTACAATTTCAGAAGCGATGATCAATGGCCGTCCAATTGTGGTGTTGGCTTTCGATGAGCCATTGCAAAGCCTTGGTTGGAAGATTGAGTGCTTAGAGTTGCCATATCCAGCAGAAGGTAAAATTTATCCAAGCCAAGATTGGGAACATGTCGAGTTTGTGATTCCTTCTCACGCGCAAACGGCTGATGAGTATCTGGCGGATCTTAAAGAGACTTACCCGCAGTTCGCTGCTAAGTTTGAAACTTTGGCAGAGCAAGGCGTTAAGATAAAACTGTCTAGCCCGAAAGGTGAGGGTGAACGTTTGAATAACCCAACGGTGGCTTTTAAACATCAAGGCATTTGTATTAAGTTGCATCCACACTCTTTGAAGAAGATTGTTGAGTCAGAACAGGCTTAATTTGAGCAGAGAATAGCTGGGATAGATTCCTGATCTCGCCTAGGCTCGTCGGAATGACGAGTTTGGATTTGTGCCTCGCAATGATTCGTGGATTGACGTTTTTGAGAGTAGAAGTTTTGCTATTGAAGAATACCGTCATTCCCGATAGCGACGAAGGAGCGTAGTCGGGAATCTCATAAAGCTAGTCAGATCATCAGATACAAAAAACGCGCAATGGATTAACCCTATTGCGCGTTTTTTATGGGCTTCTAACTGGAAGTCTTACCGGAAATCGAACCTCCGACCTACAGAATCACAGTCTTGTTACCGTAAACAAACACGTGATCATTGATCACTTTGTTTAAAGCCTTACTCAACACGTTCTTCTCTACGTCACGACCGGCTTGAGCCATGTCTTTCGCACTGAAGTTGTGATCCACTGGAATCACGTCTTGCTTGATGATTGGGCCTTCATCGAGATCGTTTGTCACGAAGTGCGCTGTTGCGCCAATGATTTTCACGCCGCGCTCATAAGCTTGTTGGTATGGTTTAGCACCAATGAATGCTGGCAAGAAGCTGTGGTGAATGTTGATGATTTTGTGGTTGTACTTCTCAACAAACCCCGGAGTCAGCACTCGCATGTATTTAGCAAGTACCAGATAGTCCGCCTCGTACAGGTCAATCACTTCAAGCATCTTCTTCTCATGTTCTTCACGGTTTAATCCTTCGTGAGAAACATGATGATAAGGAATATCAAAACGCTCGGTTAAGCTTTGCAGAGTATCGTAGTTGCCAACCACCGCCGCGATTTCGACATCTAAGCTGCCATCAAAGTTCTTCATCAGAATATCGCCAAGGCAGTGAGCTTCTTTAGTCACGAGTATCACGACACGCTTACGAGAAGAGCCCATCAGCTTACGTTTCGCATTCTCTGGCAATGCTTGGTCTAAATCGGCAAGCAAGGTTTCGTCATTGAAGTAACCCTCTAGCTCGGTGCGCATAAAGAAGTGACCACTAGTGTTATCAACGAACTCATTGTTGTGAATAATATTGAGTTGGTGCTTGTAACAAATGTTGGTGATCTTTGAGATGAGGCCTGGGGCGTCAGTACAATGTGTTAATAAAGTTTTTCTTTCCATTTGCATCTTACTTCCATGAATGTTGCACTTTTTTATATGCAATCGGGATTCTTCAAATTTAATGCAGGCCGTCGAACGGTGAACTGAGCCGCAATATCACCGTTATAATTAATCTATTATCAATTTGGTTTCAACAAAATCTACCGTTCATTTAGGGGATTAATAAATTGAGAGGCTTAATAAATTTAGGTAGAGGTTAGATTTCTGACGTTTTTAACCGACATTCTCGGTCAAGTCCCACTAGAGCGAGCCAACATTTTCAGCCATGCATAGGTGATCATTTATGGATAAAGAGTTACTAGCGAAAAAGTTGTATTGTAAGCGTGTAAATTCATTAGTGGGTGATGTTCAGGTGGACGGCAACGTTCTTGATGAAATGTGGGAAAGCAAAGCTTCTCCGACTGATGCTGCTAAAGCTATGCAACCAAGTGATTCCGGTTTTTCTGGTGCGCCTTGGTTATCTCGTTACTTGAATCGCAAGTAGTTAAACAACCCCTTCATTTGTTTTGGGCTAGGTTGGTTAACAAGACTTAGCCTGCTATGTTCTATTCGATAGACACCTCCGGTGTGCAGTCATTTCTGATTCGCACCGGCTCACTAAACCTGCCATAATTCGCCTTCTATTTTTCTAAACCACGTACTCTATGATATCTAAAACGTTTTCTGCTGATGGTGCTCTGGGTAAAGCGATCCCTGGGTTTCAACCACGACAAGCTCAGTTGGACATGGCTGAGGCGGTCTCACAGGCCATTGAGCAACAAAGCCAATTGGTTGTTGAGGCAGGGACGGGTACCGGTAAGACGTTTGCTTACCTAGTACCGGCACTGCTGAGTGGTAAGAAAACTATTATCAGTACGGGGTCTAAAAACCTTCAAGAGCAGTTGTTTCATCGTGATTTACCATTAATGGTCGATGCGCTTGGCTTTTATGGTCAGGTTGCTCTGCTGAAAGGTCGTTCAAACTATTTGTGTTTGGACAGGCTCAGTCGCCAGATGATCGAAAGTCATGGCACTCATACCGATCCAACGCTGTTAGCTCAGTTGGTGAAAGTGCGCAGCTGGTCGTCAGCGACTCAAACTGGCGATTTAGGTGATTGCGATGATATTGCTGAAGATAGCCCAGTTATTCCAACCATTACCTCGACTAACGACAACTGCTTAGGCAAAGAATGCCCAAGTTACACTGATTGCTTTGTGCTTAAGGCGCGTAAAAAAGCGATGGACTCCGATGTTGTTGTAGTGAACCACCACTTGTTCCTCGCGGATTTAGCGATCAAAGAAACCGGGTTTGGTGAGCTGATACCTGAAGCCGATGTGTTTATCTTCGATGAAGCGCATCAACTTCCCGATATCGCCAGTCAGTACTTTGGACAATCGGTTTCCAGCCGACAGATCCAAGAGCTAGCCAAAGACATTGAAATCGCTTACCGCACTGAAGCCAAAGACATGCGTCAGCTGCAAAAGGTTGGCGAGAGGCTAATTCAATCAGCTGCTGACCTACGTATTGTGCTCGGCGACACCGGCTTTCGTGGTAACTGGCGTGAGGCGTTGAAGTCAGAGTCGATTGCGAGAGAGCTAGTGCGTTTACAAGATGCGTTGCAACTGGCTGTGGATGTATTGAAATTAGCATTGGGTCGAAGCCAGTTGTTAGACACGGCTTTTGAGCGTGCAACCATGATTAAGTCGCGTATCGAACGTGTGTGTGATGTGTCGATTACCGGTTATTCTTATTGGTATGACACCACGCCACGCCACTTTGCTTTGCACATCACGCCTCTTTCGGTTGCCGATAAATTCCATGAGCAGATTGAGCTAAAACCGGGTGCTTGGGTGTTTACTTCAGCAACGCTAGCGGTGTCGGACGATTTCGACCATTTCACCTCTCGACTCGGGTTAAAACCGTCAGCACAGTTTTCACTGCCAAGCCCGTTTGACTATCCAAATCAGGCGCGTTTGTGTGTGCCTCGCTATCTTCCCGAACCAAATAGCCCGGGCTTAGCGGATAAGCTAGTAAGAATGTTGACCCCTGTGATTGAGCAAAACCAAGGTCGCTGTTTCTTCTTGTGCACCTCACACAGCATGATGAAAGAGTTGGGGGAGCGATTCCGTGAAACGCTCTCGGTTCCAGTTCTGCTACAAGGTGAGACAAGTAAGCAAAAAACCTTAGCCGAATTCATGGAATTAGGTAACGCATTGCTGGTGGCCACTGGCGCCTTCTGGGAAGGTATAGATGTTAGGGGCGACGCATTAAGCTGTGTTATCATCGATAAATTGCCCTTTACCGCCCCAGACGACCCGTTACTTAAGGCTCGAATCGAGGACTGTAAGCTAAAAGGGGGTGATCCTTTTGCACAAGTACAGTTACCAGACGCAGTGATTACCTTGAAACAAGGTGTTGGCCGATTAATACGTGATAAACGTGATAATGGCGCTTTGATTATTTGCGATAACCGCTTGGTGACCCGCGATTACGGTGGTGTGTTTTTGGCGAGTTTACCGCCTATCCCACGTACCCGTGACTTAGGGATCATTAAAGAATTCTTAGCTAAAGACCATTCAACCGCTGCTGAGTAATTGGCATTGTTGAGCTTAGCCATTATTTTTAGATTAGATAACGAATATTTGAGACACGAATGAGCGCGAAAATTCTTGCAGTAGATACCGCAACTGAAAACTGTTCAGTTGCACTAGTAATGGGTGACCAGGTGTTCGCACGTAGCGAAGAGGCTCCTCGAGACCATACGAAAAAAATTCTACCTATGGTTGATGAAGTACTGAAAGAAGCGAATGTCGCTTTAACCGATATCGACGCAATCGCGTTTGGCCAAGGCCCAGGCAGTTTCACGGGTGTGCGTATTGGTATCGGTATTGCTCAAGGCTTGGCTTTTGGTGCTGATTTACCGATGATCGGTGTGTCTACACTGGCCGCGATGGCGCAAGGCAGCTACCGTAAATTTGGTGAAACTCACGTAGCTACAGCGATTGATGCTCGCATGAGTGAAGTATATTGGGCTCGTTACAGCCGTGAAGATGATGGTCGTTGGACTGCGGTTGATGCGGAATGTGTCACGCCTCCAAGCGAACTAGCTGCGCAGCTTGAAGCGGATTCTGAGACATGGGCAAAAGTCGGTACCGGTTGGGAAGCGTATGCAGAGCACATGGACACACTAGCGATTAACACCAAAGCGTGTGAAGTCCTGTTTCCAGAAGCTCAAGACATGGCGTTCCTTGCTCAATTTGCTTACGCAGAAGGTAAAGCGGTTGCAGCAGAAGAGTCTGAGCCTGTTTATCTTCGCGATAAAGTGACGTGGAAAAAACTGCCAGGTCGAGAGTAAATACGTATTATTTTGGCTTTGCATTCACTTTGCAGAGCCAAAATAAAAACAGATACACATACACAATCATTAACATCAGGTAATAAACTCTTTAAGCATGGTTTCACTAAACGGCTTACCTCCTTCTTCGATAGGCAATACATCCAAAACCAATCGAACCAACAAAAAGAACGAGGTAAAAAAAGGCGATGCAAAAACCTCAGTTGGTCAGCCAACTAAGGTCGCGAATGCTGTCTCGCATTCGATTCGCCAAGTCAAAGAATCTGAGATCCACAAAGCTCAGGTTCAATATGATCTTCCAGAAGGGCGCGGACGACGTGCGATGGAGGAGTATATGGACGTGATGAATCAAGCTAAAAAAGAGGAACTTGCGAAGCTTATTGGGGTCGATATTTATATCTAGCTTTGTGCTTTCATTTATCCTTTTCTAAGGACCAGCATTATGTTTTCTCTCATTTCTAAATCTCGCTTATTTTTCCTTGTCGCCTTCTCTTCGATGGTGATGGGTTGCTCATCTCTACCTGAAGAACTTAATGCAAACTCTGAACAGGTGGTAACTGACTACCAAGAGTGGGTAAACACAGTGCCAGACGCTGGTGATGTTCGTTTAGGTGGTGTGATTGCTAAAGTCACTAACTTACAAGATAAGACTCGTGTTGAAGTGGTTAACTTGCCTATCTCAAGCAACGGTAAGCCAGATATTGATGCCGAGCCAAAAGGGCGTTTTGTTGGTTACATTGATGGTTACGTAGAACCTTTGAGCTTTGCTGAAGGCCGTTTAGTCACCTTGGTTGGAACATCAAGTGGTACTGAAGATGGCACCGTTGGTGATTACCCTTATACCTTCCCAGTAATGAATGTCTACAACCAACGTTTATGGCAGATCACCGAGCGAGTGGTCATCAACGACTTTGCGCCAACCTATTACTCTTGCCGCAGTTTGCATTGTCGCAGCTTTCAAACCATGCCTAAGTCAGGCCGTGTGATTCAAGATGTGGAATAGTCGAACCTGAAATCGACACACTAAACGATAGGGACACCATACAATCAATGATTGAAAAGTCATATTCCCTTGCGAGCGGGACGCTTGCAACACAACAGATTGGCAACTCAAAAACGACCGCAACGACGGTCGTTTTTATTCATGGTTGGCTAGATAATTCTGCAAGTTTCACTCAGGTTATGCCGCAAATAGCCAAGCTTTCTCCAGATACTCACCTCGTTGCTATCGATCTCTTCGGACACGGTTTCTCGTCGCATAAACCGGGGAGTTATTACCCATTTCACGACTATATTGATGATTTGCATCAGTTGGTGACCAAATTATCGCCAAACAGACTGGTACTGGTAGGACATTCACTTGGTGCATTGATCGCAAGTTGCTATAGTGCCGCCTTTCCTGAAAAGGTGTCAGGATTAATTCAAATTGAAGGTCATGGACCTCTTTCAGAAGCTCCCCACGAAACAGTCTCTCGTTTGAGAGATGGGGTACTCAGTCGTCTTCGACAGCGAAGAAAGCCTTCACGTCCTCTGGCAAGTCTTGAGGATGCTATTAAGCTGAGAGCTCACGCCAATCAAATCAAAGCAGAACTCATTGCTCCTATTGTTGAACGAGGAATCGTTGAGCTAAGTAATGTTGATCGGACTGTTGTTGCTAAAGCTGCTTTTGATCAAGCGACTGTAGATCAAGTTGCTCTTAGTCAAGCGACTGTAGATCAAGGTATTGCCGAGTTCGATAATTCTTGGCAATGGAGATGCGACCCTAACCTAAAATGTGACTCGTTATATCGAATGTCACAAGCGCATGCTGAAGCGATCATGGCGGCTATTGAATGCCCTCAATTAATAGTTTTAGGAAATGATGGATTCCGACATTTGCAGCATAATCGCTACAAATCAGCCCATAGTTCTCTGAATATAGAGACTGTTCCTGGCGGACATCATTGCCATTTAGAGAGCCCAGAGCTAGTTTCAGAGCTAATTCTTGGTGTAGTTAACAAAATTTAAACAAGTGTTTGAGCCTTTTAGTGCTCATGCACTAAAGCTGTGCTGTAATACCGCAATGATAAAAAGCGGCGAAGCAGTCGTCAGCTGATAAACGAGGAGTAACATAGTGGACAAACCTTGGCTTTCACGTTATCCAAGTGACGTACCAGAGACGATCAACCCAGATCAGTACCCATCTCTTATTGAAATGTTCGAACAGTCGGTACAGAAGTACGCAGACCAACCAGCATTCGAGAACATGGGGTCTATCATGACATTCCGTAAGCTTGAAGAGCGCAGTCGTGCTTTTGCTGCTTACCTGCAGAATGATCTAAAACTGAAGAAAGGCGATCGTGTCGCGCTGATGATGCCAAACCTGCTGCAATACCCAATTGCACTCTTTGGTGTACTGCGTGCAGGTATGATTGCAGTGAACGTCAACCCACTGTACACGCCTCGTGAGCTTGAACATCAATTGAATGACTCTGGCGCAAAGGCGATTGTTATCGTTTCTAACTTTGCGAGCACGCTAGAAAAAGTCGTTGATAAAACACCGGTTAAACACGTTGTACTAACCAGCCTTGGGCAAATGCTGCCACGAGCGAAAGGTACGATTGTCGACTTCGTAGTGAAATACGTAAAAGGCATGGTGCCTAAGTACGATCTGCCGGGGGCTATTTCATTCAGAAAAGCTCTGCATAAAGGCCGTCGCCTACAGTA
The DNA here is from genome assembly GCF_025195005.1 of Vibrio sp. NC2. Classification (NCBI taxonomy): domain Bacteria; kingdom Pseudomonadati; phylum Pseudomonadota; class Gammaproteobacteria; order Vibrionales; family Vibrionaceae; genus Vibrio; species Vibrio sp. NC2. Next base: position 277,129 of record NZ_JANVFC010000004.1, read on the forward strand.
CGTGAAGCCATTTATGGCTGGCGATGACATCGCATTCCTACAGTACACAGGTGGTACAACGGGCGTAGCGAAGGGCGCAATCCTAACGCACCGCAATATGATTGCGAACGTACTTCAAGCGAAAGGGGCATATAGCCCGGTACTGCAAGAAGGCCGTGAGTTAGTGGTAACGGCATTGCCGCTTTACCACGTGTTCGCACTAACTGTGAACTGCTTACTGTTTGTTGAGATGGGTGGTCGTAACCTTCTGATTACGAACCCTCGTGACATTCCTGGCTTTATTAAAGAGCTACAAAAGGTTCCGTTTACTGCGATTACTGGCGTAAACACTTTGTTCAATGCGTTAGTGAATAACGAAGATTTCCACGAGTTGGATTTCAGTAACATGCGTTTATCTGTTGGCGGCGGTATGGCGGTTCAACGCGCTGTTGCTGAGCAATGGAAGAAAGCGACAGGTGTCCACCTACTTGAAGGCTATGGTTTAACCGAATGTGCTCCTCTGGTAACAGGTAACCCATACGATCTGAAAGACTACACAGGTGCAATCGGCCTACCAGTACCATCAACAGAAGTTCGTATTGTTGATGATGAAGGTAAAGTGGTTGGCAATGACCAAGTGGGTGAATTGCAGGTTCGTGGTCCTCAAGTGATGCAAGGCTACTGGCAGCGTCCAGAAGCGACCAAAGAAGTGATTGACCAAGATGGTTGGTTATCGACGGGTGATATCGTTAAGTTTGATGACGAAGGCTTGTTGTACATCGTAGACCGTAAGAAAGACATGATTCTAGTGTCGGGCTTCAACGTTTACCCGAACGAGATTGAAGACGTAGTGGCTCTGCATGGCAAAGTGTTAGAAGTTGCGGCTATCGGCCAACCTCATGAGGTGTCTGGTGAGCTGGTTAAGATTTACGTTGTGAAACGTGACCCTAGCCTAACCAAAGAAGACATTATCGCGCACTGTCGTGAACACCTAACTGGCTACAAGATCCCTAAATTGATTGAGTTCCGTGAAGAACTACCAAAAACCAATGTAGGCAAAATCTTGCGCCGAGTGCTTCGTGAAGAAAACGACGCAGAGCTTGCCAAACGCGCAAGCGAGTAACGAGCTCATTTACGAGAAGATGATGCACCATAAGCCATAGCAGCGCTTAATCTAAGCGAGCGCTGAAAAATGGTGTTAGAATGCCGACAGTTAATGTCGGCATTTTTGTATCCGGCGATCAAAGTAAAATCAGTGAGAGTTTTTGTGGATTATCAAATCATTACCCAAGTAAAAGACCTTGAGCGAGTTTGCCAACAAGCACGTGAAGCCGATGTTGTTATGCTTGATACAGAGTTCGTTCGTACAAGAACCTATTACCCTCAATTAGGCTTAATTCAGTTATTTGATGGTGAAACGCTGTCACTGATTGATCCTATTGCTCTTGATGAAATGACACCGTTTGTTGGGCTGTTGAAAGACACGTCAGTACTGAAAGTGTTACATGCGTGTGGCGAAGATCTAGAAGTGTTCCAGAACGCATTTGGTTGTACGCCAACGCCAATGGTTGATACGCAGATCATGGCAGCCTTCTTAGGTCATGGTCTTTCAACTGGCTTTGCAGCTCTCGTTTCAGAGTTTGTAGGCGTTGACCTAGATAAGAGTGAATCTCGCACCGACTGGCTAGCGCGTCCGCTTTCTCAAAAGCAACTCGACTACGCAGCAGCAGATGTTCACTACTTGATGCCAATGTACAACAAGCTTCTAGAAAAAGTGATGGAAGCGGGCTGGTGGGAAGCGGCGCAGCAAGAGTCTGATTTACAAGTAGCTAAGCGCATCCGTAAAGCAAACCCAGACAATGCTTATCTTGATATTAAAGGCGCGTGGCAGCTAAAACCTCAACAGCTAGCTATTTTAAGACCGCTAGCAACTTGGCGTTTAAAAGAAGCGATTAAGCGTGATTTAGCATTGAACTTTGTCTTTAAAGAACAAGACCTATGGGCAGTGGCTCGATTCGCAATGAAAGATCCTAAGCATATGGAGCAGGAAGGGTTTGATTACCGTTCTGTACGTCGCCATGGTGCGAAGATCAGCTCAATCGTGAAATTAGCTGAGCATACGCCAGAAGAAGAGTACCCAGCGCCAGTAGAACGTCTAATGGACTACCCAGGTTACAAGCAACTCTTCAAAGTGCTGAAAGATGAAGTGAAAACTGCATCACAACACAGTGGTTTAGCGACTGAGTTTTTGGCATCGAAGAAGCAACTTAACCAAGTGTTAAGCTGGATTTGGAAGTACGATCGTAACCCAGAGAAGCTGCCTGATGTAATGCAAGGTTGGCGCTTAGACGTGGTTGGCGAGAAGTTAAACAAAGCAATTAAGTAACTGTATATCTATATCTGCAGTAAGCAACGAATGCTTTAGAGATAAAAGTTTCAGACACAAAAAAGAGAGCCTAGGCTCTCTTTTTTATTGAATATTGATAAGCACAGCTCAGGCTCTAGTTATCGATCTTCTTCTGGAAGCTTAACGTTCAGCTCTAATACGGAGATGTCGTCATCTTTGTGTTCGAAAGTCAGATCAACCATTGATGGATCGACTTCCACATACTTCGCAATACACTTCAAGATGTCTTCTTTCAGTTGCGGTAAGTATGATGGTGCAGGGTCGTCATGGCTGCGTCGCTCGGCAACAATGATCTGCAAACGCTCTTTGGCTAGGTTTGCGGTTGTCTTTTTCTGTGGTCTAAAAAACTCTAATAATGACATTGCGTATTAGCCCCCGAACAGTCTTTTGAAGATGCCTTTCTTCTGTTCCGTTAAGAAACGGAAGTCCACTTGGCTACCCAGTAGTCGCTCTACAGTATCATTGTAAGCCATACCTGCGTCGGTTGCTTCGTCAAAGATAACTGGTACACCCTTGTTCGATGCGTTCAGTACTGCCTGGCTCTCTGGAATCACGCCCAGTAGAGAGATGTGCAGGATTTCTTCAACGTCTTCCACACTGAGCATCTCACCTTGAGTTACGCGTGCTGGATTGTAGCGAGTCAGTAGAAGGTGCGTTTTCACTGGCTCTAAGCCGTCTTCTGAACGACGAGATTTAGAGTCAAGAATACCTAGAATACGGTCTGAGTCGCGTACAGAAGAGACTTCAGGGTTAGTCGTCACAATCGCTTCATCAGCGAAATACAACGCCATCAGAGCGCCTTGCTCGATACCCGCAGGAGAATCACAGATGATGAAATCAAAGCCCATTTCATCCAATTCATCAAACACACGACGAACGCCATCTTTTGTTAGTGCGTCTTTATCACGAGTTTGAGAAGCAGGAAGAATGAACAGGTTCTCTGTACGCTTGTCTTTGATCATCGCTTGGTTCAGCGTCGCTTCACCATTGATAACATTAACGAAGTCGTACACAACACGACGCTCACAACCCATGATTAAATCTAGGTTACGCAGACCAATATCAAAGTCGATGACTGCGGTTTTCTTCCCTTTTAAAGCCAGACCCGAGGCAATAGCTGCACTGGAGGTCGTTTTGCCTACCCCGCCTTTACCCGACGTTACAACGATAATGCGTGCCATTCTGTTTTCCTTTTATTTCTCTTATATTGCGAGGACATCAACGTGTAATACATCGTTTGCCATACTGAACATGGTTTTCTTCTGCCAGTACTCGCTTTCAATTTGATCGCTGAGCCAGTAATTTCCTGCAATGGAAACCAGCTCGGCTTGTAAATCATTACAAATTATTTTTGCTTCAGTTTGACCACTTGCACCTGCAATTGCACGACCGCGTAGCGTGCCATGAATATGGATGCTGCCATCGGCAATGACTTCTGCGCCCGCGCTTACGTGGCTAAGAATCAGCAAATCACCGTCTTTGGCATACACTTGCTGACCAGAACGTATCGGGGTTCTCACCACCTTTATCGGGGCCATCTTCGCCGGAGCTTGAGAAGGAGATTTACTTGCTGTCATCACGGCAAAACCTGCATCTCTGGCTAGGTTTTGCATGCGTTTATCTGAACAGCCAGCCACACCAACCGGGATCATGCCCGCTTGAGATATACCATTTTTCAGTTGCACGAAATCTATATCGCCCGCGACTTTGCTAATGTTGATAACAACAGGCGCAGCTGCGAAAAAAGTGGGTGCCTGGTCTACCTTCTCTTGAAGAAAAGACACTGCATTTTCGACTTGATCATCGGATAAGTGCAAAACAGATAGCGTGAAACTGCTACCTTTTAGATCTGGGTTACTAGACATCGAAAAACTACAGGACCTCAATAGCGGATTGGTACAATTTCTTTATCAATAAAATAAAGGGCATTGCCTGAAACTAGGTTTATCATGTTATATTCCCAAACCAAGCACAGCAAGTAATCTTGTTGTCAAATGAACGTTTTGTTCCCAATATTTCCCTAACATAAACTATTGATCTCGCAAGTGAGAGTTTTGTAGTCATAAACATTTAAAAAAGGTTTGTCATGCTGTGTTCTATATATAAAAGTTCAAAGAAAGAAGGAACATACCTTTATATCCCTAAGAAGGATGATTTTTCACAAGTTCCTGACGCATTGATGCAAATGTTTGGTAAACCTAGTTTTGTAATGGTAATTAAAATGGACGGTCGTAAACTGGCTCAAGTGAACATCGATAAAGTGAGAGAATCACTGAACACCGATGGTTTCTTTTTGCAGGTTCCGCCACCACCAGTTAACGAACTTGAGCTTCATAAAGAGCGTAAAGCTCAAAAAAAAGGTCAAGACGAAGAGTGATAGCCACCTCAATTCAAGGAGGAGTGATCGTTGAGTAAATTTTCGAAAACCATATTGGCTGTGTCGGCATTACTATTGGGTAATAGCCTGACCATTGGCTCAGTTCAAGCTGAAGAGCTTAGCTTTGAGCAATATGTAGAAAAACTAAAGCAACAAGGTCGTGAAGAAGGTATTTCTGAAGCGATCATTGATGAAGCTTTTGATGGTGTGACGTTTAAGCCAAGAGCGGTAAAAGCCGACAAAAACCAACCTGAAAAGAAACTGACTCTGGATGAATACATTCCACGTGCGGTTCCTGACTGGAAAGTGAAGCAGGCGAGATCACTCTATAAGAAACACTACACAGCGTTAAAGCGTATTGGTGATGAATATGGTGTTCAACCAAGATTCATTGTCGCTCTATGGGGTGTAGAGAGTAATTTTGGTAAGTTCACGGGGAATTACAGTGTTATTGATGCTCTAACAACCATGGCTTATGAAGGTCGCAGAGAAGCCTTCTTCCGTAGCGAAGCGATGGCGGCATTGAAGATTCTTGATCAAGGCCATATTGCACCAAAAGAGATGAAAGGCTCTTGGGCTGGCGCGATGGGGCAACCTCAGTTTATGCCAAGCTCATTCTTAGCTTACGCCGCTGATGGCAGTGGTGATGGCAAGAAAGATATTTGGGGTACCGAAGAAGACGTGTTTGCTTCGGCGGCGAATTATCTCAGCCAATCGGGTTGGGATGACAAATATACTTGGGGGCGTCAGGTTCACGTTCCATCAACCGTGTCTATTGAGATGCAAGGTCGAGACGAAGACAAAGCGAAATACCTAAAAGAGTGGTCTGAACTCGGTATTAAGCGTTATGACGATCGCCCACTGCCTACACTTGATGAAGACATCAAAGCTTGGTTGATAATGCCGGACGATGAAACGGGTCGTTCGTACCTCATTTACAACAACTACAATGTGTTAATGAAGTGGAATCGTTCTTACTACTTTGCTTTGGCTGTCAGCCACCTAGCAGACAGAATTAAGTTTGATTAATTGACCTAATTTGATTAATAGACTTAATCTGATTAATAGAACTAGGTCGCTTTGAATAGCATTTAGCCTACTATAGGCAGAACAGATTAAAGGACTCTTCGGAGTCCTTTTTATTTTATATTTCAGAGAGTTAAGAAGGTGATTTTGTGCTAACAGATAGAGCCGCACAGATGGTGATATTCCATGCGTTAATCAAGCATGAAGGCTTTACCAGTGCAGCAAAAAGCTTGAATGTGTCGGTATCTCACATCAGTAAACAAATTGCTTTGCTCGAGGATTCGATAGGTATCAAGTTAGTGCAAAGAACCACACGCAGCCTTACGTTAACTGAAGCTGGAGAAGTGTTCTATCAGCATTGTGAGCAGCTGTTCAATACGGTGAAAGCGGCTCAAATGGACATGGATAGCCAGCGTGACGACATTTCTGGAATATTTCGTATAGGTTTGTCTCAGTCATTTGGCACACTGCATATCATTCCAGCGATTGACCAGCTTAGACAGCTTTACCCTCAGCTGAGAATTGAAGTGCATTTGTTCGATTACAAAGTGGACATGATTGAGGAGCGTTTGGATCTCTGGATCACTAACAATGAAGACTTGCCTGAAGGTTACATTGCGCAGCGCCTAGCCGACAGCCAGTTTGTGGTAGCCGCATCACCGGATTATCTGATTAAGGCAGGGACTCCACACGTGCCATCTGATCTGATTGACCATAACTGCCTCATCTACCGCAGCCGTGAACGTGATTACACGTCATGGGCATTTGATAACGGCCAAGAAAATCTCAGTGTTAAAGTGGCGGGCGATTATTCGGTGGATTTGGCTGAAGCGGTACGAGACGCGGCAGTATCAGGCTGGGGCGTTGCTTACCTAGCGACTTACTTGGTCAAAGAAGAGTTTAGAACGGGCAAGCTCATCCAAGTTTTACCGGAATGGCGAGCAAGTCAGCTGATGCCATTTTATGCCGTGTATCCGAGCCGAAAGAACATGCCGAAGAAGCTTTCAGCAGTGATTGAGTTCATCAAAGATCATATCGGATCGCCGACTTATTGGGACAAAAACCTCAAAACTTGCGTTGAACTGCACCGCTAACTGTTTCCCAATCTATAAATATAATTTCCATATGGAAAAAGTTTGTTTTTTAATCAAAGTTAATTATTAAAATTCAATGACTTAGTGAAAGATACTATTAAAGAGTGATTCAACCAACATCACATTAACAACCTTAGCTTGCCGCAAACGATTTCCTCTATAGAATGCGTCGCCTTTCCTACCTACAACTTTTAGGTTGACGCACATGGCTTCCCTACTTGGAATTATCACTATTTTAGTAACCGCTTGGTTACTATCTACGGACAGAAAAAATATCCCGCTAAGAACAGTCTCTTTGGCTTTCTTACTGCAAATCTCATTCGCCCTACTGGTTCTGTATGTGCCAATGGGTAAAGAAGTGCTGAATGCAGCCACTGGTGCAGTGTCTAGTTTGATCAACTACGGTCAAGAGGGGATTAACTTCCTATTTGGTGGCCTAACGAATAACGGATTTGTATTCGCTATTAACGTTCTAGGCATCATTATCTTTTTCTCTGCATTGATTTCAGGTTTGTATCACATCGGCTTTATGCCAAAGGTGATCAACCTAATCGGTGGGGCTTTGCAAAAGTTCTTAGGTACAGGTCGTGCGGAATCACTGTCTGCAACTGCGAATATTTTTGTTGGCATGATCGAAGCGCCATTGGTGGTTAAACCTTACTTGAAGCACATGACGGATTCACAGCTGTTTGCTGTGATGGTGTGTGGTTTAGCTTCTGTTGCTGGTGGTACGTTAGTGGGTTATGCATCGCTTGGTGTTGATTTGAACTACCTGATCGCTGCAGCGTTTATGTCGGCACCTGCTGGTCTATTGATGGCCAAGATTTTGGTACCTGGTAGCGCAGATGAGGCTCAAGAAAATATTGAGTCTGACGTTGAAATTCCACGAGCAACAAACGTAGTCGAGGCAATGGCAGATGGGGCTATGTCTGGACTTCGTATTGCCGTTGCAGTGGGTGCGACACTCCTTGCCTTTATCAGTGTGATTGCCATGCTGAATGGCTTGTTAGGTATTGTTGGTGGCTGGTTTGGCGTAAACTTAAGCTTCGAACTTATCCTAGGTTATGTGTTCGCACCCGTTGCATGGCTGATCGGTGTGCCATGGTCTGAGGCTGTGGTTGCAGGCTCGCTGATCGGTAACAAGATCGTTGTGAACGAGTTTGTGGCTTTCATCCAGTTAATGGACGTAAAAGACGCACTGAGTGAGCACTCAAAAGCGATCGTTACTTTCGCGCTATGTGGTTTTGCAAACATCTCTACGATGGCAATTCTGATTGGCGGTTTGGGCAGCTTGGTTCCAGAGCGTCGTTCTTTCATCTCACAATACGGCTTTAAAGCAATTTGTGCGGGTGTGCTTGCCAACCTAATGAGCGCAGCGATTGCGGGCGTGGTGCTTTCTCTATAAGTAATCATTGGTGACTTATAAGCACTTTCTAACTGGGCCATAACCACCCAGTTAGCTCATCATGGCTTTGCTCTCCCTATAGTAAAGTGACTGATTAACCACAATAATATTCGCTTAGTATGATAAAGAGAGCCTATAGTGTAAGAACGTAGGCTTTCTTATTTCAGTGAATAAGTTTGTACCACAGGGTGTGGTACAAATGTTTAGGGGCACAAATGGATTTGTCGATCACTTCTTCTTTGGCGTTAATTGGACTCTTGTCTTTGGCTTGCCAGCTACTTGGTTGGCGTTTGCGTCTTCCCGCTATTCTTCCTTTGCTTATCGTTGGCCTGCTATTAGGTCCCGGTCTAAATATCCTTAATCCTGATGCCATTTTTGGTGATGTACTGTTCCCGTTGATTTCATTAGGGGTCGCCATCATTCTGTTTGAAGGTGCATTGACTCTTAATTTCAAAGAAATCAGAGGCCATGGCCGCATGGTGACTCACTTAGTGAGTTTCGGCATGTTGATTACATGGGCGTGCATCGTGGTGGGGGCTTATTATTTTGTCGATTTCAGTTGGCCATTGGCGGCGCTGTTTGCTGCATTAGTCGTGGTGACTGGCCCAACGGTGATTGTTCCCATGCTGCGCAGCATTCAACCCAAATCTTCGTTAGGCAGTATCTTGCGCTGGGAAGGGATAGTGATTGACCCGATTGGCGCTCTGTTTGCCGTTCTCGTTTACGAATACATTGTTTCTTCAGCCGATCCTACCAGTCATGTACTGTCGGCCTTGGGGCTGACTCTAACCATCGGTTTAGGCTTAGGGATCATCGGTGGCTATTTGATTGCCAAGATGCTGCAAGGGCATTGGGTTCCGCACTATTTGCGTAACATGGCGGTCCTGACATTAATGCTGGCAGCGTTCTCTTTTTCAAATGATCTGAGTGAAGAGTCCGGTTTATTAACCGTGACCATCATGGGTATCTGGCTCGCCAATGTGAAAGGCTTGGATCTCGAAGACATTATTGAATTCAAAGAAACCCTGACTGTGTTACTCATTTCTGCGTTGTTTATTCTGTTAGCGAGCAGGCTTGATTCTGGGACTTTCCTCTCGATAGGTTGGGGCGGTATTGGCTTATTAGCGGTCGTCATGCTGGTGGCTCGTCCTCTGAGTGTGTGGATCAGCGGGATCGGCACGGATCTTACTTCAGCAGATAAATGGTTTTTGAGCTGGATGGCACCTCGCGGGATCGTTGCTGCTGCAGTCTCTTCTCTATTTGCAATCAAGCTTCAAGAGAAGCAATTAATCGAAGGGGCTGACCTACTGGTGCCAATGGTGTTCTTGGTCATCATAGGCACGGTTGTGATTCAGAGCCTAACCGCGAGTTGGTGGGCTAGAAGGCTGGGTGTGACGCAAGAGAAAGCGCAAGGGGTTATCTTCTTTGGCGCGACTCATTTTTCACGTCAGTTTGCCAAAGTGCTGGCGACACACAACATCAACAGTGTGCTTGCTGATACCAACTGGGAGAGTATTCGCTTAGCGCGCATGGACAACTTGAATGTCTATTTCGGTAATCCAGCTTCGAGCCATGCTGAAAATAATCTGGAATTGGACGGAATAGGGCGCGCGATGATTGTATCGCCTTATCGTCAAACCAACCCACTAGTCAGTATGCACTATCAAGATGAGTTTGGTGAGAATAAGGTGTTTGAACTTGAATCCTCAGAAAATAAACATGAAAGGCATCAGGTGAGCCGTGATGGCAATAGAAGCCTGTTTTCAGAAGGGGTTACCTATTCCAAACTTAACTCCTTGATGGCTCAAGGCAGCCAAATTAAGAGCACGGGTTTGACCGAAGCGTTTGACCTTAATGAGTTTAATGCTCTGTACCCTAAAGCGATTCCACTTGGGGTGATTAATGACGGTGATTTCCGCTTAGTGACACAAGGTTCTGATTTGGAAAAACTCATATCAACGGAGTGTCAGGTCATTAGTTTATTGCCGCCTTCGGAAGAAATTGAAGGTATCGATACTCCAGATAAGTAGCGAGTCGCACTGTCTTAAAAGCGAGTATCTTTGTATCACAAACGAATAGCTCAGTATCAAAAAAGCCGCAACGTTTTCACGCTGCGGCTTTTTAATTCTATTTTAGTAACAATCAATTCATGTCAGCGGTATTGCTACCGAGACTGTCGTTTACGGGCTATTTCGAGTGAAATTGCTCACAAGCGATCATAGTATTTTCGATTAGGCTTGCCACTGTCATTGGACCAACACCACCCGGAACTGGTGTGATGAAGCTTGCGCTCTCTTTAGCCACATCGTATTCAACGTCGCCAACGAGCTTGCCAGATTCCAAACGGTTGATACCAACATCGACCACAACAGCACCTTTCTTAATCCAAGCACCAGGAATGAAGTTAGGCTTACCAACGGCAACCACAACAACGTCTGCTTGACGTACGTGGCCTTCAAGGTCTTTGGTGAAGCGGTGGCATGTTGTTGTCGTACAACCTGCTAGAAGCAGTTCTAGAGTCATTGGGCGACCAACAATGTTTGATGCGCCGACAACAACCGCGTGCTTGCCGCGTAAATCGATGTTGTAACGGTCAAGCAGGGTGATGATGCCTTTAGGCGTACAAGAGCGCAGCTTAGGCATGCGCTGAGCCAAACGGCCTACGTTGTATGGGTGGAAGCCATCAACGTCTTTTTCAGGTGTGATACGCTCAAGAACGTGAGTAGTATCGATACCAGCAGGTAAAGGCAGTTGAACTAGAATGCCATCAATCTCTGGGTCTTCGTTGAGTTGATCGACTAGCGTTAGCAATTCATGTTCGGTGGCAGTTGCTGGTAAATCAAAAGATTTCGAGACGAAACCAACTTCTTCACACGCTTTGCGTTTACTGCCAACGTAAACCTGAGATGCCGGGTCTTCACCCACTAAAACAACCGCTAGGCCCGGGGCACGTAATCCAGCTTGAGTACGAGCTTTTACACGTGCCGCTACTTCAGAGCGAACCGTTTGAGAAATTAGCTTTCCATCAATATTTTGAGCAGTCATGAATTTCCTTAGTATTGATATTCAAGTTAGTGGCTGATGTTTTGGCGCATTATTCCAGAAAATCTTTTTGATTACCATCAGGCAAACGTTTGCTTTGTTCTATTTTCCAACACTTATAATCTTATTGCCCTTTTTTTACTCACTTGGATCAGAATGTTAGATAAAGCCGTTGCTTTACTGATTCGAATTCGTATAATCCTTTCCTGTAGCGCGCCCTTAGCTCAGCTGGATAGAGCACCTCCCTTCTAAGGAGGTGGTCGAAGGTTCGAATCCTTCAGGGCGTACCACTATTTAAGAAACCCGATAACTCGCTGAGTTGTCGGGTTTTTTGCATTTCAGAGATCCCTCTTTCTTATCGAACTACGATACATTAATCCCAGAAGTATTTTTACTATCAATATATTTGTGGTTAATTTATCTCTGGTAATTGCGAATTGTATCAATTCATTTCTAGGCTATGTAAGTAGGTTGGTATTGTATTATATAAGATGAGTAGCAATTGTTACTGGCACTAGAAATGAATTCAGACCTCAGTAGTACCCAAGTTTTTTATCGCATGATTGATATGGATCCGAAAGAGTGGCAGTCAAGACTCTCGGAGCTAAGCCATGTTTCACCGCAAATGGCTCGAAGAGTTTCCGATTTACTTCTGTCATATGAACAACAGTGTTTGACTCAATTGTTAGATATCCATTTATCCTCTTCGGTGCCTGCGTTTCAATCATTTGAAAACGAAATAGTTGATGATCGTTACCTTATTGGACATGAACTAGGTAAAGGTGGCTTCGGGATGGTTTATTTTGCTTCACGGCGTGACCATTTGTTTGAGCATAACTACGCAGTTAAGTTTTTTAACGCCGAAGCGTTTAATATTTTAGGCAAAGACAAACTTTTCAACGAAGCTCAAATCATGGCAAACCTCAATCATTCCAATATTACGAAGGTTTATGACGCAGGTCTTCATAAAGGAGTTGCTTATATAGTAATGGAGTACGTTGATGGCTGTTTACTCGATGAGTATCTGTCTACTAATTCACTTTCTTATGACCAAAAGCTTACGTTATTTCGAGATATTTGCCTTGCTATTGAGTATGCGCATGAGTTGAAAGTTCTACATGCTGACCTAAAACCTGAAAATATACTCATAAATGCTCATGGAGAACCTAAGGTTATTGATTTCAATCTTACTCAAACTCTTAGTTGTTCGCCTGATAACTCACTCAACTCCATTAAAGCGGTAAGTCGAATTTATGCTAGTCCAGAACAACTCACAGGTGAAAGTTTGGACGAAAGGTCTGACGTGTTCTCTTTAGGGCGGATCCTACAGAAGATGTTTCCAGATAAAATAGCGTCTAGAGATTTAATTCGAGTACATCAACATGCGACTAACGTAAACCGTTCTCGTCGATATCAAAGTGTTCGTGCTTTAGCAAATGATATCGAAAATGTAAGGCGTTGTTATCCATTAAATTATCGTAACAATAATAACGTTCATAAAGTGATTAAGTTTATTCAACGTTATCCTACCACCTCCGTGTATTTTTCTTTCTTTCTTACGATATTGACCGCATTTTTAGTGGCTTTCTCTATAGAGACACACAATCTTAGTGATCAAAAATTGCAACTTGATTCGGTTATATATGATGTCACATCAATGGCTTACCCATCAAGCCATACCTTACTTGATTGGGATGAAATTATTCACTCTCGAAATCTGAATATCGTTGACCTAGACGTTTACGTTGAAGACGTTAATTCAAATGATCGTGACGGTTTAGTAGTTCCTTAAAACCACAGCCCTAAACGGTGGTGATTGTTGCTTGAGGCTATGGCCTCGAGAAGTGCTCATGTTAGAAGTAATCTCTTATTCATCACAAGTAAGAGGAAACAACCACATGGGCGATTACAGAAATTCATCATATGTCTATTGGCGTTGCAAATACCATATAGTTTTGACCCAAAGTACAGATATAAGATTTTGAAAGATAAGGGTGGAAAGGAGCTTTATCGTTCAATCCATATCTTGTGCAATGTGAAAGACTGCGAGGTTTTAGAGTTAAATGTTCAACCAGATCATGTTCATCTTTCTGTCATTGTTTCTCCCAAGTTATCAGTCTTGAGTTTGTTAGGAGTTTTAAAGGGTCGAATAGCAATTAGACTTTTCAATAAATCCCCACATAAACGTAAGAAACTGTGGGGAAATTACTTTTGGGCTAGAGGTATTTTGCAGATACGGTTGGTGTGAATGAAGAAGTCATTCGGCGATATGTACGACATCAAGATAAACAGGACATAGAGTATGAACAACAACTGCAGTTATTGAAGAATTGATAGCGTGGACGCCCCCTTCTTGGGGGTTATAAAGCAAAACCGGCTTCTAAGAAGGCGGATATTTTTTGGATGAGGAATTATTCGATTCTTGGATTGCCACAGAAGACATGAACCTATTGGTTTACTTGTTGTGACTTCCCATTTAATTGTTTTAAAAGGTTAAATTGTGTCGACCATAAAAAAAATTCAGGAGCACAAGGGGCTTACTACTCTTATTTACCAATGGCAACATGGTTGCAAGCAGTCTGAAGCTGAATTGTATCGTTTTGCTTACTATCGGCTTAAAGAGTTAGCTCAATTACGACGTTATAAATGTGCAGAGGTATTTAATGAGCCTTTGATAGATACGAGCTCTACGACGACATTGACTCATGAGGCTTACTTGAAGATTGGCTCCGTTGGGAAGGGTGAGATAGAAGGGACGCGAGATTTTTTTTTGATGTCCGTTAAAGCTATGCAGCATATTCTCATTAATGACTCTTGGGCGTTGAAGGCTGATAAAAGAAAAAAGGGCAATTTAATGCGCATAGAAAATGCAATTTCGATTGAATACCTGCCCCTTGATAAACGCATTGAGTTAGAGAAGTCATTGATGGATTTTACGGAACGCTATCCACGACAATCTAATGTGCTGAAATTAAAATATTACATTGGCCTAAAGCATCAAGAGATCTGTGAACTATTAGATTGTAGCCACAGCCTGATTGAGAAAGATCTCAAATTTGCTAAGAGCTGGCTCCACAATAAATTGGCGGCTTAACTTTGCATAATTGGAAAAATTTAGAAATTATTTTACGAGTTTTCCATTATCCCCTGTGCCTTGCAAGTTCAAAGTAAACCTCTAAAAATAATGATGTTTTAATTATCACAGCCTACTGAGGTTGGCTGTATGAAGACTCATTGAATAGGTTTAATAAGGAATAATAATGAATAAGCAAGGCTTGCTCGCAGCGTCAATTGCAATGGCTCTGGTTGGGTGTGGTTCAGACAGCGATTCGTCGAGCAACCCAACGGCGTTTTCTATCACTGCTATTGATGGTTATTTAGTGAATGCTAATATTTCGGTAGACAGTACTCAAGATGGCGTGTGTAACTTATCTCAAGGCAAGACTGACGATAAAGGCCAAGCAAGCTTGAGCTTGGAGTATCGTAACGCAGTGGTATGTGTTGATGCGGTCGCTGGGCAAACTGTAGATAGTAACCGAGGCTTGGTTCAGCACGACTTTACTCTGGCAAATTCGGGCAGTGGTACAATCATCAACCCAATGACTAATATGGTGAACAAGCTTCTAGCCGAAGACTCTGAGTTAACGGTAGCTGTGGCCGAAGAGCAAGTGGTTGTCGCGATCACGGGTGATGCGGGCCTAGAGGTGTCACAAGCACTGATCTTTGGTGACTACATTGCAGATACCACGGAGCAGGCTGAGGCTCTAAACCTGATCGGTGAAGTGCTGGTGGATAATTCTGACAAAGATATCGAAACCAAGCTGAAACTGACTCAAGCAATGGCGGAAGCGACTCAAGAAATCATTGATGCTGGCGACCCGCTCGATGACTACTCGCCAATTATTGATATTCCAGAAGGTGGTGGAGACATCATCGTGACTCCAAATACGCGTCCGAAAGTCGTTGGTAGCACTGACCCTGTTGAGTTAACACTAGGTGAAGCATGGTCCCCATACAATGTTAGCGACAAATTCCTAGACTCCGAAGGCGATGAAATGACCTTCTCGATGGGAGCCATAGGAACAACTGGAAGTAATGGTCTGCAAGTTGATTCTTCAACGGGCATTATTAGTGGGGAGCCTGAAGGGGCTGGTGACTTTACTTACCATATTTTTGCGACCGATGAGCACGATGCGCGTTCATACCCACTGACCTTTGAAGTGACGGTTTTAACTGACAACCAACTTCCTGTGGTTGACGAGAACGAGCTTGCAAACCTGCAGTTGACAATGAATACGTGGTTAATCACAGAAGGCGAGTCGCTAACCGATACACTGGATGTAAGTGCACTATTCATAGATCAAGATGGTGACGCCTTAAACTACGAAGTGGAAACGACGCTATCAACGGCTGCACGCACGGGCTTTAACGGTCTAGTAAGCGAGCAGGGCGTAGTGAGCTTCTCTGGTTTGCTTCCACGCCCTGCTGCGGCAGGTGACGAAACACTGACAGTTTTAGTCAATGATGGCGTCAACAGTGAGTGGGTTGCGGCAACTCTGAGCTTCCCTGTTATCGAAGAAGCACCACTACCACCAGTGGATGGCCATCCATTAGAAGACAATACATGGTACTTCCTTGAGCGAGGCTCAAATGGAACGAAATACGCTCAAGTATGGTGTGACACAGTGCGTTTTGAAGATGGTGATATCTTCTACAATGACCGTGACTTGAGTAATAAGACGGAATGTACGACAGAGGCGACTTTGAAAGTCGGTACGTACGCTATTGAAGGTGACACGCTGGTGGGTTCATTTGTCGATGACGAAGAAACGATGACCATGGCTTATGATATCACTAATGATTACGATACCAACCTAGTTTCACAAGGTGCGTTGACTATGCTCTGGACTGAGGAAGGTAAATCAAGTCGTTATATTGGATTTAGCAACAAGGCTGATGCAGAAAAACGAATCCAAGTGAAATCAAGTCACGGCCCTGAGTTGCGAGATGCATACCTATATTGGCCTGGTGAACAAGACCACCAATACGATCTTATCTCTACGTCACTACAGATGAGTACAGCAGAACTTTCAACTGGTAATTCACACGACTATATTAAGGTCTGGATGAATGGTATTAGCTGTGATGGATTGTTGAATTCGCACAATGGCGATGCGGCTATTTTTGAAAGGTTCACTGTGACGTCTGAAGCCATTTCCGCAAGCAACGGTTATACTTTACACCCACAATTTTGTGACGATGTCTTTGAAGATGATACACCGAATGCGGTGCTTTCATTCTTGTTTGGGTTAGATAATAGCTACTCACTTGAATTAGATGAAAACTACAGCATCATTGGCAAAATCAGTGATGAGTGGAGTCAGTACATTACCGATGTGAACTTTAATATGGTGTGGGATGGTTCATCGAACGACGATTAATTTGAACGCTTGAGTTAGTCGCATATTGAATGCCAAGTGAATCAAAGGTAATGAAAGAAGGAAGCCTAGTGATGGGCTTCCTTTTTTATTTTTCGATAAACTGACAATTGTTCGTTTTTTGGGGTTTACATCATTTAGTAATAAAGCCACTATGAATTCACGAAGAATAGACAAGTAAAGCTATTAGCTGGTTGGTTTAGGAATCAAACCTTCTGAGTGATGGCTGATTTAGAGGAAGTAATGGCAGGAAACAGTATCGGACAACATTTCCGCGTGACCACGTTCGGAGAAAGTCACGGTATCGCACTAGGATGTATCGTAGATGGGTGCCCACCAGGATTAGAAATTACCGAAGCAGACCTTCAAAGAGATTTGGATCGTCGTCGCCCTGGTACTTCTCGCTATACAACGGCTCGCCGTGAAGCGGATGAAGTGAAAATCTTATCAGGTGTATTTGAAGGCCAAACTACGGGCACTTCTATTGGTCTATTGATTGAAAATACAGACCAACGCTCTAAAGACTATTCCGAAATTAAAGACAAATTCCGTCCTGGTCATGCTGACTATACCTACCATCAAAAGTACGGTGTACGTGATTACCGTGGCGGCGGTCGCTCTTCAGCTCGTGAAACTGCAATGCGTGTTGCGGCAGGTGCAATTGCGAAGAAATACCTGAAACAAGAATTTGGTGTTGAAATCCAAGCATACCTTTCTCAAATGGGTGATATCTCAATTGATAAAGTGGATTGGAATGAGATCGAAAACAACGCGTTTTTCTGCCCAGATGCCGACAAAGTGCCTGAGTTTGACCAACTGATTCGTGACCTGCTAAAAGAAGGCAACTCGATCGGTGCGAAGATTCAAGTGGTTGCGACTAAAGTGCCTGTAGGCCTTGGTGAGCCAATCTTTGATCGTTTAGATGCTGATATTGCTCACGCTCTAATGAGCATTAATGCGGTGAAAGGTGTTGAGATTGGTGATGGCTTTGATGTCGTAAATCAACGCGGTAGTGAACACCGTGATCCATTAACTCCAGAAGGCTTCAGCAGCAACCATGCTGGCGGTATCTTAGGCGGTATTTCTACTGGCCAAGATATTGTGGCGAGCATTGCGCTTAAACCAACATCAAGCATTACTGTTCCTGGTGACACGATCACTAAAGACGGTGAAGCAACGCAGTTAATCACTAAAGGTCGTCACGATCCATGTGTAGGTATTCGTGCAGTGCCTATCGCAGAAGCGATGTTAGCGATTGTATTGCTTGATCATTTGCTACGTCATCGTGGTCAAAACTTTGGTGTGACAACAGAAACGCCAAAAATCTAGTTCTGCTTCGTTTTATTCAGAACAGATTTGAAACTGATTTGATAGAAACAAAAAAGGGTTGCTTCGTAATGAAGCAACCCTTTTTATATTCTGCGTCATTGAGAATATCTAATGTACAGAGCTTTCCGGATCAAGCTGGAACGAAGGCAAGCGCCATTTGAATCGTACGGCCGCCATACGCAGCAAGTAACCAACCACAAGCGTAACAATCGTTGCGGTTACGTCGTTAATGCCAAGCTCAAGCAAACCTAGGTATAAACCTGAAGCGACAAGGGCGACAGATGCATACAGCTCTTCATGCAGAACCAATGGTGTTTGACGGCAGATAAGATCGCGCAACAGGCCACCGAACACGCCAGTTACCAAGGCAGACACCATACAGATCATTGGGTGCAGACCCATGGTCATCGCGACTTTAGTGCCAATGATACTGAACACGATAAGACCTAGAGCATCTAAACGAATGAACAAGCCTTTTAGCTTGATTACCCATTTAGCCAGTCCTGTTGTGATAACACCCGCGATACAGGTGATCGCCAGATATTGTGGGTTTTCAACCCAACCTAAAGGGTAATGGCCGAGTAAGATATCTCGTACTGTACCGCCGCCAATTGCCGTTGCACTTGCAACCAACATTACACCAAACCAATCCATTTTTTGTTTGCCAGCGCTGAGAGCGCCGGTCATGGCTTCTGCCGTGATGCCAATGATATACAAAACACTTAGTAGCATTGCTGTAGCTCTATAATTTAGGTCTATAAATTGGAGTCTTATAGGCCATAGGGATATAAAAATGAAGCGCGAGTGTAGTAGTAAAAACGCTGATTGACGAATGAATATTTGTACCGTGAATAGGCATTTCAGATTAGCTAAACTAATCATTCACCTCAAAATGGTGTAATCTGGGATCAGCAATCGATTGTCATCGTAAAGTATTATGATGAACCTAATGTCATTGCCAGTGATAGGGCTTTACCGAGCGCTTAAAAAAACGCAAAATGCCCCAGTTCTTTTTATTTAAATTTGATCTTATGACGCACCAATACCCAGATATCATCGACATTTTCAATCAAACCTTTTTCGAGAGCTTCAATACCAAGCTAGAACTGGGAGCGGACGAGCCTATTTACCAGCCAGCCGATGGGGAGGTTTCTCATCACCGTATCGTATTTGCTCGCGGCTTTTACGCGTCAGCACTTCACGAGATAGCACACTGGTGTGTGGCTGGTCCTGAGCGTCGTTTATTGGAAGATTTTGGTTACTGGTATGAGCCTGATGGCCGAACTGAGTCGGTTCAAGCTGAGTTTGAAAAAGTAGAAATTCGCCCACAAGCGTATGAATGGATCATTGCGACCAGTGCAGGCTTTCCTTTTAATGTCAGCTGTGACAATCTACACGGCGATTTTGAGCCAGATCGTTTGGCCTTTATGAATAAAGTACACAGCGAAGTCATGGGTATCTTTGAAGCTGGCCTTCCGCCTCGCGTGAAAATGCTCTCTGAAGCATTACGCAGTTTCTATGATGTTGCACCTTTATGTACTAGCCAATTTATTGTGAAATAAGAGAATATTATGATTATCGAATTTGAAGAAAAACTACTTGAAGTAATTGATGCTCGCATTGAAAACGCATCAGACGATGAACTGTTTGCTGGTGGTTACTTACGTGGTCATATTTCTCTTTCAGTGGCTTCATGTGAAGAAGACGGCATTGAAGACGTAGCAGAAGTTAAATTACGTATTGAGAAGAGCCTAGAAGACGCGCGTTCTGAACTAACGCCAGCAGACCGCACGATCGTTAATGACCTTTGGGTTGAGCTGCAAAACCAAGCGTAACTTTAGTCGTTTAGCATTATTCGTCTACCGTAATTCGCTCATTACTCTTCCTCCTCATTTTTGAGCGAACCAATAATTTGAGACTCATTCGAAATTTTTGAATGAGTCCGTTCATTTCTTGTGATGGTTCCATTTTCTGACTACGTTATTCTAATCCCACTTAACGGAATTACAGAAAAGGTCACATCATGAAAGTTATCGCATTTGGCGCAAGCACAAGCTCTACCTCTATCAATAAAGCACTAGCAACTTACGCAGCAAACTTGATTGAAGGTGCAGAAGTAAAAGTCCTAAACATCACCGATTACAACGTGCCTATGTTCAGTGAAGACACTGAAAAAGAGATTGGCCAAGCGGAAGGCGCTCAAGCATTTTTACGTGACCTAGCTGAAGCCGATGCATTCGTTATCTCGTTTGCTGAGCACAACGGTCACTATCCTGCAGCGTACAAAAACCTATTTGACTGGACGACACGCATTGAGCGTTCAGTATTTGGCGAGAAGCCTGCGGTTTACTTAGCGACCTCACCAGGCCCAGGTGGTGCACAGACGGTACTTGGCGCAGCAACAGGTTCAGCACCATTTTTTGGCGGTAACGTTAAAGCGTCACTTTCAGTACCAAGCTTCTACGATAACTTTGATTTTGAGTCGGGTTCAATTAGCAACGAAGAGATTGCCGCTCAAATTAAAGACGCGATTGCTAAGCTGTAAAAGCGGAAAGTAAAGCGAATAGCTGAAAAATAACGAACTGCTCTAGAATAAAAAGCAGCGACGTAGATAAGATTAGAAAAACAGAGCCCGAGCATTGAGAGATGCTCGGGCTTTTTGTTTGGGTCGTCCCAATACTTATTTGAATATTTAGACCTAGTCTAGAATCGACTATTCCGCACTGGATTGTTTTGTTGAAACCCAACCTTCTGTTAACGCTTTGCCTTTACGTAATCTTCTAATCCACATTCGACTTGGATGAATGGCTTCGAGCACATCAACCGGAAGAGGTAGAGGATCGCCACAAATTTGTGAGGCTAAGACTTCTGCTAAAAGAGGGGTCGAGCTCAAACCACGCGAACCTAAACCAATAAAACAGAACAAGTTCGGATAGCTGGTAACAGGTTCGATACTGTCGATAGCATCACGCTGCGGATTAAAGTTGTGCAGATTCTGATATTGCTCTTTGATGGATTCAAAATCACCAACATTACCGACGAATGGTAGGTGATCTCGACTCACGCTGCGGATGCCTTGGCGCGCTAAGTTACCGCTGGTATCGACATCTTTTGTCCATGCTTGGTCTGGTAGCGACCCATGCAGGCGCTCGCCATTATGTTGCTGAACCTCAATATCAAACTCTTGGTCGATATTGGTTTTATCGTAATTCGCGCCAATACAGTGGTGACCATTATTTGGGTTTTGTGGCGTCAGGTAGCCATCAAAACACAACACGGTTTTTAGCTTGCTGAGATTTTCTGTGGTTGGAATGTGGCTTACTTGGCCTTTAACTGGCGTTAGTGGTACTGGCTGAGTTTGTTCAAATTGGGTGAACTTGTGTCCATTCGCGACAACTACTTGGTCGTGCTTGGTTTTAATCTCACCTTGAGGTGTCTCAATCGTCAGCAACCATTGTTGCTCTGCTTCTAACCATTCAAGTTGCGTAACTTGGTGTTGATAGTGTGCGCTCACTTGGTTTGTGTCTTCTAACTTACCAATCAAACCTTGAGTAAGCTGAAGAGGGCTTAGCCAACCACCCAGAGGAAAGTAAACACTCTCTTTATCGACCGGTAAGCCAATTTTTTCGTTGGCTTGGTCTGGCGATAAACGCTGAATCAGGTCGGTGTGGAAGTTGCCTTCCAACATGCGGTTGAGTTTTTTAGTGGAGCCTTGATCCCACATCAAGATGTTCACGCCACACCAGCTGTGATCAAATTGAACAGACTGAGCTGCTTGATTAATAAATTGACGAGCAAACAGTAACCCTGGGCCAAACACGCGAGACACGTTCGATGTCGCTTCACTCAATAACGGGTAAATCGCACCTTGGTTGTTGCCCGAGGCATTACCCGCAGCTTGTTGGTGTTCACAATAAAGGGTGATGTTTTTACCACGACGGCTTAAGGTTTTTGCAAGTGCAGCACTGGCTACACCACCACCAATAATAGCTATGTCTTGTGAATCATTGTGTTGAGCGAGGCCATACCAAGGTTTGATATTGGTGTGAGCGTGCTTTTCTCCAAGTCGGCCTGCAATCATTTCTCGCTTAGTACCAAAGCCTTTGACTTTTTTCATCGCAAAGCCAGCTTCGATTAAACCACGGCGAACAAAACCCGCGGCGGTGAAAGTGGCGCAGCTACAATCTTGTTTTGCCAGTTTGGCCATGCCGTTGAATAGGTTTTGATTCCACATTTCTGGGTTCTTACTTGGCGCAAAGCCATCTAAGAACCAAGCGTCAACCAAACCTTCATGCGGGGTCGGCACGTTTGGCATACAATCTTTAATATCACCAAACCACAAATCAAGCGTGATCGCACCATCACCGAGCACAATACGGTGACATTCAGGCAGGGCGATAGGGTAGTGTTCTTGGAGTTGTGTCGCATACTCCGCTAATTCTGGCCACGATTGGTGCGCTTTGATGAGATCCTCTTTATTGAGAGGATATTTTTCAAAACTGATGAAATGTAACTCTTTGGTCATCGCTTGTGGGTTATCTTTAATAAAAGCATCGAACCATTGCCAGACTGCGAGAAAGTTCAAACCTGTACCAAAACCGGTTTCAGCAATCACAAAACGGCGTTGTTGATGTTCAACCCAACGCTCTGGAAGGTGGTTTTGTTTTAAAAAGACGTAGCGAGTTTCTTCTAAACCGTTAACATTAGAGAAGTAAACGTCGTCAAATTGGTCTGAAACTGGCGTGCCAGACTCATTCCATTCCAGCTCTGCATTAGTAATTGAAGTCATAAAATCTATCATTTTGTGATTTGAAGCGATATGTTGGTAGGGATTGTACGAATTTCTAGGAAAGCTGACCACTTTTGTTAGGCTTCTTAGTTATCATCTAGCTGAATTTAGAATTATAGGAATGTCACATGAAACGAGTCGTAATCACCGGTATGGGTATTGTTTCAAGTATCGGTAACAACGTCGAAGAAGTTTTAGCATCACTGAAAGAGGGTAAATCTGGTATTACCGCTTCAGAGCAGTTCAAGGAAAATGGCTTGCGCTCTCAAGTTTGGGGTAACCTAAAAATGAACCCTGCTGACCATATCGATCGCAAAAAAATGCGCTTTATGGGTGATGCAGCGGCATTCGCTTATCTTTCAATGGAGCAAGCAATTGCTGATTCTGGTTTAACTGAAGATCAAGTATCTAATGACCGCACGGGTATCGTAGCGGGTTCAGGTGGTGCTTCATCTCTAAACCAAGTTAACGCTGTAGACATCATCCGTGAAAAAGGCGTTAAGCGCGTTGGTCCATACATGGTGCCACGTACAATGGCTTCTACGGTTTCTGCTTGTCTTGCTACACCATTCAAAATCCGTGGCGTGAACTACTCTATGAGTTCTGCATGTGCGACATCTGCACACTGTATTGGTCACGCAATGGAGCTTATCCAACTGGGTAAACAAGACGTTGTATTCGCTGGTGGCGGTGAAGAACTGGATTGGTCTCTGACTATGATGTTCGACGCAATGGGCGCACTTTCTACTAAGTACAACGACACTCCAGAATTGGCTTCTCGTACCTACGATGCTGACCGTGACGGTTTCGTTATCTCTGGTGGCGGCGGCATGCTAGTTATTGAAGAGCTTGAGCACGCTGTTGCTCGTGGCGCAAAAATCTACGGCGAGATCGTGGGTTACGGCGCAACTTCAGATGGTTACGACATGGTTGCTCCTTCTGGTGAAGGCGCGGTTCGTTGTATGAAGATGGCAATGCAAAACGTTGATGGTGTTGACTACGTGAACACTCACGGTACTTCAACTCCTGTTGGTGACGTTAAAGAACTTGGTGCAATCCAAGAAGTCTTTGGCGGCAACAGCCCAGCAATCTCAGCAACTAAAGCGATGACAGGTCACGCTCTAGGTGCGGCTGGTGTACACGAAGCAATTTACTCAACGCTAATGCTTGATAACGGCTTCATCGCACCAAGCATTAACGTTGCAAACCTAGACGAAGCGGGCGCAGGCCTAGACATCGTAACGGAAGCTCGTGAACAAGAGCTAACAACGGTTATGTCTAACAGCTTTGGTTTCGGCGGTACGAACGCAACGCTAGTAATCAAAAAATACCAAGGCTAATTGAAGCTAAGGTTAAATTAATAAAGGTTAATCGTTAATGGGTGACGTGAGTGCAGACTCAAAACGCATAGGTTGCCCACTAACTATGACCAACAGAACAAAGCTTTTTAAATGTAGGTTTTATACGTGTTTTTTTGAACATGACTTTTTAAATCTGGGTTTAGAAATTAAAAGGTTTCCAGAGCTTGACCAGTAGTGACTTTGGTTAGTACTGGTTGAACAGACGCAAGACTCTGTCTCCTGGAGAGCGAGATAGGATCCTTTTGTTCTGGATGTTTGCCCGATTGTTTATTCAATCGGGCATTTTTCGTTTCTGGGCTACACAATCTTCAGTGTTGATTCGGTTTTGGGATATGGTGTGATAAATGCCAACGTAGCCCTTTATATATAATGTATTCCATTTGCTACTCGACACCGAGTGTGGAATTTTGCACAATCATTTCAATTCACATTTAGGTCGATAGACCCCAACTAAAGTACTCGCCAAATGAAAATCTTAATCGACGAAAATATGCCTTATGCTGAAGCGCTATTTAGCCAGCTAGGGGAAGTGACAATGAAGTCTGGTCGCACATTAACGGCTGACGACCTAGTTGACGTAGACGCATTGATGATTCGCTCTGTCACCAAGGTGAATGAGTCATTGATTAGCAAAGCCAATAAGCTGAAGTTTGTCGGCACTGCGACGGCAGGTATGGACCATGTCGACCAAGCATTGATGAAAGAGCGTGGCATTTTCTTTACTGCAGCGCCTGGCTGTAACAAGGTGGGTGTCGCTGAGTATGCCTTCAGCGCAATGATGGTACTTGCGCAGCAACAAGGCTTCTCTGTATTCGATAAAACGGTCGGTATTATCGGTTGTGGTCAGGTAGGTAGCTACTTAGCGAAGTGCCTTGAAGGTATTGGTATCAAAGTTTTGCTGAACGATCCTCTAAAACAACAAGAGGGTGATACTCGTGAGTTTACTGAATTAGAGACACTGCTTGAGCAATCGGACGTGATCACTATGCATACGCCAATTACTAAAACGGGTGAGTTCCCAACACATCACTTGATCAATGAGCAAGTGCTGAACAACTTACGTGCTGATCAAATTTTGATTAATGCAGCTCGTGGCCCAGTTGTTGATAACCAAGCGTTAAAAGCTCGCTTGCAAAAAGCCGATGGTTTTACTGCCGTTCTTGATGTATTTGAGTTTGAGCCTGAAGTCGATTTTGAGCTACTTCCACTGCTTGCTTTTGCAAC
This sequence comes from Vibrio sp. NC2, assembly GCF_025195005.1. NCBI lineage: Bacteria > Pseudomonadati > Pseudomonadota > Gammaproteobacteria > Vibrionales > Vibrionaceae > Vibrio > Vibrio sp. NC2. The sequence continues at coordinate 302,600 of NZ_JANVFC010000004.1, forward strand.
TCCTCACGTAGCGGGCTACGGTTTAGAGGGTAAAGCACGTGGTACCACGATGATCTTCAACAGTTATTGTGAGTTTTTAGGTACTGAACAGCGTGCTTATGCAAGCGATCTTCTGCCGACAGCCCCAGTGCCTCAAATGAAATTAGATAGAGCTTGGGATGAAGCAACACTGCACAATTTGACTCAGTTGATCTATGATGTGCGCAAAGACGACGCCTTATTCCGTCGCAATATCTCTACGCCAGGTTCTTTTGACAAGATGCGTAAAGAATATTGGGACCGTAGAGAGTACAGTGCAGTCGAGTTAACGGGCGATGAATCTTGTAATTTAACGCCGTTATCTAAACTCGGTTTTATGGTAAAGCCAACTTTATAAAAGAGAGAAACAATGAGCCAAGAATTTAATATTGCTATTTTAGGTGCGACTGGTGCGGTTGGTGAAACCATTCTTGAAGTACTTAAAGAGCGTAAATTCCCTGTCGGTGAAATGCACTTACTAGCAAGTGAACGTAGTGAAGGCAAAACTTCCCGTTTTAACGGCAAAACAATACAAGTACAAAACGTAGAAGACTTCGATTGGTCTCAAGTACATATTGCGTTTTTCTCTGCAGGTAGCGAGCTTTCAGAACGTTGGGCTCCAATCGCCGCTGACGAAGGTGTGGTTGTTATCGATAACACATCACGTTTCCGTTATGAATACGATGTTCCTCTGGTTGTGCCAGAAGTGAACCCTGAAGCGATTGCTGAGTTCCGTAACCGCAACATCATCGCGAACCCTAACTGTTCTACTATTCAGATGGTAGTAGCACTTAAACCTATTCACGATGAAGTAGGTCTTGAGCGTATTAACGTTTCTACTTACCAATCTGTGTCTGGTGCAGGTAAGCCGGGTATCGATGAGCTAGCAGGCCAAACCGCTAAGCTTCTTAATGGCATGCCAGCTGACAAGTCAGCATTCTCTCAGCAGATCGCGTTCAACTGTATTCCTCAGATTGATGAATTTACAGAGAACGGCTACACACGTGAAGAAATGAAGATGGTTTGGGAAACTCAGAAAATCTTTGCTGATTCGTCAATCACGGTGAACCCGACTTGTGTTCGTGTTCCTGTGTTCTACGGTCACGCTGAATCTCTACACGTTGAAACTCGCGCGCCAATCGGTGCAGAGCAAGTTATTCAGCTTCTAGAGAACACGGAAGGTGTTGAAGTATTTCAAGCTTTAGACTTCCCAACTCAAGTTCGTGATGCGGGTGGTAAGGACCACGTAATGGTTGGTCGTATTCGTAGCGACATCAGCCATCACAGCGGCGTGAACATGTGGGTAGTAGCTGATAACGTTCGTAAAGGCGCAGCGACAAACGCAGTTCAAATCGCTGAAGTTCTGATTCGCGATTACTTCTAAGCTTCATTGCTTTGATTATCAAGCCTCACTCTTTAGTGGGGCTTTTTTAATCGATTGAAAATATTGTTAGTCAAATTGTGTGAAATTGCTGCGAATATTGTTGCTGCAACACATTTTTTGTTTTCATCTCTATAGTTTTACGTCATTTATCCGATATATTTAATAGATCATCACTTTTCCGAATTTAAGCACCTAGCTGAGCCTTTTATGTTTCAATTTTTCAAGCCGTGGTTAATGCCTTTTGCCTTTATCATTGCGACTCAGATTTCCGTTGTTCGTGCAGATTCCATTCGAGTTGTAGGGCCTAATGGCCAGATACAATCAGCGCCTACGTTTTCAGAACCTCTTCAAAGAGCGCAATTGAATAGCGCTGAGCCTTCACGTTTCTATGGTCCAACCCGTGGCTCAGAAACGCTATGGTCTATTGCTTCAAGGTTACGCCCTGATAACTCCGTTTCAGTCCAACAAACATTGTTGGCGATTTATCGCTTAAACCCACAAGCGTTTGAAAATCAGAATATCCATAGCCTGCTGCCTGCCAGTAATTTACGTGTGCCTTCTTTAGAGCAAGCACGTGCAAGTTCGACGCAGCAAGCTATCAACATCATGAACTCGCACCTTGCTAAGCTTGATGCTCCTGCGACAAAGCCTACCTCTTCAAAACCTAAAGTAGCGCAAGCGTCAAGTCGACCAGATGTAGCCCCTAAAAATGCACAATCCAAAGCTAAGGTTAGCGAACCTAAAGTTGTCGATAAATCGATAATTGGTAATCAAGAGATAGTGAATAACAAGCCGCTAACCGGTGCCAAGGAAATGAACCACCTTGAGAAGCAGTTAGAGCTTTCAGAAACTGAGTTACTGTCACTCGAAGAAAAAAACCATCAACTTCGTTTGATGCTGTCGAATGTTCAATTGGAAGTGGATGAGCTAAAAACAGAGCTCAGTGATGAAGACCGCATTCGTAGCGAAGTGGAAAAGCTGCTTGATGAAGAGCGTAGAAAGAACGCCGAAATTGAAAAAATGGCACCAAGTGCCATGGATGAACTGTTATCTAATGGTTGGTTAGTTGCGGCTCTTGCGATTATTCCGGGTCTTCTACTTGGTTTGATCATCGTGATGCTGATAGGTCGTCGTTCTAAAAATGAAGAACAACAGCAAAACACTCAAGAACAACCGATGCAGCCTGAACCAAGCAGCGTCGCGCCTATTACACTGGGCGACGAGATGGACGACCTTAACGAGCTGTCTTTAGACGATGACTTGTTTGGCACTGAAGATGACGCCAATAAGTTGTTTGATGACCAAGCTCTTGCTGAAGAAGACGATGTATTTGCAGGATTGGATGAATCTGATCTCGATTTCAATCTCGACGGTGAAGATGATGACCCATTTGCGAGCATTGGCGAAAATGGTGATTTAGACACTAACTTTGATGATCTGGACTTGGACAGCAGCAACGGCATCAGTGTTAATGGTGAAGAGAAAGCGCTTGGTCTTGAAGAGATGGAGCGCGCGCTCGATAAAAGCGCAGAAAGCGCACTTGATACAGATGAAGTCGATTTTGACCTCTCAGATGATAACGCAATGTCTGCTGATGACATTGAAGCACTGCTATCTAAAGAATCCGAGACTGAAGATTTAGGCTCTAACGAATTAGATCAGTCACTATTAGATGACCTGTTTTCTCTTGATGACGAAGATGATGATAGCTTCGACATCGATGCTTTGATTTCGGAAGAGCAAAGTGATTCTACTTCTAGTGCCGACACATCAATAACCGATGATTTTGATATCGATGCGCTTATCTCAGAACAACAAAGCGATGCTACGCCTTCGGACATAAGCAATGACGACTTTGATATTGATGCTCTGATCTCTGAACAACAGACCACTCAATCTGCAGCTCCTAGTGTAGAGGATGATATTGATGACATCTTTGCTCAGGTTGCCGCTCAGAACGAGCAAGCGAATGATCCTTTCAACCTCGATAGCGACGATGAAATAGCGACGAACCTAAACAATGGTTTGGCGTCTGATGATGATATCGAAAACATCCTGTCTCAGTTTGATAAGCCAATCGTTGATGAAGAGACTCAAGACAGCGTTGATCTACTTGATGAGCAGCTGGAAGGGGATGACGTTGACCTAAGCAACTCGACCGAACTCCTTGATGAAATGCTGGGCGATGAATCGGATGATGAGCCTGAAAGTGAGCCTTTAGGTTTTGATGCCTTATCCGAACTTGAAGAGCTTTCTGGTTTATCGACTGATGATGAGCTAAACATTGCAGAAGACAGCACGGAAACTCTGGATGAATTAATCGGAGATTCTGATGATGATTTCGAACTCGATGCAGAGAGCACCGACTTACTTGATGATTTCCTTGATAGTGAACTATCGGATGATGCGCTTTCAGCGGACCAAGCCGATTCACCAAAATCTGAATCTTTAGACCCGTTTGATGATTTACTGACAAGTGGTATTGAAGACGAGCTTGAATCAGAAGAACAGACGTTTGATAAAGAGCTAGATGCTGCCTTTGGTTCTGATAAAGCCAGCGACGACCTTATCAAGGATTCAGAGGTTGAACATACTCAATTAACGTCAGAGCCTTCTGAAGTCGAGCCTGAACAAATAACGGACATTACTGAAACACCACAACCTGAACTTGTTGGTGATGCTTCATTAGATTCAGAACTGATTCAAGACGGTGCTGATGTTAAGCCAGAAAATGATGAAGCCTTTAATCGTGATGACTTTATCGATGACTTGTTTGGTGTAGCGCCTGCAACGGATGCGTTGCTTGATGACGCACTAGAAACAACAGATGAAGCATTGATTGATGAGTTGATGACTTCTGATGACAGCGATTCGTTGCAAGCTACTGAAGAGCCGGATGAAGCATCAATCGAAAGCGCTTTGGAACCAGAACAAACGTCTCTTTCTGATAGTCATGAACTATTACCAGAAGAAGCGGTGTCGTCTGTTCAAGATGATGAACTGGATGTTGACTCGTTGCTCTCTGAGAATTCTGACTTTGACAAACCAGTTTTTGAAGAGCCGACTCAAGAAGATACTGAGCAACAAGAATTAGAACCGAAAGAAGCCGACGTACAACATCAGCGTGAAGACATCGCTGCGAGTACTGAAGATCAAGCTTCGCCAGCGTCTTTAAATGATATCTCTGAAGACGATGAAGAAACGGTAGAAGATTGGTTAGCCGAAGCCATTGATGATGTTGAATCTCCTGCGAATATAGACTCTGATTTTGACTTTGAACCGAAAATTCAAGGTAGCGATGAACTTGAAAATATCGTTGAATCCTTGCCAGAGCCAGAGCCAGAGCCAGAGCCAGAGCCAGAGCCAGAGCCAGAGCCAGAGCCAGAGCCAGAGCCAGAGCCAGTCCGTGCTGCACATATGCCAGAAATCATTCCAAATGAGTTCGGTGTACCAGAAGACAGTGATTGGCTGATTGGAGACGATACAGCTAAAGAAGATGCGTTGGCGGACGCTGAAGCTGATGTTGAAGTAATACCAGACCCAGTTACTCCTGCTGTTGAACCTCAACTAGACGCTGAACCTCAAGCAGAAACGGCACCGCAAGTTGACGCTACGGAACAAGCTGAAGTTCTAGGACAAGACAGCGAAGAAGAGTTCTCGTTTGATGACTTCGAACTTCCTGAGTTTAATGAAGAAGACGCGTTGGCAGAAGCCAATGCTGAAGCTGATGTTGAAGTAATACCAGAACCAATTGCTCCTGCTGTTGATTCTCAACTAGACGCTGAACCTCAAGCAGAAACGGCACCGCAAGTTGACGCTACGGAACAAGCTGAAGTTCCAGGACAAGACAGCGAAGACGAGTTCTCGTTTGATGACTTCGAACTTCCTGAGTTTAATGAAGAAGACGCGTTGGTAGAAGCCGATGCTGAAGCTGATGTTGAAGTAATACCAGAACCAGTTGCTCCTGCGGTTGATTCTCAACTAGACGCTGAACCTCAAGCAGAAACGGTACCGCAAGTTGACGCTACGGAACAAGCTGAAGTTCCAGGACAAGACAGCGAAGAAGAGTTCTCGTTTGATGACTTCGAACTTCCTGAATTTAATGAAGAAGACGCATTGGCAGAAGCCGATGCTGAAGCTGATGTTGAAGTAATACCGGAACCAATTGCTCCTGCTGTTGAACCTCAACTAGACGTTGAACCTCAATCAGTATTAGAACCACAATTAACATCTGAGCCACAAGCAGACGTTGCGCCTCAAGCAGAAACGGCACCGAAAATTGAAGCTACGGAACAAGCTGAAGTTCTAGGACAAGAAGGCGAAGACGAGTTCTCGTTTGATGACTTCGAACTGCCAGAGTTTGGTGAAGAAGATGCATTGGCGGAAGTCGTTAGTGAGCCTGATGAAGCTCAGTTAGAACAAGATCTCGCTCCTGAGGCAGAAAAGTTTGAGTTCGATGATCTTGACCTTCCTGAATATGACGAAGAAAGCGCAAAAGCAGACTCTGTTTTAGATGATATTGAGCAAAGCAGCGCAGAGCCAGTAGCGGAAGAAGAAGGCGTCGAGTTCGATGAGCTTGATTTGCCTGAATACGGTGAAGACGAAGCCATCTCAGATGCGTTTGCAGAGAAGCCGACACCACTGACTTCTTTTAGTCCGCAAGGTGAAGAGCAAGATGCGCTGCATGATTTGTTCTCAAATCCGCAAAGCTTTAGTCACGCTGACGACTTCTCCGATACAGAGGGTTTCTCGGACGAAGCAGGGTTCTCAGATGCAGAAGAACCTGAACTGGCAGCGTTCGCACAACCAGATGATTCACCGAGTTCATCTTCAGGATTAAATTCAACGCCTTTAGAATCAAACTCAGCACCTACAGCGGTTCAAGATGAACCACTAGAAGGCTTTGACGATTTTGATGAAACAGCATTGGCTGAGTTGCTTTCAGAAGATGTACAAGACTCAGTCGACAATATGTTTGAGAAGCCATTAGATGCAACGTCGATTGACAGTGCAGGGCTCGATATCGATGCGATGCTTGAAGTTGGCGGTGAAGATTGGAAAGGCTTTAACTTAGCTCCAGAGCAGCAATCAAGCATGCACAATGGTGTTCCTGACGATCAACAAGAGATTTGGGCATCGGCTGAAAAACAAGCTGAACCTAAAATTAAAGAAGAAAATTGGGGTCAACAAGATAATCTAACAGAGTCAGGTAACAGTCGTGATAAGCAATACATGACGATTGACGAACTGATGGCTCAAGTAGAGCAAGAAGGCGAAGAAGCCATTAATCCAGATGATGAAGAGTTGAAGCTGGATGTTGGTCTCAATGAATTCCCTGATGTTATCGGTGATATCGGCAACTATGATGTCGACAATAATGCAGAAGCTGCTGGCAAGCTCGATTTGGCTAAAATCTATATCGAGATGAGTGATTCGCAAGGTGCAATTAAGCTTCTAGAAGAGGCGATAGTTGACGGGAGCGATGATATTCGTCGAGAGGCAAAGAATCTTATCGATACCTTAAACGGTCGATAAATTTAAAAAAATCATAAAGGGTAGCGTTGGCTACCCTCTATTTTTGGGTGAGCCCAAGCGCCTTTGTTTTATTTGGCTTCTTAAAACCACCGTCTAGGGCGGTAGTGGTTGTTTATTGCAGTTTTAGCCCCATCCTATTTGGGCTAGCAATCATTTCCGTATATACTTCTTGCCCATTTTCAAAGAGAACAAGAACATGAAAATTGCTTTAGGTATTGAATATAACGGTACCCACTACTTTGGTTGGCAGCGCCAACGAGACGTGAAAAGTGTCCAAGAAGAATTGGAAAAGGCTCTTTCAGTTGTCGCGAATCATCCTGTAGAGGTTATGTGCGCAGGTCGTACAGATGCCGGTGTTCACGGTACGGGACAAGTCGTTCACTTTGAAACTAATGTTGATCGTAAAATGGTTGCTTGGACAATGGGCGCGAATGCCAACATGCCAAAAGATATTGCGGTTCGTTGGGCGACAGAGGTGAATGAGGATTTCCACGCTCGTTTTTCTGCAACTGCACGCCGTTATCGCTACATTATCTTTAATCATGCACTACGTCCTGGCATTCTGAATTCAGGCGTGAGCCATTACCATGGTCACCTTGATGAAAAAAAGATGCATGAAGCGGGTCAGTACTTGTTAGGCGAGAACGACTTCACCTCATTCAGAGCGACACATTGTCAATCTCGTAGTCCATGGAGAAACATGATTCACTTAAACGTGACTCGTCATGGACACTACATAGTGATCGATATTAAAGCGAATGCGTTTGTTCACCATATGGTGAGGAATATTACGGGTAGCCTAATTGCAGTAGGTAAAGGTGAGCAAAAACCAGAGTGGATCCAGTGGCTTTTAGAGGCTAAAGATCGAAAAGTGGCTGGCGCAACCGCCAAAGCGGAAGGCTTGTATCTGGTAGATGTTGATTATCCTGAACATTTTGAGTTACCACGAGAGCCAATTGGACCTCTGTTTTTACCGGATAATTTGAACTAAATGTGAGACTTAGGTTCAAAAAATATTACGGTTTCGTGCGTAAAATAGTGCCAGAAAATAGGTACAACCAGTTTTTTATCTACAGTCGCTGTTTTATGTGCTTTAATTCCCACGCATAATTCCCAAATTTATTTCTTTCGCAATCAAGCGTAAGAATCGAAACAAAAAGGTCTTCCATGAGTTGGCTTGAAAAGATTTTAGAAAAAAGCAACATCGTAACATCTCGTAAAGCGTCTATCCCTGAGGGTGTTTGGACTAAATGTACTTCTTGTGAGCAGGTTCTTTACCATGCTGAACTAGAGCGTAACCTAGAAGTGTGTCCAAAATGTGACCATCACATGCGCATGAAGGCACGTCGCCGTCTGGATACATTCCTAGACAAAGGTGAGCGCGTTGAACTAGGTGCTGATCTTGAGCCACAAGACAAACTGAAGTTTAAAGACTCTAAGCGTTACAAAGAGCGTATCTCTACTGCTCAAAAGAACAGTGGTGAAACTGACGCGCTGATCGCAATGAAAGGTGAACTACTAGGTTTACCAATCGTAGCGTGTGCTTTTGAATTCTCATTTATGGGTGGTTCAATGGGCTCTGTTGTTGGTGCTCGTTTTGTGAAAGCGGTAGATGCGGCTATTGAGAACAACTGTGGTTTAGTTTGTTTCTCTGCAAGTGGTGGTGCTCGTATGCAAGAGGCATTGATGTCTCTAATGCAAATGGCAAAAACCAGTGCTGCTCTAGAGCGTTTATCTGCGAAAGGCCTACCGTTTGTTTCAGTAATGACTGATCCAACAATGGGTGGTGTTTCCGCGAGTTTGGCAATGCTTGGCGATATCAACATCGGTGAGCCAAAAGCGCTTATCGGTTTTGCTGGACGTCGTGTAATCGAACAAACTGTACGTGAAGACCTTCCTGAAGGTTTCCAACGCAGTGAGTTCCTACTCGACCACGGCGCTATCGACATGATCGTTGACCGTCGTGAGATGCGTCAGCGCGTTGCAAGCCTTGTTGCTAAAATGACCAACCAGCCTTCACCATTAGTAGTTTCTGTGAACGATTCACCGAATGAAGCTACTTATGAAGTACCAGAAGCGCCAGAAAAAGGGTAAAGTACCTTCTAACAAACCTACTTAATCATGGTTATGAGTTAGATGAGTCAACAACCTATTCCTCAAGCCACATCCTCTTTGGAGATGTGGCTTGATTATTTATCAAACATCCACACAAGTGCTATTGATCTTGGATTAGACCGAGTTCAGGCCGTCGCCTCTAAGGCAAACCTCACCAAACCTGCTCAACACGTTATTACTGTTGCCGGAACTAATGGCAAAGGCTCAACGTGTGCACTAATGGAAGCTATTCTGTTGGATGCTGGTTACTCAGTTGGTGTCTACAGTTCTCCTCACTTAATTCGCTATAACGAACGTGTTCGTATTAACGGCCAAGATCTATCCGATGAAAATATAGTTCAGTCTTTCAATTTCATTGAGAAAGAGCGCGGCGAGATCAGCCTTAGCTTTTTCGAATATGGGACTTTAGCGGCGTTACGTGCTTTTCAAACTGAAGCTGTTGATGTTGTGTTATTAGAAGTGGGTCTAGGTGGACGCCTAGATGCGACGAATATCGTTGAGCATGATGTTTCTGTGATTACCAGTTTGGCTATCGACCATGTTGATTGGCTAGGTGATGACATCAATGTGATTGGTTTTGAGAAAGCCGGTATTTATCGTAGCGGTAAGCCAGCTATCTGTGGTCAACCTAAACCACCAGCTACGGTTGCTGCTCACGCTGATGACATTAAGGCTGAGTTCTATCAGGTGGGTATCCAATACACCTATGATGTAGACGGCGATACTTGGAACTGGCGCAGTGGGGCATTCCAACTAGAATCACTGCCTATTCCAAGCCTACCGCTACCTAACGCAGCAACAGCATTGATGGCATTAGGTACTTCAGAACTTAGCATTAGCGATGTGAACGTCGTTAATGGCATGAAGAACGCACAGCTTCCTGGGCGTATGCAGCAAATTAGCGAACAACCCGTGATTGTGCTTGATGTTGCGCACAACCCGCATTCGGCTAAATACTTTGCGCAGCAAGTAACGAAGAAGTATGCAGGCAAAAATTTACACGTTGTAGTCGCCATGCTTCATGACAAAGATATCCCAGCGACATTGGAAGTATTAGCACCAATCACAACACATTGGTACCCAGCTTCGCTGAACGGCCCACGAGCCGCAACAGCTGCTGAATTGTGTCAAAGCTTACCTCAAGGCGTAGAGCAGCATTCAAACCCTGTAGCAGCGTTTGAAGCGGCTTTAGCTTCTGTTAAAGGTGACGATGTTGTACTGGTGGTCGGTTCTTTCCATACTGTGGGTGAAGTATTGGAGCATTGGCAGAAAAAAGGAAACTAAATGGCAAGTAAATTCCAAAGCCGATTAGTCGGTACCATCATTTTAGTGGCCATTGGTGTGATTGTATTGCCCGATGTGCTAGATGGTAAGAAGCTCCACTATAAAGAAGAGTTTGCAAGCATTCCGATTAAGCCAGAGCTTGATAGTAATGTAGAAGTTTTTGAAGTACTCGACCCTGTTGAAGATCAGATTGCACTGCCGGATTCTCCGGTTGAGCGAGTGGTTGAAAGTGGTGTTGATAATTCAGATAAGCAAACTGCGTCGGCTTCCAGTAACAAAGAAGCGGATAAAGTGGCAGTGGTGGTTAAGCCTGTACCGGAAAAAAATGAATACCAAGACAGTGCTTGGATTATTCAATTGATGGCTTTGAAGAATGCTGACAACGCAAAAAACGTTGTTAAGGATTTACAAAAGCGTGGTTACCAGGCTCACACCAAGCAAGAAAAAACGTTTACGCGAGTAATTATTGGCCCGGATGTCTCTAAATCCAAACTTGAGCGACAAATTAAGGAATTAGAAAAAATTACGGGTTCAAAAGGCCAATTGCTCAAATTTAAACCGTTAAATCCATAAGAAAACGTTTGCGTCAGCATTTTTTCTGTTAAAATGCGCGCCAACTTAAGATGAAGAATTCATGAATTGGTTAGATTTTGTCATTTTAGGCGTGATCGGCTTCTCTGCCGTGATCAGTTTAGTTCGCGGTTTCGCTAAAGAAGCGTTATCACTTGTTATTTGGTTTGGAGCATTTTTTATTGCTAGCCAGTACTACGCTAAATTAGCCATGTACTTCACCAATATCGAAGATGAGATGTTTCGAAACGGAACTGCGATAGCAGCATTATTTGTTGCAACGTTAGTTGTCGGTGCCTTAGTTAACTATGTCATCGGTCAGCTAGTTCAGAAAACAGGCCTGTCGGGTACAGACAGAATCCTCGGTGTCGTCTTTGGCGGCTTACGTGGTGTTCTGATTGTCTCTGCAGTGTTGTTTTTCATGGATGCGTTTACTGCATTCCCAAGTTCTGAGTGGTGGGAGAATTCGCAGTTGGTTCCGGAGTTTAGCCGAATCATTGCGCCGTTCTTTGAGCATTTACAAGCAACATCTAGTTTCTTATCTGGCGCGCTTTAGCGCCAGTTAATGTCGAAAATCGAGGATTAGGACATGTGTGGTATTGTTGGAATCGTGGGTTCAACACCTGTAAACCAGTCTATTTATGACGCTTTAACGGTATTGCAGCATCGTGGCCAAGATGCCGCTGGTATTTGTACCATAGAAAGCAATCGTTTCCGTCTGCGTAAGGCGAACGGTTTAGTTAAAGATGTTTTTGAAGCAAAACACATGCAACGCCTCCAAGGTAACGTGGGTATTGGTCATGTTCGTTATCCTACAGCGGGAAGCTCGAGTGCTTCTGAAGCGCAGCCTTTCTACGTAAACTCTCCTTTTGGTATCACGTTGGCGCACAACGGCAACCTAACGAATGCAAGTGAAGTTCGTGAGAAGTTGTTCGAAAAAGACCGTCGTCATGTCAACACAACCTCTGATTCTGAAGTTCTACTGAACGTATTGGCTCATGAAATCGATACTGTTAAAGGTAATGTGACTTCAGAAGATGTGTTCCGCGCCGTTGCAAACGTGCACCGTACTATTCGTGGTGCTTACGCAGTGACAGCGATGATCATCGGCCACGGTATGATCGCATTCCGTGACCCACATGGTATTCGTCCACTGTGTCTTGGTAAGCGTGAAATTAACGGTAAAACAGAGTACATGGTTGCGTCTGAATCGGTAGCGTTAGACGCTGTTGGCTTTGATTTTATGCGCGATGTTGCCCCTGGTGAAGCTATCTACGCAACATTCAATGGTGAGCTTTTCACTAAACAATGCGCAGATAACCCACAATTAAACCCATGTATTTTCGAGTTTGTTTATTTTGCTCGTCCTGATTCATTCATCGATAAAATTTCGGTTTACAGCGCACGCGTTGAGATGGGTGAGATGTTAGGCAAGCGTATTAAAGAAGAGTACGCAGACCTAGACATTGACGTGGTAATTCCAATCCCTGAAACATCGAATGATATTGCGCTACGAATTGCTCAAGCGATCAATAAGCCATATCGTCAAGGTTTCGTGAAAAACCGCTATGTTGGCCGCACGTTCATCATGCCTGGTCAGCAACAGCGTAAGAAGTCGGTTCGCCGTAAGCTCAACGCAATTCGTTCTGAGTTTAAAGGTAAGAACGTTCTATTGGTTGATGATTCTATTGTTCGTGGCACAACATCAGAGCAGATTATTGAGATGGCTCGTGATTCTGGCGCAAGCAAAGTCTTCATGGTTTCTGCTGCTCCTGAGGTTCGTTTCCCGAACGTTTACGGCATCGATATGCCGAGCGCGACTGAGCTTATTGCTCATGGCCGTGACAACGAAACGATTTGTAAGCAGATTGGTGCCGATGCTTTGATTTTCCAAACGCTACCAGATTTAATCTCTGCTGTAGGTATGGGTAATCAAGACATCTCTCGTTTTGATACATCCGTATTCAACGGCGAGTATGTAACGGGCGATATCGACCAAGCGTACCTAGATTTCCTAGACTCTTTACGTAATGACGATTCAAAGGTTGAGCGTGAGATCCAACAAGATCTCGCGAACCTAGAGTTACATAACGAAGGCGCTTAGCGTACTCATAAAAAATGAGTAATAAAAAACCAGAGCATCGGCTCTGGTTTTTTGTTTGCGGGGGAAGGGGATTGAATCTTAGTGAATGTGGTATGCGATCACAAAATCGATAAACAATCTAACCTTCTCTGGCAGGTGGTCTTTGTGGTTATAAAGCATGTAAATATCACGAGGGTTAGCACTCCAGTCTTCTAAGACTTGCACTAAGCTGCCATCTTCAATGTATTCACGGATCATCACGTCAGGCATTAGGGTGATACCTAGGCCCTCTGAACAGGCTTGTCTCACGACATTAAGCGCATTCGCATTGAAACGACCTTTCTCGCTATTCACGACCGTCTCTTCATTCGAATTACTCAGCTGCCACTTAATCAGTGGGTAACCTTTGAGTAAAGAATGATTCGCGAGCTCTTCTGCATGACTTGGTGCCGGGTTCTTCGCTAAGTAGTCAGGACTCGCGATAAGAATATCCTTCACTTCACTGATCTTTCTTGCGATTAAGCTTGAATCACGCTGCGGGCCGACTCTGAAAATGACATCCCACTCAGTTGGATCAAGCTGATCAGCTTGGTTGTTCATCATCAGCTCAATATTGATATCAGGGTATTGAGTCATGAATTCACTGAACATCGGCATCATCATGCGCTTGGTCAGGTTCGAGGGGGCGGTAATGCGAATCTTCCCTGAAGCCCCCTTACACACGTCAGTGAGTTCTTCTGCAGTAGAAGATAGACGTTGTAGTAACGGTGAGCATTCATTGAAAAAACGTTCGCCAGCCTCTGTTAAAGAGAGTTTACGCGCGTGTCTATTGAGAAGCCTTAGGTTCAAAGAATCTTCTAAGGCTTGGATGCGTCGTGTAATGGTCGCAACCGGAATCATAGTCTTGCGCGATGTTGCGGTGTAGCTCCCATTTTCAACGACAAGTCGAAAGAGGTTTAAATCATCTAATTTCATAAATCCAGACACATTTGTTTACAATCTCATCTAATTTATACGTAATATTGAGATCAATGTTTGCGTTACGTCAACTCGTTGCACTATTTACCAGTATTCCAACCCTTGTCACGAATTACCAGTAAAGAGTGAACATTTGTGTATTTAGTATTTTATTACTAAGTTTTATATTAGTTCTTAGAACAGATAACAATAATAATTCGACTTAGTTTTGTGAGGTTAGAGATTATGTACAAAACTCACAGTCAGCCAGTTATGACCTCGGCTCAGGAAGTTCTCAATCAAAAATGCGTTATGTTGGTTGATGATGATCCTATTTTTCGCCGGATAACCAGCGCGTACTTAGACAAGATTGGTTATAAAGTGGTTGAGGCTGAAAATGGGCTGGACGCTCTGCAAAAGCTTAGAGACTCAGCGCCAGATTTAATTGTGTGTGACTTATCAATGCCGATACTGGATGGCATTGAGCTTGTAGAAGAGCTCAGTTTAGAGTATCCGTCACTGCCTATGATCGTTGTGTCTGGCACTGATGATATGTCTGATGTGGCGAAAGCATTACGATTTGGTATCAAAGACTTTTTAGCGAAACCTCTAGAGGATCACGGTCACTTAGGAAGTGCGATTGCGAATACGTTGACAGATTCGTTCGATAACATTTCAGACCAACGAGATTTTTCAAGCCAATGGTTCTGCGTTGATGACGGTGGCGAGATCCCTGAAGACCAAGAGCTGCATTGGCATCTAAACTACCTGCAAGATAACCCGAGTGCTGCAAGAGATTTATTGCATGCGCTGCTTCCAGAGAAAGACACACGACAAGGCTCATGGCGTTGCAGCTACCGTTTACTGCAATCAACAGAAATGATGCCGCTTGTGTTTGATTATGCGTGGATGATGAACGGGCAGTTTGCTTTCTACCTTGTCGATTCGTCGTCTTCTGATAACGGCGGCTCAGCGGCCACATTGTTGGTGAGAGCGTTATTCCACGATTACATCAGAAATAGAAAAGATTTTAACGTTGATCTCAAAGATATTGCGGAAATTTTGGAGAAGGGGATTCGTTGCTCTAAATGTTCGACCCCTGTGAATGCTTTGTTTGGTGTTGCTGATCTTGCTGTGGGAACTATCTCTATTCTACCTGCGGGTTTAGATGGACAATGGTCGAATGGCGAATTGAATCAACATATTGCGGCGGGCGAGCGCTTGGGTGAGAACTGTAAGAAGAACTTCATTACACGGGATCTTCCGATTGAACAAGGCTGCCAGCTATCATTGAGCCTGCTTGGATCGGCCAGTTTTAGTTTAGACATACACCAAGGGTCCACTGATTAACCCTATATTTCCTCGGTTTTTGTGAATAATTGATTAAGGTATAGTTGCGCAAATGGTGTGGCCATGCCTTTTTTGTTAAATGTCGATTTAGCAAAGCGGGTTTGGTTCGCCAGATACTTACCTTTACTAACAAAAACAAGAAGCAATCATGGCAGATAACAAAGACTTTCAAGACCCGTTTAATGTATTCTATTTTTTAGGATTTTTAGCCGCATTTTTAGCGATTCCATTACTACCAGCAACTCTTACGTTGATCCGAGTATTCAATGGTTACGCAACATTCTAGTTAAGCTATCGTCGCCGATGGTGATAGCTAACTCAAGGAGGCCACAATTAGCGTTCGAGTTTTAAGCCTCAATATTGCTGGTGGCCTTTGTATCATTCTTGCAGTTCTAGGGATCGTTTTACCCGTTCTGCCAACCACGCCTTTTCTCCTTCTTGCCAGTGCATGTTTCATGCGAAGCAACCCCAAAGTTCACAAATGGATGCATGAGCATAAAACGCTCGGCCCGTTATTGAACAATTGGTATCAACACGGTGCTGTGACCAAACAAGTTAAAACGCGTGGCGTGTTCTTTATCTTGTTGAGTTTTGCGTTATCGATCTACTTTGCCCCGATCATTTGGGTCAAGGTTTTCCTAATTTGTGTACTTGTTATTCTTCTCACATGGTTTATGCGACTTCCAACCCATGAGTTGGTTGCTGACAGCAAAGAAAATCACTACCATTAAGCCAGTGTGCCTGCTTGTATAGCGGGCGTTTATTATTTCAGCAATCAGAGTTATGACTCTCGTTGCAATGAATACCAATCGTACCTTTCCTTAATTCCGAGCGTTGATGTTTGATTCGTTAACGAGAGTTTGGAAAGCGGCCTAATGAAGTGCATAAGATTATGAACACAGAAAAAATCTCTCTGATCAAAGCAAGCATCAAAAGCATTCCTGATTACCCTAAAGCGGGTATTTTGTTCCGTGACGTAACAAGCTTGATGGAAGATCCTGCCGCTTACAAAGCGACAATTGACCTGTTAGTGGACACATACAAGGGCATGGGCTTTACTAAGATCGTTGGTACTGAAGCTCGTGGTTTCCTATTTGGTGCGCCTCTTGCTCTTGAGCTAGGTGTCGGCTTTATCCCTGTTCGTAAACCGGGCAAGTTGCCTCGTCAAACTGTGGCACAATCTTATGAGCTTGAGTACGGCACTGATACGCTAGAAATCCATACCGACGCTATCGTCGAAGGCGATAAAGTGCTGATGGTTGATGACTTGCTAGCAACAGGCGGTACGATTGAAGCGACCACAAAGCTGATTCGTCAGCTTGGTGGTGTGGTAGAACACGCTGCATTTGTTATTAACCTTCCAGAAATCGGTGGTGACAAGCGCTTACAAGGCTTAGGTCTAGAAGTGTTTAGCATCTGCGAATTCGACGGTCACTAATCCTTTTCGGAATTATTCATGAGCTATCTTGCGTTAGCGCGAAAATGGCGACCAACCAAATTCAAAGAAGTGGTTGGTCAAGCCCATGTTTTAACAGCATTAGAGAATGCCCTTAGCCAAAATAGGTTGCATCACGCTTACCTATTCAGCGGTACACGAGGTGTCGGTAAAACGACCATCGGCCGTTTGTTTGCGAAGGGACTCAACTGTGAAACAGGCATTACTGCAACCCCTTGTGGTGAGTGTGCAACCTGTAAAGAGATCGATGAAGGTCGTTTTGTTGACCTGCTCGAGATCGATGCTGCCTCACGTACTAAGGTAGAAGATACCCGCGAGCTTCTGGACAATGTTCAGTACAAGCCTGCACGTGGTCGCTTCAAGGTTTACCTAATCGATGAAGTACACATGCTGTCTAGGCACAGCTTTAACGCGCTTCTAAAGACCTTAGAAGAGCCGCCTGAGTATGTGAAGTTCTTGCTCGCAACGACGGATCCGCAAAAGCTTCCTGTGACTATATTGTCGCGTTGTCTGCAATTCCACCTTAAGCCGATTAGCGTTGATAATATCCACGAGCAACTCGATCATATTCTTGAACAAGAAAATGTGACGTATGAATCTCGTGCGCTTGGAATGATTGCTCATGCCGCTGATGGCAGTATGCGTGACGCTCTTAGCCTAACAGACCAAGCTATCGCATTAGGTAATGGTAATGTAGTGACAGACACTGTTGCTCACATGCTTGGTACGCTAGATACAGACCAAGCGATTCATCTACTTGAAGCGATTAGCAGTAAACAACCACAATTAGCGATGGCTTGCATTCAAGCTCTTGCTGAAAATGGCGTTGAGTGGGATGGATTGCTGAGTCAACTTGCGACTCAATTACACCGTTTAGCGATGTATCAAGCTCTGCCGTCGACTTTAGACAAGGCTCAGCCTGATGCTGAAAGGCTAGAACTGCTGAGCAAAGCGTTAAGCCCTCAAGACATCCAACTCTACTACCAGATAGTGTTGAAAGGGCGTCAAGACTTGCCATTATCGCCAACCGCTCGTGTTGGTATCGAGATGGTGGTTCTGCGTATGTTGGCATTCAGACCTGCTGAGCAAACTGTTGCTACGGCTATCTCGACTGAGTCGACTAGCCCAGCGCCTTCAGCTCAGAATCCGGTTCAGAACCAGGTTCAGAATGTTGCTCAGCCAGTGAGACAAGCTGCGCCAATGGCCGCTCCGAGACAGTCAGTTCAGGCTCCTGCGGCTTCGCAGCCTCAAGTGCCTCAGCAAGCTCCTGGTCAGCAGCAGCCTGTGCAACAGCAACCGCCGCAGAATCAGAACCAATATTCAGATTCGCAAGGTTACGCTGATCATTCAGGCAACCAAGGTTATCCAGAACAGGATTACCCGCACAGTCAGTATGACGCGCCACCTGCTTATGATGAGCGTCCAAGCTACGGCACAGAGCAGCCGATGAGTCCCATGACTCAGCAAGCTAATTATCAGAATCAAGAGCAGCCAAATGTTGCTCCCGTTGCACCTTCTGTTACACCTGTTCCTTCTGCTTCGCAAGAGCAACCAGCGCGTGCAACTTCGCCTGTGAGTGGTTTACGTCACCAATTGCGTTCTCAACGTAGAGGTGGTGCAGCAACAGAAAACAAAGGTTCGGCGCCAAAAAAGGCTAAAGCGACACCAGCTAAAACATCAGTTCTTGACCGCGTTGCTCAGCAACACGGTGGTTCTGAGCGGGTGTCGCCAGCTTCTTTAACCGCCTCTTCGACAGAAAATGTGACCAACGATAATGAACCTTATCGCTGGAAACCGTCTAAACCTGTAGTGAAAGAGGTGAGCAAAGAGCTTACACCTACTCAGATCAAGCGTGCGTTAGAGCATATTAAGACACCAGAAATGGTCGATAAATTGCTTCAAGAGTCGATTGTTCAAGATGAATGGTCCGCCACGATTCAAAAGCTAGAGACAGCCAAGCTTGTTGAACAGTTAGCATTGAACTCAGTATTTACTAAGATTGACACATCAATCACCTTAACGTTAAGAGCGAGCCAGGCTCACTTGAATACGGACCGTGCACAGAGTGAGCTATTGCAGTCTCTCAATACTGTGCTTGGAGAAGAGTGTCATTTGAGTGTTGAAATTGGTGATGGTGGAGAAACACCGCTAGAACTGCGAGAAAGATTGTATCAAAGCAAGTTGAAAGACGCGTTTACCAGTTTGGAAAACGATGCCAACGTACAGTTTATCGAAAGACGTTTTGCTGCCGAGTTGGATAGAGACAGCGTTCGTCCAATATAGTGTTCCTCCAATATCGATATGCCTTTCATTTAGTGATGGACATATCATCCTTGGAAAGCAAATCAGAGAACTGAACTCGTGGGGTTGAATCACAGTGTTTTAACCCCCATTTAAGCCCTTAGTAGCTTAAATGATTTTAATAAACCAATTAGACCAGAGAGTAATAACATGTTTGGTAAAGGCGGTATGGGCAACATGATGAAGCAAGCCCAGCAAATGCAAGAACGCATGCAAAAGCTTCAAGAAGAAATCGCAAATATGGAAGTTACAGGTGAGTCAGGAGCTGGCCTTGTAAAAATTACGATTACTGGTAGTCACAGTGTTCGTCGCGTTGATATCGATGAAAGCCTAATGGAAGACGATAAAGAGATGCTTGAAGATCTTATCGCAGCCGCTTTCAACGATGCAGCTCGTCGTGTTGAAGAGACTCAAAAAGAGAAAATGGCTGGCGTAACTGGTGGGATGCAACTTCCACCAGGTATGAAAATGCCTTTCTAAGCGACTTATTTATAAGAGACTTGTCTCTTCCAACGGCTTGTTCTTGAATAAGCCGTTATTTAAAGTTAGAACGGTTAAATATGCGTACCAGTCATATGCTGGAGCATTTGATGGAGGCCTTACGTTGTCTACCTGGGGTTGGCCCCAAGTCGGCGCAGCGTATGGCCTTTCATTTGTTACAGCGCGATAGAAAAGGCGGCCTACAGTTGGCTGAAGCTCTTAGCCAAGCAATGACCGAAATTGGTCATTGTAATGAGTGCCGTACTTTTACTGAAGAAGATACTTGCCACATTTGTACCAATCCTAAACGTCAGGAAAATGGTCAAATTTGTGTAGTAGAGAGCCCTGCAGACATTGCAGCCATTGAAGCAACTGGCCAATATTCAGGTCGTTACTTTGTGCTTATGGGGCATCTTTCACCACTTGATGGTATCGGTCCAAGTGATATCGGTCTCGATGTCTTGGATTACCGTTTACGTCGTGGTGATATCACTGAAGTAATTCTAGCGACTAACCCGACAGTAGAAGGGGAAGCAACAGCGCATTACATTGCTGAGCTATGTAATGCCCATGAAGTGAACGCTAGCCGTATCGCCCATGGTGTTCCCGTCGGTGGTGAGCTAGAGCTGGTGGATGGCACCACGCTTTCGCACTCCTTACTCGGTCGTCATAAGATCTAAAAAAGCCGCTTGGTGAATCATCACTAAGCGGCTTTTTCTTTTTGTTATAAAGCTCTATTCTGAAACGCGTCTACTCTAAAACCTTTTCAAACAATTAATCAGAGCCACGCACGGCTTTGTAAATCGCAGCGCCAATCACGGCACCAATAATCGGTGCAATCCAGAATAGCCATAATTGTGAAACAGCCCAGTCCCCAACAAATACGGCTACACCAGTACTTCGAGCAGGGTTCACAGAGGTATTAGTGACGGGGATACTGATAAGGTGGATCAAGGTTAAACAAAGACCAATCGCGATAGGTGCAAATCCAGCCGGTGCTTTCGAATCGGTTGCCCCCATGATCACGAATAGGAACACCATAGTCATTACTACTTCACACACGAGTGCTGCGGTTAGCGAATAGCCACCCGGTGAGTGTTCACCGTAACCATTGGAAGCAAAGCCAGATGCCGCAGCGTCAAAGCCTGCTTGGCCTGAAGCAATCACAAATAGTACGCCGCCCGCGATAATACCGCCAATCACTTGGGCAATAATATAAGGCGCAACATCTTTGCCATCAAAGCGACCACCACTCCATAGACCGATGGTGACAGCAGGGTTAAGGTGGCAACCGGATATATGGCCAATAGCAAAAGCCATGGTGAGTACGGTTAAACCAAAGGCAAGGGAAACTCCGAGTAGACCAATTCCCACATCAGGGAAAGCCGCGGCTAAGACGGCACTACCACAACCACCTAACACCAACCAAAACGTACCGAACATTTCTGCGATATACTTATTCATAACTATCCTTATTAATCTTTACCAGTATCAATAAGATAGTTTAGATCTATCAAAGTTGTGAAATCTTGGGCATATATAAGAAGAAAAGTATTGTTAGGTTATTGCTTCGAGCTCAATAAGGTTATCAAGCGCTTCTTGGTCTGTTTTACCACAGATGATAGGGCAGGCTTTGAACTGGTGACATACCTTCGGGCGTGAAGGTTGACCAAATAATTTGCATAGATCTTGCTCATTTAATTGAATGCAGCGTACGCCAGCAGGCTTACCATTAGGCATTCCAGGAATAGCAGATGTAATACTTGGAGCGATACAACAAGCTCCACAACCTAGGCGACATTCCATCAAATTAAACTCACTAAATAACAGGGTGCGCGATAGTAGCAAAAAATGATGAGAGTGACAGCTGTTGATTGAATCAAAGAATGAACAATTATTATCCTTGAACTTTTTATGGGCTAGCGGTATAACACGCACCCCAGTAAAAGAGTAAGAAGTAATCCTATGACGAATCCATTTTGGCAAGAAAAGACACTAGAGCAAATGACCGAGAACGAGTGGGAATCACTGTGTGACGGTTGTGGTAAGTGTTGCCTGCATAAACTAATGGATGAAGATAGTGATGAAGTTTACTACACCAACGTGGCGTGCAGCTGGTTAAACGACAAAACATGTTCTTGTAAAGACTACCCGAACCGCTTCACTTCAGGTGAAGAGTGTTTGAAGCTGACTCGTGACAAGATTCATGAATTCCATTGGCTACCAGATACTTGTGCTTACCGTCTTCTATCTGAATCTAAGCCGATTCCTGAGTGGCACCCATTGATTACGGGTTCTAAGTCAGAGATGCATGCTGCAGGTGAAAGTGTTCGTAACAAAGTGGTATACGAAATCGATGTTGTCGATTGGGAAGACCACATCTTGAATCACCCAAATCGCTAAGTATTATAAAAACAGCCTCTCTTTAGCGGCTGTTTTACTATTTGGCGTCGCCTAAATTTAAAACTCAATTACTCACTTACTCACTTACTCACTTAGCTTAAAGGCTTAAAAGCTTAAAACAAAAAACGCCCCGAAGGGCGCTAAGTGAAACGAGCAAAAAAGATTCAGGCTAGTTTACTTGTTGTTTAATGTACTCACCCAGTTCTGAGTGGTGCATGATTTTCGAAACTGGCAGTATCTTTTCAGCAGGACCCCAAGCAAACACGTTCACTGGTGTGTGAGTGTGTGTACCTGTACCCCAAACGATGTTTTGGCCTGTTGCTTGTTCACGAGCAAGCAGGTTGCCACGGTCGTTATAAGGGAAGAATGCATCAAAATCGTTGATAGCAGGCACTTCTTCTGCCGACAAGTATTTGTGCTGAGCCAATCGGTATGGATTCGGCTTACTGGCTAACACGTTTTTTGCTTGTTCAGCAGTGATAGGGAACTCACTATTCTTATTGACGATCTCAGCCAGTTTTTCAGGTGTTTGCAGCGCTTTATCCAGCTTCTGAAATTCGCTGATCATACCGTAGTAGCTTTGCTTCTGATTGTATAAACCATCAAGAATATCGAATGCGCCAAAGTTAAAGTTGGGTGCATAGTCGCGATCAGCAAAGGCTTCACCAGAACGTTTCTGTGGTTTTGGTAGGTCATTAGAAGAGTAGCTGAAACCGAAAGAGCCTGTTTCGTGGTCTGCGGTCACAATCACGATCGTATCTTCACGATCTTTTGCCCATTCATACACCGTTTGGATCGCTTCATCAAACTTGAGCAGTTCATGCAGCATGGTACCTGCATCGTTACTGTGTCCCGCCCAGTCGATTTGGCCACCTTCGACCATTAGGAAAAAGCCATCTTCATCTTTGGATAGGATGTTGAGCGCTTTTTGTGTCATCTCTTTCAGGCTTGGCTGAGTTCGTTCGCCACTCTTTTTCTTGTTGCTGTAAGCGATGCCATCATCCATGCCAGAGTAGGCGAATAGGCCAAGTAGTTTATCGCCCTTAGCATCGTCTAGCATATTGCGATTAAACGCCAGCTGGTAGCCGTCTGTCTCTGCTTCAGTCAGCAGGTTACGGTCGTCTTTACGCTTCGATTTGAGGTAAACATCACCTTGAGTCAGTTTCTCAAGTTGCTTATAGGTTTCACCTTTGTCGTTGGTCGATTTAGGAATCCAATGACGCAGTCCTCCAGAGAGCATCACATCAGCGCCCGTTGCTAACATGTCAGATGCAATTTGATTCTCTAAAGAACGGTGAGGTTGGTGAGCGGCGAAAGAAGCAGGGGTCGCGTGAGTTAAGCGTGTGTCGGAAACTAAGCCGGTCGCTTTGCCTGCTTTTTTCGCTTTCTCAAGTACTGTCTCAACATGGTTACCCTGGGAATCGATACCGATCACTTCTGAACCGCTGTAGATACCCGTTGCAAGCATGGTCGCAGAGCAAGCTGAATCCACTACGATTGCGTCTTCCGGATGCGTTAGGGATGAACCAATAACCCCTTCTTGAGCAAGTTGATAAATGGCCGTTTTGTTCCCTTTATAGATGGAATTTGGCGCTTGGTTTGCGTAGGTTTCCAATAAGCCAACTTGCTGAGGTCCCATGCCGTCGCCGATCATCAGAATGACATTTTTGATTTCTGCTGAAAGTACGTTGAATGAGAGTGTAGAGGTTACCACTGCGGTAACAATTGGTTTCATAAAGTGCTTCATTAGTTATCCCTTTTTATATAAGCGGGATGATTAGAACACCGATTTGTGTCAAAGTCGTTTCATATTTGTTTCATCAATATGAAATTGAGCAATAACTCAAATTTTTAGAAAAACATAAAAAAAGGCTCACATTTCTGTGAGCCTTTGTCGTATTTAGGAGAGTCCAAATAAATGGACTGTGTCATGGCTAATGTCAAGCAAGTGGCAGTTCTGCAACCACCTGATTGAACGCGACTCGAGCTTTCTGAGCTTGCTCTGATAACTCAACTTTTTTCGCTTGAGCTGTACTTAGGTTGTTTTCAGCCTGCTCAAGTGCTTGTTGTAGGTTTTCAGGAAGCTCATGTGTTTCCATTTGTGCACCCTGTTCAAGAACATAAGCGCGGATTTCTTTCTTCACATCAGCAAGGGCTTTATAAGCTTCACGTTCAAGTTCTGCGGCTTCTTGTGCTGCGTCTTTCTCTTTCTCGAACTGTGCCAGTGCCATCCCTTCTGCCGACCATGGATCCATGTCTGGCAGCTCTTCGATGTTAATCGTCGGCTCGATGTAACTCTCTTGGTGACGTAAATCGAGGCTCGTTGCACGAACGGCTGAGATCATCAACATCACAGAGATAGCCAGTAGCGGTAAGCCACCGACAATTGCAGCGGTTTGAAGCGTGCTTAGACCGCCCAAGAACATCAGAATCGTTGGTAAGAACGACAGTGTGAATGCCCAGAACATACGGTTCCAACGCATTGGCTCTTCGGTCACGTTGTTCTGAACCACAGAAGCCAAAATGTAAGATATAGAGTCAAAGGTTGTCGCAGTAAAAATAATACACAACAGTGTAAATACGGCGATCACTAACGTGCTCATTGGCAGTTGTGCCAGCATCGAGAAGATAGCTTTGGTTGCGCCTTCTTCGTTTAAGATTGCAACGACATCTAGCTCACCAGATAACTGTAGGGATAAACCGTAGTTACCTAAGATCATGAAGAATAAGAAACAGCCTAATGAACCAAAGAAGATAGAGCCTGACACCATTTGTTTAATGGTTCTGCCGCGAGAGATACGCGCAACAAACAGGCCCATGCTTGGTGCAAAAACTAGCCACCATGCCCAGTAGAAAATGGTCCAATCTTGTGGGAAATGGGTATTTTCGAACGTACCGTAGCCGCCGAATGGTTCAGCCCACGTTGCCATCACAAAGAAGTTAGACAATAGGCGACCAATCGAGTCTAGACCCGTTTCAAGCATGAAAATCGTTGGGCCAGCGATTAGGACGAATATCAATAAGCCCATTGCGCCCCAGAAGTTGATGTTACTGAGGATCTTGATGCCTTTTTCCAAACCCGCATACGATGAGTATGCGAATATCGCAGTACAAACCAGAAGCACCATAACTTGAGTGACGTTATTTTTTGGTAGGCCGAATAAGTGGTTAAGGCCTTCAGTAATAAGAGGTGCTGCTAAACCTAACGTTGTTGCTGCGCCGCCTAATAGACCAAAGATGAATAGGATATCTACAACTTTACCTGCAACGCCGCGGCTATGGTGTTCACCCAATACTGGCATTAATGCGCTAGAAATTTTTAGTACAGGTTGTTTACGTACATAGAAAAAGTAGGCAATTGGAATAGCAGGGATTAGGTAGATAGACCAAGCAATTGGACCCCAGTGGAATAAACCATAGGTCGCAGCCCAACGAACGGCTTCTTCACTGCCGGGTTCTAGTTGAAAAGGCGGTGATTGGTAGTAGTAAGCCCACTCGATACAACCCCAATACAAGATACTTGCCCCGATACCACCACAGAAAAGCATTGCTGCCCATGAAGCGGTTTTAAATTCAGGTTCTTCATCGGCTTCACCCAGTTTAATTTGTCCCATATCACTGAACACAACGTAGACCATGAAGGCACAAGCTGCGAGTCCAAGCGCTAGGTACAAGAAACCAAGTTGGTCTGTCATAAAGGTTTTAGCGACCGCGATCCAGTCTGCTCCTTGCGTCGGGAACATAATCAGCGGGAAGATGATCGTGAGTAGGAGTGCTATCGCACCAAAAAAGGTTGGCTTATCAATAAGCGCAAAAGAGTTTTTCACGAGTATTATTCCATTAAAATGAGAGCGGAATTATGTCGTGAACTCGTTTTTTAGGACAAATCAGGTGTGTTGTCGTGACGACAAATCGATTTTTTGCAATGAAAGAGGCTCAGAGCAATAGGGACAATGTAAGCAGTGCTGTGCAAACAATGCACGTGGTGCAGTGAAAGGAATGCCGTAAAGGAAAGTAAGGTTATATAAGAGCGAGAAGAATGCCACCAACCGTTGCCGCTGCGGATAAGTATTGCCCTGCTGAATAAGAACCATCGTCCTCTTCTTCAATCTTATCTGGGTGATCCATACCTAATGCGCCGTGAGCAAATGACTCAACCTTATCAGTAACGGTCGCGTTTTCAGCTTCGACTTTCTTGGCTTCTTTATCGATTTCTTTAAGGGCAGATAATAGGGCTTTGCCCTCATCGGAAAGCTTAACGGTATTTTGCTCAACCTTAAGAGGTGCAGGCTTGTCAGCTTCAATGCTTTTAGCTTGTGCGTTCATTTGCGAAGGTGAATACAGCTGAGTGTTACTCGTTCCTACTGGCGTCATATCGCTCTCCTTACCTATCCTTAAATATAGTATCGGCAGAGGTGTGAAAAACTTGTGCATTTAATCACCGTGGTGATGTTTTTTATTCGCACAATATATCTTCGTCTGCTTAATCAAAACTGCTTGGTAATTAAGCAATTCCTATGCCGATATCAATATTTATCTTAGGGCGCGATTGAATAAGCTTTTAGTTTGCCAGACTTATAGCATGCCAGACCTAAACTTGAATAAGATTAAGTCTGGATAGCGATTTTAGTCGCACTTGAGATCGGCTCCGCGCTTAGATAGGTGCTTATATGCCTTCATTCGGTTCTCTTTCTTAACAAAGCGAGCCGGTGGCGAGAGAACTTCAAGCTGATAGTCACTGCTATCCGATGAGATCTCTTCAACTGGGCTGATGATGGCAATTTTCAAATCAGGGTTACGACGTAGAATCGATGCTGCCGTGCCTAAACCACCTTCGGTGTGGAACTTACCGGCCACATGAATCACTTGTTGGTCTGGGTTTGATGCGAGGTAATCAACAATCGACTCTGCCATGGTTTCGTCCCATGTGACTTGAGCCGCAAACTGTTTTTCTGTTTGCTCTGGTGTTCCGTGATGCATCGAAGCCATGAACTTTTCTTTATAAGGGCTATCGCCAGTATCCACTTCTGAAGCAATCCATTGACGTTGTTCCGTCGTTAGCTGATCTAGATAGGATAATCCTTTACGGCCGATACACTGTACAAAGGGTTTTGGTGCGTTTGCCGCAATGATATCGACGTTGTTGGTTTTAGCGAACTCCACTAACGCGCGGTAATCACTTTCGTAATTTGGCCAAGCAGCCGCTTGAGACATAAGAACTTGTTCGCCAATCTCATCATTTAGATATTGGTTTAATGTGTTTTGATGCTCTCGAGTGAATTGTTCCATTGAAAGCGCAATGTTTGATGTGGCATTGCGGCGCGCTTTTAAGAAGTCTGTTTGAAAGCGATGGATTGCCGAGTGAGTGTGCCATTCGCCAATAAGAACCACATCAGCGTTAATCAGCTGTTTAGGTAATGCATTGAGAGAAAGCGCTTCACCTTGTGGAGACGCGAATTGGTAGTCGTAGAATGTGGAAACGGCTTGCGTTTGCGTGTTAGCCACTTTTTGAGAAGTGCTGTTTGAAGGTTGATTAGCACAAGCTGTAAGCAGGGTAGCTAATCCGATAAGAATAATACGTTGCATGAAATGCCTCCTTGAAGAACACGCATACTAAAGGAGGCAAGATGAGATTTCAATGCAAACGATAATCAATATCAATTAAGTTGTTTGCGGTACACTCGTAGCATAAAGTCAGCTTCACAGTTGAATTGCTCTGAATCGGTGAGTTGTTGTTTAAATTCTTCACTCGCTTTCCAAGCAAACGGCGTCATCTGTAGCAGGTCGAATGCGTCTGACCCCGATAGTTCCATCATATAGTTTAGTTGCTCTTGGTGCTCAAGAGTAAAACCTTCGATCATCTCTGGATCTTCATCGTGCAAACGAACGCCATCATAAATCGCATCACGCAGCTGATAAAGGTGTCGGCTAGCAGGTGTCACGGTGATCACCACACCATTGTCTTTGATGGTGCGTTGCAGCTCTTCTGCCTTGCAAGGCGCGTAAATGCGTAGAATGCCATCTAAGCTATTTTCAGCAAAGGGTAGGCGATGACTCGAAGCAACAGAGAAGTCGACCGCTGGGTAGCGTTTAGCGGCATATTTGATAGCAATCTTAGAGATATCTAGGCCAAAAGTAGCGCCATTCTTTTCTTGAAGGTTTACCGCAATTTCATTGGTGTAATAACCTTCACCGCAACCTATATCCAATAGGCTAGGGGCTGTTTCTGGCAGATAGCTAGCGCATAAACCAACAACGGCTTGGCGCATCGGATCGTAGTGGTTGCCTTCAAGGAAGCGGCGACGAGCCTGCATCATCTCTTTGTTGTCACCTGGATCTTTTGAGCGTTTGTGGTGTGCTGGCATCAAATTGACATAGCCTTCTTTCGCTAGGTCGAACTGATGGTTCTTTTCACACTTAAACGTACGATCGTTTTGAGATAAAGGTTGGTGACACAAAGGGCATTGGTAAGTCATTGCGAACTCGAGGTAGAAATTTCAAGTCCAAAATTTTAACAGGAAGCATAGTGGGGCGCTAGAATAAACGCAGCTGTCTTGGCTAACGGCAATCCGTGAATAGGTAGAGCCAGTTAGTGAAGAGATAGAGCCAACGTATGGTTGGCTCTATTGGTTATGAGCAAGTCACTGATAGAAACAGTGAACTCGGCTTCTAGCTAAAGAAGTTAACTTGGTTCTTTAACGACTCAGCTTGTTTTTGAAGTTCATCAGCACTGTGAGAGGTCTTAGCGCTCGTTTCACGGCTCTGCTGGTTGAGGTCGCTGATCGCATGTGCGTTTGCGGCGATTTCTTGAGAAACCTGAGCTTGCTCTTCTGATGTCGCAGCGATGGTTTCAGCTTGAGAAGCAATAGATTCAACTTGAGAGGCAATCGACTCTAGAGCCGTACCGGCTTCTTGCGCTTTATCGAGTACTTGGTTGGCATTCGATTGACTTTGTGTCATCAGGTTCACGGCATTGTTAGTTGAAGATTTCAACTTCTCGATGATGCTCACTACGTCTTGCACTGACGTTTGTGTACGATGAGCCAATGTTCTTACTTCGTCAGCGACAACGGCAAAACCACGCCCCTGATCACCCGCACGTGCTGCTTCTATCGCAGCGTTCAACGCAAGTAAGTTGGTTTGTTCTGCGATGTCATCAATCATCTTAGTGACGGTTTGAATGCTTTCGCTATCAGAACTCACTTGCTCGATGGCCGATGCTGACTTGTCTAATTGATCATTCAGCTGGGCAACATCAATACACACACCTTCAACGACTTCTAAACCTTTCTGGCTGTCTTCATTTGCAAGGCGAACATTTTCAGCAATGCTGTTCACTTGCTGCGCTACAGATTCTGCAGAGGTGGCCATCTCTTCAATGGCCGTAACGACTTGCTCAACCTGTGCTTGCTGGCGATCAGATTGACTCAAGTTGTGGCTGGCATCTTGTGACACACTGCTTGAGCTGTTCTGTACTTGGTCACTGGTCGTACGTATCTCGCCCACGAGTGTATTCAATTGAGCTGCCATGTTCGCAACACCGGTATTTAGGTTGCTGATCTCGTTTTTCGTCTGCTTGCCATTGTTTGGAATATGCAGGCTCACTTCGCCTTTTCCTAAACGCAGCATGTACTCGTTTAACGTCGTTAGTGGCGTCAGTGTACGGTTTAACACGAAGGTTAACGCGACGATGGTAGCGGCAGCAATCAAGGTAGCAATTATAGCGATGAGCTTGAGTAATTCATCACTGCCCTTGGTCACTTCCTTGATAAAAGTACCGCCAAGCAGTTTCCAATCCCACCCGGGAACTTCAGTGTAGACAAGGTACTTCTCACCAACGGTTTCGTTAACCTTGTATGGATATAGAATTAGACCTGATGGCTGTTCAAAGATCTGATAGAAAGGTTTGTTGCCGTCATAGTCAGCAACATCAACAATCGATTTACCACCGCCCACGTTAGTTGGGTGCAGTAAGTACTGGCCTTGATGCTCTTTCTCATTATCAACAATGATGGTGTATCCCGTATCCCCCCAAGAAACAGAGCGTAGAGATTCAAACAGGCTTTGAGTCGCCTCTTCTACTGGCAAACCAATGAAAGAGACACCGTTTACTTTGCCTTGAGCATTGGTCAAAGGCGCATAGTAGGTGATGTAGCGTTGACCGAAGAGCTTAACTTGAGAGTAATAAGGCTGGCCATTTTTGAGCTTGCTATAGCCTGGATGATTTTTCCCTAGCGTGGTCGCAACGACTCGTTCGCCTGAAGGTTTTTTAAGAGACGTAGAGACACGAATAAAGTCGTCGCCAAATGGGGCAAATAGGGTCGCTACGGCGCCGGTGTCGCGAGTAAAGCTATCGACGAGTTTGGTGTCATTGATTAGGCTCTCACCGTATTGAGTCATGTTAGGAATAGAATGACCGTTGAACTCAACGTCATAACTTTCAACATAAACACCTGCTAGGTAGCCGTTACGAAAAGTGGATTCTAAAACTTTAGCGGTATGCAGGTAAGCATCAAACTGACCAGAGATGGTTTTGGCCATCGCTTCTACTTTGGATTGGTGTTCTTTTAACGTGTTGTCTAATAATACCTGTGAGGCATTGCGGTACACGAGTGTTGCAATGGAACCAAAGGCGATAAGCAAGCACAGCAAAATGACCAACTTAAGTTGGAAGCCAACACTTTGATTTTTGTATTTCTCGAACATGAATTCACTATCCTGTCTTCATTGAGGTGTTGTTAAGTGGTTTTAAGGAAGTTTGTTATTGAGCTTTCTATCATAGGTACTTATTTATCGGCAGTAATTGATAATAATTAATGAATTGATAGTTATATTTATAAACTAGAGTGATGAGAACCACGTGGCGTGGGTTTAAACGAAGAGGCGATGGACTACTGGCTTGTGTTAAGACGTTGATTACTGGACGGTACGTGTGAGGTTAGGGGCAATAAAAAATGCAGCTTTA
This sequence comes from Vibrio sp. NC2, assembly GCF_025195005.1. Lineage (NCBI taxonomy): Bacteria > Pseudomonadati > Pseudomonadota > Gammaproteobacteria > Vibrionales > Vibrionaceae > Vibrio > Vibrio sp. NC2. The sequence continues at coordinate 333,501 of NZ_JANVFC010000004.1, forward strand.
TGAGCTGCATTTTTATGTCTAATTGAACTCGCTAGAGGCCTAGTTTGAGGAAATTACCGTAATCAGCTGGTGGTTTTCGCCAGGCTGTAGCGTTTTGCCTGCTTCTAGGCTTGGTGCGTGTAGTGTTGATTCTACACACATCATGGTTAGGTAACCGTCGTCTTGCATGTCGCCCATAGCTGTTGCGCCTTCCGCCCACGGGTTCCACAATACTGCAGAGTTATGACCGTGGTTTTCAACTGTTAGCGTGCGATCCAGCTTTTTGTCAGCAACAAAGATTTGCGCTTCTGGTTGCGTGTAAACTCGGTCAATTGTGTCGGTCAGTACCAGTTCAGAACCACCTTGGCAGATCTTGCCACCTTGCAGGCTATCAATGTACTCAGCACCCATACCGGTTGTGGTTGTGTTGTGAATATCACCAACGTTTAGGTAAGTGTGCAGCGCTCCAGAGAAAGTCCATGGTTGTGAATCTGTGTTTTTCACATCCAAAGTTACTTTTAGTTGGTCACCAATCTCAACATTTAAACGTGCATCGAACTGATGCGGCCATACTGCCAGAGTTTCTTTATTCGGCTTTAGGCCTAGGCTTACAATCACACCCGCTTCGCTTTCACGGTGCTCAACTAATTGCCATTCGCTTGAACGTGCAAAGCCATGTGCCGGTGCTGCAATGCGGCCAAACCAAGGCCAACATACTGGAATACCACCACGTAAGGCTGTTTTTCCATCGAATTTAGCTTGTTGGCTCATCCAAATAAGGTCTTGTTGACCTTGTGGTTGGAATGACACCACATGGCCTCCAAACAATGAAATGGCTGCGTTTGCTTTATCGTGGATAACGCGAACCAATTTTACACCTTCGTGTTCAACGATAGTCACGTTGTCAGAAAGTACTGTCAGTGTAGGCAGAGTAGATAAATCCATTACATGATCCTTCTAAGGAAATTGAATTCAAATGCTGGCTAGAACAGTGCTTGTGATTTTATGAGCGACAAGCAGAGCCAGTATTGGAATTAAATTTTGCGTTTTGACTTAAGGTTTAGGTTTAGGTTTAGCTTCAGTTTTAGTGTGTGACTAGCCAAGGCATTTTGGCGATCGGGGGCGAAGCCGTTTAAAAGATAGCAGGTATTAAAAAGGCGACACTAAGGTCGCCTTTTTTCAAAGTCTGCTCAAAACAGTCTTCGCTAATGCTTATCTAAAGCTATTTCTAAAAAGAAATTACTTAGAGATGTGAGCGATTAGGTCAAGAACTTTGTTTGAGTAACCGATTTCGTTGTCGTACCAAGATACAACTTTAACGAATTTGTCAGTTAGAGCAACACCAGCTTTAGCATCGAATACTGAAGTTTGAACTTCACCGATGAAATCTTGTGATACTACTTGGTCTTCAGTGTAACCAAGAACGCCAGCCATTTCGCCTTCAGAAGCTTCTTTCATTGCAGCACAAATTTCTTCGTAAGATGCAGATGCTTTTAGGTTAACAGTTAGGTCAACTACAGATACGTTAGCAGTTGGTACACGGAAAGCCATACCAGTTAGAAGGCCGTTTAGTTCTGGAAGAACAACGCCTACAGCTTTAGCAGCACCAGTTGAAGATGGGATGATGTTTTGAGAAGCACCACGGCCACCGCGCCAGTCTTTAGCAGAAGGGCCATCTACAGTTTTTTGAGTTGCTGTAGTAGCGTGAACTGTAGTCATAAGACCAGACTCAATGCCCCACTTATCGTTAAGTACTTTAGCGATAGGTGCAAGACAGTTAGTAGTACAAGAAGCGTTAGAAACGATGTCTTGACCAGCGTAAGATGCTTGGTTAACGCCCATTACGAACATTGGAGTTGCATCTTTAGAAGGACCAGTAAGAACTACTTTCTTAGCGCCAGCAGTGATGTGCTTACGTGCAGTCTCGTCAGTTAGGAAAAGACCAGTTGCTTCAGCAACTACGTCTACTTCGATAGCATCCCACTTAAGATCTTCTGGGTTACGCTCAGCTGTAACACGTACAGTTTTACCGTTAACGATTAGGTTACCGCCTTCAACTTCAACAGTACCGTTGAAACGGCCGTGAGTTGAGTCGTACTTAAGCATGTATGCCATGTACTCTACGTCGATTAGATCGTTAATACCTACTACTTCGATGTCTGCACGCTCTTGAGCTGCGCGGAATACGAAACGGCCGATACGGCCAAAACCGTTAATACCTACTTTGATAGTCATTGTAGTTGCTCCACAACTTAATTTCTGATTAAAGATAACTGGTAGTAAAATTACAGAATCCAGTATACATCTGCAATAGATAATCCGACTTAACTTGTTTAATGTCAAAAAAAAGCGACGCTTTTCTTAACAATTGGGCGTAAGTGGTTGAAAATTGACCATTGCAAGTGGCTCTGTACCCTTCCAGTTGGGTAAAATACCCCTAAATGATGATTCACTTATGAGTGTATATGTACAATGTTTCCTGGTGAGAAAGTATGTGCTACAAAACGACTGATATGCAAGCCTTTATAGAAAAAAGTAAATATAATAACAGAGAATGTGGAGAGATATTAACGTGGTTCAAAAGGGAGGAAATATGATAAAGCCTGATGAATACTGGCGTGAGCGCCTAACGGACGACGAATTTGCTGTGTGCCGTGAACGTGGTACTGAAGCCCCATATAGCGGTAAGTTACTGCACAACCATAACACTGGTGTCTATAGCTGCACATGCTGTGAAAGCCCTTTGTTTCTGTCGGATAACAAATATGACTCTGGGTGCGGTTGGCCAAGCTTTGATGCCCCAGTGAATGATGAAGCAGTACGCTATATAGAAGATCTAAGTCACGGAATGAAGCGTGTGGAGATCCGTTGTACTGCTTGTGATAGCCATTTAGGTCACGTTTTTCCTGATGGCCCACAGACAACAGGTGAGCGATTCTGTGTTAATTCTGTGTCGTTAATTTTCAACAAAAATGACAAAAGTACGAAATAACTTGTCACAATTGTTTAATCCTTACAGGTCGTACTTGTCGATTAAGGACTATTGAACAACCCAAGATTTCAGAATTAACTCTAGTACAAATAAAAACAGCTACCATGAAGTAGCTGTTTTTTTTGTGCATGAAGAAATCAAAACTAATAGTTAGGCACTATAGACGCGGTGTAAACGCCGTCTTCAATGGCTTCGACAATCTTTTCAGCATCATCATTGAATTGCTTGTATTGAGGTTTGTCGAAACGATACAGCACAGTGAGCTCTGCTTCAGAAGCAATGGGCACATCAAAGTCTTTGGCAACCATTGCCCACACATACGCTTTTTCCATATGACCAAGGCTGTGGTTGATACTGGCCATCGACTTGAAGATTTCAGTGTTGACGACCGAACCATTTGAAAGCGTTAACGCATTATTGAGTAGCTTAAGCGTTTTTGCATGATCGCGGGTGGTATAGAAGGTGGCTAAGGCATATTGCATTTCTGCCGTATTTAACGCTTCTTTCCCTTCTAGTTGTAGGAAATTGCGTCTGGCGTTGGTGTCCCCGGTTTGTGACCACAAGAAGTAAAGCGTTTCCGGTGTATTGGATTGTGATAGTTCATCTACAATACGCTCAGACTCTTCGATGCTGTGCATTAAAGAAGTAAAGCGACGCTCTTGCAGCTTAGATTGATCAATCGTCTCGATCTGCGCCGCAAGCTCTAGGCACTTTTTGTACGCAGTGACTAACTTGAACTCTTTAATCTTATTGGCTTCGGAGGGTTGCTTCTGAACTTCAAATCGATGCCAGATGAGGTCGGTACGTGCGACGCGACATTGCCCATCGTTCATGTTCAATTCCTCACACTGCAGCCCCGGATTACTTTGACAGAGTTGATCGGTATTTTTATTTCCTTCAAGACACCCAACCAGAGTGAAAGGTAATAGGCTAATCGCCAACCGTTTCATCATTTTCATATTCCTTCACTTGTGATCGAATGCACTTATTATCGGTCAGGTTCTTGACTCAATTCTGTTACGGGTTATTTTCTGGTGAAAATTGTTAAAACTAAGGCTTTATCATGGATGCAGAACAACTTCTTAGCGCAATGACACCCGAGGTCTACGAACGTTTAACTTACGCAGTTGAGACGGGTAAATGGCCAGAAGGTACGGTGCTCTCTAAAGAACAGCGCGACTCGTGTATGCAAGCAGTTATGTTATATCAATCTAAACATAACTCCGAAGCTCAACATATGACAATTGCAGCTGGTGGTGATATTAGCTTTAAATCTAAGTCTGAGCTTAAGAAGCAATTTAAGTCAGACCAAGAAGATATTGTTAGGGTTAACCCGAATCATTAGGCTTAAATTACAACAAAGGGGTGGCACTGTGCCACCCCTTTAGCTGTTAAGCCGTTTATTTATAAGCAATAAAACGATTTAGTTCACGTTAAACGCCTGCGATACCCATGAAACGACTGGGTTAATGCGAAGGTTTTGGTTAAACGTATAGCTAACCCCATAGCTAAACCTCTGAACCTATAGCTCTAAACCTCTAAACCTATAGCTGAACAAGCTTATAAACTCATCTCACCGCGCAACACTTGTTGCATTTGATCCTTCACTTGTTCGTAGCTTAAGTTTTGGCTCAACAGGTAATGTAACTTCGCCAGTGCCGCTTCTGGTGTCATATCGTAACCACTGATAACTCCAGATTCTGCTAGTGCACAACCCGTCGCGTAGCCACCCATATTGACTTTACCGGCCAAACACTGAGTTAGGTTCACTACAATCACACCTCGTTCTGATGCATCTTTTAAGTGCTGAAGTAGCTCTTGATTTTGTGGTGCGTTACCAACACCAAAAGTAAGCAAAATCATTGCGTTAACAGGCTGTAGTAGTGTGTTGCGAATCACCTCATGTGAGATGCCTGGGTACATAGTGATTACGCCGATGGGTTGCGGAGTAATGTTATGAACCTTGAAAGCACCTTCAGGTTGCTCGTTTACCTTAACGTTATTGCTGATCTGGATATTGATACCTGCTTCTAGCAATGGGGTTAGGTTTGGAGAGGTAAACGCATTGAAGCCATCTGCGTGTGATTTTGTGCTGCGGTTACCGCGCATCAACTTGTTGTTGAAGAACAGTGTCACTTCGTTGATCGGGTAGTTCGCTGCAATGTGCAGAGCATTCAGCAGGTTTGCTTGTCCGTCTGAACGTAACTCTGCCAATGGGATCTGAGAGCCCGTAACAATCACAGGTTTGCCGAGGTTTTCCAGCATGAAAGACAGAGCAGAGGCGGTGTAAGCCATTGTGTCTGTACCGTGTAGGATAACGAAACCATCGTACTTATCGTAGTTCGCGCGAATATCATCAGCGATAGTCTGCCAATCAAGTGGCGTCATATCTGAAGAGTCCATCAATGGAGAGTATTCATGAATGGTGTACTCAGGCATTTCTGGGCGATGGAATTCAGGCATGCCAGCTAGCTGCTTATCCATAAAACCTGCGACAGGGACATAGCCGTGGTCCAAAGACTTCTGCATGCCAATTGTGCCGCCGGTATACGCGATATAGATGTGTTTTCTTTCCATGGCGATTAATACTTAGTGTGATATAGGGAACAGGGGGGCGATTATAGCGAATTATCATGCAATAAAAAGAGGCGCCTCACACAGAGGCGCCTCTTGATAACAAAGCGTTGAGCTTATCTTATTGAACTTGGCAGTTTAAGCAAAAAGCGTATCGGCCTTGTGGGTCGTTAAAGTTGCCTAACAGCTGGCTATCTTGAGCTAACTGCTGAGTAACAGGTTGTAAACTGCTTGGAATCATTGATTGGATATCAAAGCCTATCGACATCTGAACTTGATTCATAAACTCTTGAATAAATTGTTCAGTCGTTGAAAGTGGTTCTTCTACCCAGTAGATGTTGTAGGTTTCAAGCTCTGCAAGTGAAGCCGCTGCCGCAATCGCATCATCAAAATCACCAATTTCATCGACTAGACCTTTCTGGATTGCATCTTGGCCAGTCCATACTCGGCCTTGCGCGATCTTGTCGACAGCATCGACTTCCATGCCGCGATTCTCTCCAACTAGGCTAATGAATCGGCGGTAACCGTTTTCAATGCCCATTTGGAACGCATCTTTCGCGCCGTCGCTAAGCCCAGTCGTAATACCAAGACCAGAGAAAGGTGATGTGCCAACGCCATCAGTGTAAACACCAATATCGTTCAACCCTTTTTCGAAAGTTGTGATAACACTAAAGATACCAATCGAACCAGTTAAGGTCGTTGGTTGAGCCAAGATCTTGTCCGCACCCATCGAGATCCAGTAACCACCCGAAGCGGCAAGACTAGACATCGACACAACAACCGGCTTGCCCGCTTGCTTGATCGCTTCAATTTCATTGCGAATCACTTCTGAAGCAAAGGCACTGCCGCCCGGGCTGTCTACACGAAGTACAACGGCTTTTACTTTGTCGTCGTTGCGCGCTTGGCGAAGTAGTGCTGCTGTGGTGTCACCACCAACGGTGCCACGTGGCTGCTTACCATCCATAATTGCGCCGCTAGCAACAATCACAGCAACATCGTGCGATTCACTGGTTAGGTCTGGAAGCATGGTTGTACGGTACTCGTAGTACCCAAACGCGTTATAGCTGTCTTGACCATCACTGCCGAAGACGTCAGCAAGCTCTAGTCGTACTTGCTGGCGAGTCGCCAGTTCGTCAACTAAACCAAGCTTCTCTGCCAGTTTTGCGATATCGCCATCAACCGACTCAAGGTCTTTTAAGAAAGAGTCCATGCTTGGGTTCAAGGTCTTAGCGTCGATCTGACGGTTGTTGCTTACGTCATCAACGTATGCGCCCCATAATTGGCCTAACCAACGAGAAGCAGATTCTTTCGCTGCATCTGACATGTCGTCACGAATGAAAGGCTCGATAGCTGACTTATAGGTACCCACACGGAACACGTGCGTATTGACGTCTAGCTTCTCTAATAACGTTTTGTAGTAAAGCGAATAAGCGCTGTAACCTTTGAGAAGAACCCCACCATCTGGTGATAGGAAGACTTTAGTTGCGTAGCTGGCTAGGTAGTATTGGCTTTGGTTGTAAAAGTCACCCACCGCATAAATTGGTTTGCCTGTTGCTTTGAACTCGTTGAGTGCTTTAGCAATGTAGCGAAGCTTGGTCAGATTGGTTTCTGGCAGTTCTTTGAGTGCTAAAACGATACCAGTAACGTTGTCATCGTCTTTGGCGTAGCGAATCGTTTCAACAATATCAAACAGGACGTTCTCTTTTGGAAGGTCTTTGCCAAGCAGTGAACCCGTGACTGAATCCATCGGATTGATATAGCGACTTTGCTCCACGATAGGACCAGACAGGTTAAGTACTAAAGCCGATTCCTGTGGAACAGTGGGCTGAGCTGTGTCTGAGTGGAAGTATACAAAGTAGATGATGGCGATACTGAGTAAAAAGAAGAGGTTAACGAGCGCAAGACGCACAAACGTTATGAGCTTCCAAATCCCTTTAAAGATCATACCTATAAATTTGAATATCTTTTTCATTATGTCTCCGCAGTGAGATCACGTGGCTTTAACAAGCAACAGTACTATTAATCTCAATAATATGAACTGCTTAGTATCCTACGATAATTCCCTAGCTCAAACTACACCAAGAATTGTTAATCGATATATATTCTCATTAAGTGTAGACAAATTAAGGGTTTCTGAACGATTAATACCTTCAGCATTATGATCAGTGTTACAAAAATGTAAACGGTTGTTTGAAGTTTTGGTGATTGAGTTATATTGTGGTCAGACCACAAGGATATAATAATAGAAGTGATGTCTGCCATGTACCCACATTTACTCGAACCACTCGATCTTGGATTTACTCAGTTACGTAACCGTGTATTGATGGGATCAATGCACACGGGTTTAGAAGAAAATAAAGAAGGCCTCCACAAGCTTGCCGCGTTTTATGAAGAGCGAGCAAAAGGAGGCGTTGGCCTTATTGTTACCGGTGGTTTCTCTCCTAATTTACGTGGCAGATTGACCCCATTTAGTGCTGAGTTCAGTAAAGTTAAGCACGCAAAAGCTCACCAAGTTGTTACCGAGGCCGTGCATAAGCATGGCGGTAAAATTGCCCTTCAGTTGCTGCATGCTGGCCGCTATGCCATGCACCCATTCGCGCAAAGTGCTTCGGGCATCAAAGCGCCAATCGCTAAGTTTGCACCGAGTGAGATGAGCCCTCGTCAAATTAAAAAGACCATCGGTGCTTTTGCCAACAGTGCAGAGCTAGCTCAGGTTGCTGGTTATGACGGCATTGAGATTATGGGCTCTGAAGGCTACTTGATTAACCAATTCATCTGTAAACGTACCAACATGCGTTATGACGAATGGGGCGGTTCTTATGAGAAGCGCATGCGTTTCCCATTAGAGATCGTTAAATCGATTCGCGAAGCGGTGGGTAAAGATTTCATCATTATTTTCCGCTTATCGATGCTGGATTTGGTTGAGCAAGGCAGCACGTTCGAAGATGTTGTACTTCTGGCTCAGAAGCTAGAAGAAGCGGGCGTGACCATTATTAATACCGGCATTGGTTGGCATGAAGCTCGTGTTCCGACTATCGCGACACAAGTTCCAAGAGGGGCATTCTCTTGGGTGACGGAAAAAGTAAAACCATACGTGTCGATCCCAGTGGTGACATGTAACCGAATCAACACGCCTGAAGAGGCCGAACGTATCCTCAGTTCAGGACAGGCCGACATGGTATCAATGGCTCGTCCATTCTTGGCTGACCCTGATTTCGTTAATAAAGCGGCTCAAGACCAAGCTCAGTTCATTAACACCTGTATCGGTTGTAACCAAGCTTGTCTTGATAACGTATTCAAAGGCAAAAGAGCGAGTTGTTTGGTTAACCCTCGAGCTTGTTACGAGACTGAAATTGTTGTTCAGCCTGCCCAAGCGACCAAAACTATTGCCGTGGTTGGGGCTGGGCCTGCTGGTTTAGCCTGCGCGACGACGTTGGCACAGCGTGGTCATAATGTTGATCTGATTGAGAAAAATGACCGTATCGGTGGACAATTTAGATTGGCAATGCAGATTCCGGGTAAAGAAGAGTTCAGAGAAACGATTCGCTACTTTGCTAATCAAATCGATGCATCAGGCGTGAACTTAAAACTGGATACTGAAGCGACGTTTGAGATGTTGTTGAAGTACGATGAAGTCGTTATGGCTGCTGGTGTTGAACCAAGAAAGCTTGATATTGAAGGGATTGACCAAGAAAACGTAATCGATTATCAAACCTTGATTCGTGAAAAGACACCAGTAGGCGAAAAAGTCGCGATTGTTGGTGCCGGTGGTATTGGTATTGATGTGGCAACTATGCTGACAGAGCCGACTTCTCACAGCTTGGATGACTGGCTGCATGAGTGGGGCATTGATAAAAATATGGAACACCCTGGTGGACTTTATCCTTACCCTGATTCGTTCAGTGATAAAACGGTTTGGGTGATGCAGCGTAAAGCGGGTCGTGTCGGTAAAGGTCCGGGTAAGACTACAGGTTGGATTCATAAACGCACATTAGAAAAACGTGGTGTGAACTTACTTGGTGGCGTGAGCTACAACAAGATTGACGACCAAGGTCTGCATATCAGCGTTGGTAAGAAAGATCAGGTACTCGATGCCGATTCCGTTATCGTGTGTGCGGGTCAGGTTTCTGTTCGTCCATTCGAAGACATGTGGCAAGAGTTTGGTGGCAAACTACACGTGATAGGCGGTGCCGATTACGCGGGTGAACTGGATGCCGTGCGTGCGATTCGCCAAGGTGTTGAGTTAGCTATTAAGCTTTAACAACAAACAGAATGTTCTCGTTTGATAAGTTTGAATCAGAAAGTTCAATAAGCTGAACTAGACGGGTAACTAAGCTTGGACTAGACAGATAAATAAGGCTCCTAAGTCATAGATTTAGGGGCCTTTGTTGTTTTTAGTGTCGTTTCAAATAGACAGCCGTTGAGATTTATTATCGTTTGTGTTCTGTGCTACAGTTCAATTATACAAACAATAAAATTAGTAAGGACTTCAAATGGATGCTTTGGATCTATTGCTCAACAGACGCTCAATCGCAAAACTCTCTGATCCGGCACCTGAAGGTGTGGCGTTAGAAAATATCATTAAAGCGGGCTTACGTGCTCCAGACCACGGCGCATTGACACCATGGCGCTTTGTTATCGCACAAGGCTCAGGGTTACAGAAGCTCTCTGATATTTTGGTTCGTGCAGCACAAGCTGACGAGAGCGAAGAAGCGGTCATTGAGAAAGTTAAAAAAGCGCCGTTTCGAGCACCGATGGTGATCACTATCATCGCAAAGGTAACTGAGCACGAAAAAGTGCCCGCGTTCGAACAACACCTATCTGCGGGTTGTGCTGCGCAAGCCATGCAAATGGCTGCCGTTGCACAAGGTTTCCAAGGTTTTTGGCGCTCAGGTAAGTGGATGTTCCACCCTGAAGTTCACCAAGCTTTCGGCCTAGAAGGCGACGACGAAATCGTTGGTTTCCTATATTTGGGTACTCCGGGCTGTACGCCAATGAAAGCGCCAGAACGTGACTTCTCAAAGTTCGTCGAGTTCTTGTAAAGAAAGCTGAAGCTTGAATAGTGGAATGCTAACTGTATAAACAACCAGTTTTCCTTGATTTCTAGGGGCCACATTAGATAATGTGGCCCTAATTGTTTGTAGCATCTGGAAAAACATGTCTCGTCTTATCATTGCTGAAAAACCAAGCCTAGGCCGCGCGATTGCCGCCGCACTACCGAATCCACAGAAGAAAGACCAAGGGTTTATCAAATGTGGTAATGGAGACGTGGTGACTTGGTGTATTGGACACTTATTGGAGCAGGTTGAGCCAGACGCTTATGACGACCGTTATAAGAAGTGGAACTTAGCCGATCTTCCTATCGTGCCAGAGCAATGGCAACTAAGACCTCGTAAGACGTCAAGCAAACAGCTCACGGTGATCCGAAAGCTATTGAAAGACGCGACCCAAATTGTCCATGCGGGTGACCCTGATAGAGAAGGGCAGTTGCTAGTTGATGAAGTTATCGATTACTGCAAGGTGTCTAAGGCCAAGAAAGAGTCGATGGACAGGCTGCTGATCAGCGATTTGAACTTACCAGCGGTGAAGCGTGCGCTCTCTCAGATGCGCAGTAACCGAGATTTTATTCCATTGTCTATTTCTGCTTTAGCACGCTCTAGAGCCGATTGGTTGTATGGCATGAACATGACCCGAGCTTACACCTTGCTTGGTCAAAAGGCGGGTTACCAAGGCGTGTTGTCGGTCGGTCGAGTGCAAACGCCAGTACTTGGTTTGGTCGTAAGGCGTGATGAAGAGATCGAAAACTTCATTCCGAAAGATTACTTCACTCTGCATGCGCTGATCCCTTACCAAAACAACGGCCAGAGCTTTGATATTCGAGCGCGTTGGAAACCAAGCGAAGCATGTAAGCCATGGCAAGATGAAGAAGGCCGGGTGCTCAATCGAAAACTGGTTGAGAACGTGGCTAACCGAATTGCGAATCAACCCGCGACGGTGACGGAATCAGAGCAAAAGCAAAGTAAACAAGCTGCGCCACTGCCTTACTCGCTGTCAGCTTTGCAGATTGATGCGTCTAAACGTTTTGGTATGAGTGCTCAGCAGGTGTTGGACACCTGTCAGTCGTTGTACGAGAAACACAAACTCATCACTTACCCGCGTTCTGACAGTCGCTATCTACCTAAAGATCACTACTCACAAAGAGAGTCGGTCGTGGATGCTATCGCTAACAATGCGAAAGAGCTGCAAAGTGGTGCTCAAGGTGCGGATCTTTCTCTTAAATCCAAAGCATGGAACGACAGCAAGGTCGATGCTCACCACGCGATAATCCCAACACCGAAGAAATCATCGGTGAACGGCCTGTCTGCCAACGAGATGAAAATCTATCAGCAAATCGCTCGCCAGTATCTAATGCAATTCTATCCACCAGCGGTTTTTGCCGATGCTAAGCTGGTTTTTGATATCGCTGGTGGCGTGTTCATCGCTAAAGGACGTCAGCTTATCCACCCGGGCTGGAAGGTGTTGATGGGGAAAACGGACACTGAAGAAAAAGGTGATGGTACGGATACGGTTCCTCCATTGGATAAAGGAACCGTGTTGACGTGTCGTGAAGGTATTATTGGTGATAAGAAAACCGAACCACCAAAGCACTTCACGGAAGCGACCTTGCTACAAGCGATGACAGGTATCGCGCGCTTTGTCGCGAACAAAGACCTTAAAGCCATTTTGAAAGAGACCGATGGCCTTGGAACGGAAGCAACCCGAGCGGGTATCTTAGATACTTTGTTTAAGAGGCAGTTGCTAACTCGACAAGGTAAAAGCATCCATAGTAGCCCTGCAGGTAGAGGTTTGATTAATGCGTTACCTGAGGACTCGACCTTTCCCGACATGACGGCTCACTGGGAGCATCAGTTGCAAGGCATGGCTGAACGAAACCAAGCGTATCAACCCTTCATGCAGGCGCTAGAAAGTAAGATCGATGGCTTAATGGGTAAGGTAAAAACAGGTGAAGTCCCTGAATCCCTGCGTCATCTGCCTAAAGTTGAAAGACCAGCATTCAAGCGCCGTAAAGGTGGTGGGACAAGGAAGAAGACTTACGCGAAGAAAGGCGCTAAAAGTTAATCAGTTAGAAACTGAAAGCTAACAACACCCATTATTGATATTGGGAATCAATATTAACGACCGACCTTGCGCCCACAACGTTTAAACAGCTGCTGCCAATAATCAACATGGCGGCGAGTTGATGCTCGAAAAGCTTGATGTGCATCTTGGATGGGAAAGTAATAACTGTGCAGTTCAGATTGCGCGTCAAACATCCCAAGTTGCGGGGCTAACTGCTGATAATAGCCATCCAGCTGCGCCATGTAAGGCTGAACCTTACCAATGTATTGCTGCTCGAACACATTGTTGAGATAACGAAACTTAGTGGTGTCTCGCTGCTTCCCGCAGATGATGTTGGCATCAAAAGTAGTGAGTTGCTTGGTGATGGTATCAAGCTCAACCGAAGCACGAGCCAGCGAGTAGTATAAATCCCCGAGCGTAGAGCTCTTTTCTAATACTTCTTGAACCTCAGTAGTCTTTCCCGAAACGAGCGGAACGTTTAACGCTTGATTGATATGTTCTAAGGCATCACTGGTTTGTCGTACTTGATCGCCGATATCAGCGTGTAACCACTGACTACCACGCATTTGTGACTGCATCGCATCGCTGGCATAGATTAGATTCCACTGGTGCCGCGGAAACTGTGCGAGCTTCTGCTGCTCGATTTCTCTGAGTAGTTCTACGACCTCAGGGTCTAATTCGCTACCGGATAAGCATCTCCCGACACCTGCAAGTAGGGCGACTTGATAATCGTAATTACGAAACTCATCCGCGACTTTCCCAAGAACCGAATTTCTTTCTGCAATCAGATTGAACAATCCACACTGACGAAGCTGGTAACTGTCGATTAAACCGATAGAAAGCGAGGGCACGTCAAGCAGCAGTTCTCGTTTTCTCGGTAGGCTTTCAAATTCCCGTTCCTCTTTTATCTCGTCAGCATCTTGTACTCTGGCTATCTTTGTTTGGTAGTCGTCGAATAAGTCTCCGGGGCCATCACTGAAACAGCCGGCTAGCATCACCGTCAGACAGAACAGTGTTGAGTGCTTAACTAGGTTTGAGAGAGGGCCATCATTCATCTACGGGTTACCAGTCTATTTCGCTGCCATCGAAATTGAAGAAGTGACCACTTACTTCAGTATTCGCGGACTCGATGACTTTTATAAGACCAGAAGCTGAGGTGTCGGTGTCGATCAAAGCATTAGGGCCGCCCATTTCAGTCTGTACCCAACCTGGATGCAGTGCTAACACCGTAACGCCGTTATCGGTTAAGTCGTTACTTAGGCTCTTCACAACGGAGTTAAGAGCGGCTTTGGAGGAGCGATAGATGTAGCCGCCTCCTGAGGTGTTCTCGGACATGCTACCGACTCTAGAAGACAGGCAGGCGATCTTTTTGACGTCACTAATTTCTATAAGAGGTAATAGAGTCTCGACAAGCTTCAATGGCGCAATGGTGTTGACTTCGAATACACGGCGCCACTCTTCGACATCGGTATTACCCAGACCATAACCTTTTGGACCATAGTAGCCAGCGTTGTTGATCAAGATATCAATCGACTCTATTTGCGATGTGAGGTGGCTCACCGCTTGGTAATCGGTTATCTCTAATTGAATGCAGGTCAGGTTGCTGTTGTGGTCTGCGAGAGAGAGCAGTTCTTTTGCGGAGTTGGCATCACGATAAGTCGCGTACACCTTGTGGCTACCTTCCAAGTATTGTTGAGTCAGGCTTAAGCCAATGCCGCGATTTGCTCCAGTAATGAAAATAACGCTCATGGTGATTCCTTTTCAGTTCAATTAGTTAAGTTTGATGGCTTAACACGAGAAAATCAACGCTCCACCAACTGGCCATTAGCATTCCTACAAAAATCATTACTGCTGCCGCTGAGCCACAGATCACCCCAAAGATGAGTATTACGTTTTTCATTGTTGTCTCTTTTTGAAAATCAAGTTAATGATAACTATTATCATTAATTAAGGTTGTCGCCTAGGCTGAGACTGTTATGATTTTGAGAAAGATACGCAATTAACCTGATTATGATTCCTTTAATTTACCACCCAATCTATTCGCAGTTACCTTTACCAGAAGGTCACCGTTACCCGATTAACAAATATCAGTTGTTACACAGTGCTGTTGAAGCATTAATGGATAGAGAGCCTCTATGGAAGTGTCAGTTTGAAATCTTCCAACCAACGCCGGTTTCGGTTGAACAGGTAAAACAGGTTCACGATAGTGAGTATGTGGATTTGCTTGTTTCTGGTAATTTGCCCGCAGCAAAAATGAGACGTATCGGTTTCCCCTGGAGTGAACAACTTATTGAGAGAACACTCTACTCAAGTGGTGGAACCTGCTTGGCCGCTGAAATGGCAATAGAGAGTGGTTTAGCGATTCATTTGAGTGGTGGTTATCATCACGCGCATCATGATTTTGGTAGTGGCTTTTGTTTGTTGAACGATCTGGTGTTAGCGGCAAAACATGCGCTGACCTTTGAACATATCGATAAAGTGCTTATCGTCGATAGCGACGTTCATCATGGCGATGGCACAGCAACTCTTTGCCAAGAGAATGACGACATCATTACTTTGTCGTTCCACTGCGACAAAAACTTCCCTGCACGAAAACCGCTATCTGATTTAGATGTGCCGTTAAGTCGTGAAACAGAGGATGAAGAGTTCTTACGTTGTTTTGAACAAGTCACTAAGTTAGCGATTGCTCACCATCAACCTGATCTGATTATTTATGATGCGGGGATCGATATCCATCAAGACGATGAATTGGGTTACTTGAATGTCTCGACACAAGGGATATTTGAACGCGACTGTTTCATGATTGAATTAGCGAAATCAGAGTCTATTCCGATGGCCTGCGTAGTCGGTGGCGGATATCGAACTCAACATCAAGATTTGGTGCCGATTCACATGCAGCTGTTAAAAGCGGCTTATCATGTTCACGGTTAGCTCCCTAAATTAGCGACTGAAAGCTCATCAGAAATGATGGTGTTAAATAAGCGCCTTTTGCACCACAAAAGACACGCTTGCACCATTGTGATTCATATAAAGTACTTTTTTATTAATTAGTTACGTATTTGTGTGATTAATTGTGGTCTGTAAATTGCTTTACCCATGTGTATATAAAAACACAAGGGATAAAAATGAACCTGACGGACAAGGAACGTAGTTGGCTTAATTGGTTTGGCGCAACAGGAAAACTGGCTATGCGCAGAGCTTGTTTCCTCAATCGAAGTAGGACGGAGGAGCTTGAACAAGCTTTTGAAAGTATTGCTCACACGCGAGTTCAACTTCTGCATAACTGGGTCAAGAATCAATGGGATTTTTTAGAAGACTCTGCGGTTTATTTAGCAAGTCGAACGGAAGAGCAAGCACAGGGGACGTTAGCTAGCCTTCTTAAACGCAGTACGGATTTTTCTGAGTTGGCGATCGTCGATGCTAAGGGGATCGCACAAGCATCGAGTTATCATGAGCATGTAGGGGTTAATCTTGGAGACAAGAAGGCTTTAGTTGAAGGGGCTTCAAAGCGTTATCTTCATGGGCCGTATATGGATCAACGCACGTTGAACGTAGGAGCGTCGAGTTCATCGTTTCATGACCAAGTGACGCTGATGTTTTATGTCCCATTTTCTCGGGATGAAGGGCCACAACAATTCCTATGTGGTCGTGTTCCAAATGATGTTATTGGTGACATTATTCAAAGAGAAGCGGGGCATATTTATAGCGAGTCGGGTGATAACTATATCTTTATGGTCGACTCCATTCATGATCCTCATACTCAGCCGGGTGTTGCGCTCTCTCGTTCTCGCTTTGAAGATAATACCTTTTCACACGGCGAGAACTTAAAGCAAGGGATTCATACTGATTGGGGAACGGTTAAGATCCAGCAGCACACCGAGTTTGAGATTCGCTTTACGGACCCAGCCACTAACCAGCTTCACCCAGGCGTAAGAGAAACCATTAAAAATGGCAGTAACCTGTTTATAGATTATCCCGGGTATTCCGACTATCGCCACATACCCGTTATTGGCAAAGGTATCACCTTTCAATTGGATGGTTCACCAGATACCTTTGGCATGATGTGTGAGTCCGATTTAGAAGAGGTCTACAGAGACCGAAGCCTAAGTTATACCTTATCTAAACACTTCATCAGCTGCATGCTACTGCCTCTATTTATTCCATTACTGTTTGCCAACCTTTATACACTCACAGCTTTTATGCAGAGTGGCATTATGTTCGCTTGCGCGTTGCTTTCATTGGGCTTATTCCGTTTAGTTAGCGCCAAACCATTAGCTAAGAAGATTCACGAAATGACCGGGGTAATGCAGACCTTAGCCGAAGGTGATGGCAATTTAAGTCGGAGGCTTGATCCCACCACATTCAGTCATAATGAACTTGGCAACTTAGGGCGCTGGACTAACAGTTTTATAGACAATTTAGATAACACGGTGAGTGAGTTGATTCATGCGAGTCACGAAGTCAGAGAGGTTTCGGAATCAATGTTTCGTCGCAGCGTCGTAATGAAACAAACCAGTGATGATGCATCACAAGCGTTAAGCAATATGCTTCAGTTGAGTCAGTATCAACAGAGTGAAATTACTCATGCGAGTGTCTCAGCAACGCAAATGGACACGGTGATGAAACAAGCCGTCCTGAGCGCGGAGAAGGAATACAATCAGTCCGTCGAAGGCATGGAGATTGTTCGGAATATCGTCGAAAGCTCGGCGCATAGTGTGAATGAGGTGAATAATGAAATGACCAAGGTGTCTGACATTATAGATATCATTACTGACATTACCGCGCAGACTAACCTTTTGGCCTTGAATGCGGCCATTGAGTCGGCAAGAGCAGGTGAACACGGGAGAGGGTTCTCTGTCGTCGCTTCTGAAGTAAGAACATTGGCTGACCGCACCTCACAAGCTGCTAACCATATTAGTGACCTAATGAAAGAGCTGCATAGTAAGTCTCGCAGTGCTGTTGAGTCTATGGAGCGAGGCGTGGAGAATGTGAGTAAGGGAAACTTAACAGTAGACTCAAATGCTCGCAGTGAACAAATTCAATCAGCGGTGAGTGACCTCTTTACCACGATGTCTAATCTAGATGAGAACAGTCAGAAAAACGGACAAACGGCAGATAAAGCCCAACGTTCAATATCTGACTTACAACTGTCTACTAAGCAACTTGCCCGTCGAGTGTCTTTGATGGGCAATGCACTGAGCCGTTTAGACCAATTGATCGGGCGCTTTGAAGTGAGCCGAAAGGTGGCGTAGTAGAAACTACGTAAGCTCTTTACGTAAACGCCAGATACAAAAAAGCCGCTGATTTCTCAGCGGCTTTCTTTAATGTGGTGGAGGGATAGGGATTTGAACCCTAGAACCGCTATTAACGGTTGCCGGTTTTCAAGACCGGTGCTTTCGACCACTCAGCCATCCCTCCAGTGCCGCGAATAATATAGGGGTGTGATTCGCTTGTAAATACCCTTATCAACTGACTGCTTTTTTTATGAACAAGTTTGTGCATTTTTATATGGTTAGAGTGAAAACACATCGAAAAATGTTCCTGATCGTTTCGACTTAAGGGATTAGGTATCGTTTGAGGAAGGAAAATGGAGAAAGGATCGAATACAACTGATGTGAGGGACGTAATTAGGACCGAAGCCTTAGCTTTTGGTGTGTAGCCACCATTCCTCATTAGGGTTAACTTGCCTTTGCTGTCTATAAGATTCATAATGAATGCATCTTATAGAGTGAAATATCCCACCATGCATATCACACGTTACACTGATTACTCCCTACGAGTGCTGATCTATTTAGCGATCAACAACCAATCTCTTAGCACCATCGGCGACATTGCTAACAGCTATGGTATTTCTAAAAACCACTTAATGAAGATCGTTCAGCAACTCAACCTCAAAGGACATCTGATCGCCACAAGAGGAAAAAATGGTGGTTTGAAACTCAGTTGCCATCCAAGTCAGATCAACATAGGTACGTTAGTTCGAGAGTTAGAAGACAAACGTAACTTGGTTGAATGTTTTGGCGAGGATAATAGCTGTGTCATTACACCAAATTGCCAATTGAAAACTATCTTTGCTGAAGCTCAAGAGTGTTTTTACAAAAGCTTAGATGCTTATAGCTTGCAAGATCTCCTTGGCGAAGGGCACAGCTACAAGCTAGGGCAACTCTTGGCGGTTGAAGTTATTTAAAAGTAAGCAAGTTTTGTTTACTCACTAGGTTTACGATGATGAAAGATTTAAATCAAAACCCCAACAATGGCGTTTCAATGACGGCATTTTTTGAACTCGCGTTTCGACCATTTTTTTTGTTTGCATCACTTTTTAGTATTGCAGCGTTAGTCGGGTGGGCCGCGTTTTGTAATGGCAGCGCAACCTTAAATGTTTATGGTGGCGCAATGTGGTGGCATATTCATGAAATGTTGTTTGGCTTTGCAGCCACTGTCGTGGTTGGTTTTTTACTGACGGCCGTACAAAATTGGACGGGTGTCCGCAGCATTAACGGACGCGGGTTAATGATACTTCTGGCTATCTGGTTGTGTGCAAGAATAGCCATGTTCCTGCCTGAAGTTCTAAGCCCTTGGCTGGTAGCTGGACTCGATTTACTGTTTTTACCTATCGCTGTAATTTATCTTGCTCACAATATTGTCAGTGTGAAGCTTTGGCGAAACCTGTTGTTCGTCCCCATTTTATTGCTAATGACTTTTGCCAATGCCGCAATGCACTATGGCGTTTTATTTCAGCAGCCACTCTTAATTTCACAAGCTAGCACAAGCATGGTGCTGTTGGTGACCCTAGTCATGTGCATTATGGGTGGGCGAGTTTTTCCTATGTTTACCGCTAATGGCACACAGACACCACGAACCCCTGCATTACCATGGCTTGAAAAGCTGAGCATCGTGAGCACGATTTTCGCCGTTGTGTTGAGCTCTCAGATACTTCCAGTTCCACAAAGTCTCGTTGCTTTCGTGTTTATTGTCAGTGGCTTGGCAAATGCGGTTAGGGCGGTAAGGTGGAAAATATGGGTCGCTTTTAAGACTCCTCTTGTGTGGTCTTTACACTTAAGCTACTGGGCCATTTCGTTAGGATTGGTCTTGTATGGCGTTTCGATCATTTCGTCATTGGTCACGCAATCACAAGCGATTCATGCCTTAACCGTTGGTGGAATGGGAGTGATGATCTTATCAATGATCTCACGTGTCTCTCTTGGACATACAGGTCGAGCTATTGCGATTGGTAAAATAATGACTGCGGCGTTAATCGCCATTGTTTTTGCCTTTATTGTTCGAGTGTTTGGTGGATACTTTACCCATAATATTGTCTCTATCATCACCTTATCCAGTGCTTTGTGGGTTGTCGCGTACAGTTGTTTCGTTGTGTTGTACTTACCAATTTTAATAAAACCAAAAGCTTAAATTACTACAAATTGCGAATGTTCAATATTGACGACTTTAAAGTTGCATTTAAAATGCATCTTTAATATTATGTCTGCAGTGAATGACTTAAATACAATCAAAGAGAGAATGATTATGAGCTGTTGTGGCGGATGTGGTGGTTCAAACCACGAAGAAAAAGCAAAAGAAGCTGAACAAAAGAAGCAAGCAGAGCAGCAAGAAACTAAGCAAGAAAACGCTTAATTAAAGTAGCGCTCAAGCCAAATTTAGAAATCCAGAGACTTAGATGAAGCCTCTGGATTTTTTTATTTGATTACCTGTATTGTTCAAAAGTATGTTTGATTGGGAATAGGTATATTGTGTCTGATGTGACCTTGTATGATGACCTATTTTTCGCCATCGTATAAATTCTCGAAATATATGAGTGATCTGAATCAACGCTTAGATGACATTCATTGCTTAACTGCTTCTTACAATAAATTGAACCATACTTTTTACACCAATATCGTCTCGTAACTGACAACGGGCTTTGTTGCTTCCTCACCGAATTAAACAACAAAATCTGCCACCTCCAATATTTAGGCGAATATCGTCATCTAGAAAATCAATCATCATAAATTATCTTAGCTCATTTCTTGATACTCACTCGAACTTGATAACTTTACCTCTCCTGTTATTCAGAACTCATAAAATAATACTCATGTGACATAAAGTAATTATAAATAATTATTACTAAGCAATTGTTTATTAATATTTTTATTGAGGTTTTATAGGTATTTTACGGTTGTATTATGATTTCCATTTCCCGCTTACTTAAACTTCTCCTCATCAACACAGGGCGATAGGCTGATTTAGGTAACCTTGCTCGCTTAATTACGTAGAGGTACTGCCTCTTTTGTAGTTCGTGTTTTGTGATGAGAAGAATGATGAACCTTCACGAGGTTCATTCATTAGATCTCGATCGTCATTATTAAATAGATTAATTGGGAATAAGCATGAAAAAAAATAAGGTTGTAGCTGTAGTTAATACACACGCAGAAGCGGAAGAAGCGATAACAACTTTAGTCAACAGTGGCTTTGATGTAAATCATATGTCTATTGTTGGCAAGGGGTTAGAAAAAGAAGAACACGCTACTGGCTTTTATAACATGCGTGATCGAGTGAAAACCTGGGGTAAATCTGGCGCATTATGGGGCGGGATATGGGGTGCATTATTGGGATCTGGAATGTTTTTGGTTCCAACGCTTGGTGCACTGCTTGTTGCTGGACCTTTAGTGTCAGCATTTGTAGGAGCTATCGAGGGTGCTGCGATTACGGGTGGCTTTAGTGCTCTAGGTGGTGCATTGGTCAGCGTGGGAATACCGAAAGATAGTGTAGTCAAATATGAAACGGCGGTTAAGATGGACAAGTTTTTGATCGTTTTAGACCTTGATGAAGGAGAGGCTGCGGTAGCTAAAGATATCCTGAGTCATCACTCTGTTGATGTTCACGAAGAGCAATGATTTCATAAGGCATTGTTTTAATTAGATAAGTAGAGTGAAGTTTGATTTTAAGAAATCAAACTTAAAATTTGCACAAGAAATCTTATGCAAATTAATAAGGGTATTATTATGAGTAAAATTATTGGCATCGATTTAGGTACAACTAACTCTTGTGTTTCTGTATTAGATGGAGAAACCCCTCGTATTATCGAGAATGCAGAGGGCGAACGCACAACAGCATCTGTTGTAGGGTATACCGATGGTGAGACATTGGTTGGTCAACCAGCAAAGCGTCAAGCTGTAACCAACCCTGAAAACACATTGTTTGCAATTAAGCGTCTGATTGGACGTCGCTTCAAAGATAAAGAAGTGCAGCGTGATATTGAAATCATGCCTTATAAAATCGTAGAAGCGGAGAATGGTGATGCGTGGGTTGAAGCAAAAGGTCAATCAATGTCTGCATCTCAAGTTTCAGCTGAAATTCTAAAGAAAATGAAGAAATCAGCGGAAGACTTCCTTGGTGAGAAGGTTACTGGCGCGGTTATTACAGTCCCTGCCTATTTTAACGATGCACAGCGTCAAGCAACAAAAGATGCAGGTCGTATCGCTGGTTTAGAAGTTAAGCGTATTATTAACGAGCCAACAGCAGCTGCACTAGCGTACGGTCTTGATAAAAACGAAGGTGACCGCACTGTTGCAGTTTATGACTTGGGCGGTGGTACATTTGATATTTCAATCATTGAGATTGATGAAGCTGATGGTGAAAAAACCTTCGAAGTGCTTGCGACAAATGGTGACACTCATCTAGGTGGTGAAGACTTCGATAACAGAATGATTAATTACTTGGTTAATGAATTCAAAAAACAACAGGGTATTGATCTTAAGAATGATCCTTTAGCCATGCAGCGTGTAAAAGAAGCGGCTGAAAAAGCAAAGATTGAATTGTCTTCAACTCAGCAAACAGATGTGAATCTTCCTTATGTTACTGCAGATGCTTCAGGGCCTAAACATATGAACGTAAAAGTAACACGTTCTAAATTGGAATCACTTGTTGATGACCTTGTACAACGTTCTTTAGAACCATTGAAAGTTGCTTTGGCAGATGCTGAACTTTCTATAACTGATATTGATGATGTCATTTTGGTGGGCGGTCAAACACGCATGCCGATGGTGCAAAAAAAGGTAACAGAATTCTTCGGCAAAGAGCCACGCAAAGATGTTAACCCTGATGAAGCAGTTGCTATGGGTGCAGCTGTACAAGGTGGCATACTTGTAGGTGATGTTAAAGATGTATTGTTACTCGACGTTACGCCACTATCCCTAGGTATAGAAACCATGGGCGGAGTGATGACCAAACTAGTAGAGAAAAATACAACAATTCCAACAAAAGCGAATCAAATATTCTCTACAGCGGAAGATAACCAAAGCGCTGTGACGATTCATGTCTTACAAGGCGAGCGCAAACAAGCTGGGTTAAATCAATCTTTAGGACAATTTAACCTAGAAGGTATTCAATCTGCACCTCGTGGTTTACCTCAAATTGAAGTGACCTTTGATTTGAATGCTGATGGCATTTTAAATGTGTCTGCAACAGATAAGCTTACGGGCAAAGAGCAAAAAATCACTATTCAAGCCTCTGGTGGTTTGAGTGATGTTGAGATTGAGAAAATGGTTCAAGAAGCAGAAGCAAATAAAGAAGCGGATAAAAAGTTCGAAGATTTAGTTGTTGCTCGAAACCAAGCGGACCAATTAATTCATGCTACTCGCAAGCAATTAGAAGAAGTAGGCTCAAGCCTGGCTGCTGATGATAAACATCAGATAGAAACAGCGATATCAGAACTTGAAAATGCATGTACTTTGGATGACAAAGAAGCTATTGATAGCAAAACGCAAGCCCTTGCTACTGCAGTGAAAACGTTAACAGAACATACTCAACAACAAGCACAATCAAATGTGAATGACGCACAGTCAAACGTAGATGATGATGTAGTTGAAGCTGACTTTGAAGAAATGAAATAACAAGGAGCTCAACTGTGAACTTACTTTAAGAAACAGTTGAGCTCTTCATTTTGGAAGAATACCATTGCAGTATTATTTAGCGCGTTAGAGGTCACTCGAGCGCCCTTTTTTCGTTTATTTAGTGAGAAAAAGAGCATGTCCAAAAGAGATTATTATGAAGTGTTAGGTGTCTCTAAGGCTTCCTCGAAAACAGAAATCAAGAAAGCTTATAAGAAACTCGCCATGAAATATCATCCGGATAAAAACCCAGATGATGCGCGTGCAGAAGAAAGCTTTAAAGAAGTTAAAGAAGCATACGAGATTTTAACCAACGTAGAAAAACGTCAAGAGTACGATAGGTTTGGTCATGCTGCGTTTGACAACAGCGGTTCTGGTCAGCGCCAACAACACTCTGCCCAGGGTGGCTTTGAAGATATGTTTAGTGGTGGGTTCCGACAACAAAATCAAGGTTTTGGCGGTGGTGGCTTCGGTGGTTTTGAAGATATCTTTTCACAAGCAAGAGGAGGTGGTCGCGCTCGTCCTAGAAAAGGGCAAGATCTTGAGTTCAATCTGACCGTTGATTTTGTTGACGCGGTAAAAGGGACTGACAAAATCGTTGACCTGCCAATGAATGGGCAGCAAAAGAAGATTAACGTTAAGATACCTGCTGGGATAAAAGACGGAGAAAAAATCCGCTTTTCTGGAAAAGGTGGACTTAGTGCTAACGGTGGACCCGCGGGTGATTTGTTAATCGTCATAAAAACGCGCCCCCACCCAGTATTAAAAAGAGAAGAAAACAATCTAATCTGTACTAGCCATATTGATATAGTAACTGCGGCACTCGGTGGCGAAGTTGAAGTCAAGGTCTTCGATAATAAATTTAAACTTAAAATGCCCGCAGGCACACAGAGCGGACGCAAATTTAAAGTTTCAGGTAGAGGTGTTACTGACCGTAAAGGTGTTACCGGCGATTTATTAGTCAGCATTCACGTAGATACACCGACCCAATTAACGGATCAGCAAAAAGAACTTTTAGAGCAGTTCAAAGCAACACTTTAATCACCTTAAACGTTTGCCTTTGAAGATACAGAAACTCCCCACTTCAAATTAATGGAGTCAACAATACTCGAACGTGTAAATCGTATTAAAGGTGCACCGAAATCAAGGTGTAGCCTACATCTGAGAGTGTTTGTCACAACCCTATAAAATAGGTAGATATTGACTTAGAGTTACAGTTAGAGCACTAGATCGTTAGGTTCGGATAGATTGGATTTAAGCAAAAATCGAGTTTGTTAAAGTAAACAGACACTGGAATGATTCAGCCGTGAACTAGCCAACTCGGTCCTAGATGAAAGTCGTTTAGCTAGATGTCCTGAATTGATGGTATGGATCACAAAGCTCTGAATAAGCTTGCTGGACTTGATATGCCTGAAACTTGCCTCGTTGATTAAAAAACACAGAACTGGGCAGTTCCGTTTCTAAACTTAATTGTGCAACAACGTCCTAGGGATTGTGAAAGATCAGATCTTAGGCGCGATTGATTATACGCTAGACGCAAAAAAGCCGCTGATTTCTCAGCGGCTTTCTTTAATGTGGTGGAGGGATAGGGATTTGAACCCTAGAACCGCTATTAACGGTTGCCGGTTTTCAAGACCGGTGCTTTCGACCACTCAGCCATCCCTCCATTGGCGTGAATAATATAAGGGGGAGACTGCCTTGTAAACCCTTAATTATCATAATCTTGTTTGGTTGCTTGTTTTCTAGTCATTAGCGGCAATAAAAAAGGGAAGCCATTAGCTTCCCTTTTCTGTTTGATGACTATTTAGTCATTTTTTGTGTAGAAACGCTGTAGCTCAGTCAGGCCTTGCATCAATACCGGTAAGCGAGGGCTTACGTTTTTCAGGCGCTTGTAATTCTGATCGTACAATTTGTAGTTACCAAATTTATCTAACACAGTGGTTTGCTGGTCGGTAACAAGGGCAAGTTCACGTGAGTCACCCGCGAGAATCCACTTTCTTTTGCGCTCATTAAACAGGCTGCGACCGCTACTGAAATCTGTTGGGTTTGAAGATACGCCCAATAGCTCTTGCATCAACGTTACGGATACGTCTAAATGACTAGAACGGTGAGTGTATTCAGAAGCAGACTTACCAGGCCAGCTGATAAACAGTGGCACTTGTAATTGATAACGACTGTAGTTGGAGTTTGCGCCCCAGCTGTTGGTCTTAGTTTCGTTAAACTCGCTACCGTGATTAGAGGTAATGATAACCACCGTGTTGTCGGTTAGCTCTAAGCGTTCCAGTTCAGCGTAGATTGTTGCTAGCTGAGCATCGGCTGCTTGAGCAGACTTTTGATAGTCTGCAGCAAAACGTTCTGCTGTCGTTAACGTTGAGTCTGACTCTGAACTTGAATCGTAGCTAGAGAAGTTATCCAGCGTGGTCAGCTCAATGAAGTTAAACCAAGGACGTTTAGCTTGTGGTGATTGAATCCAGTTAGACCAAGCTTGTATCGCGCTTTTGTCATCATAAGTTGCTTGCTCTGGCATAACATCACGGCCTCGGAAGATGATTTCCGAGTAAAGTGCATCGTCAAAGTTGTCGCCACTGAAAGCCGCAAACTTATAATTGTGATTATCTAATACATCTAACAGTACTGCACTTGAACCTTGAGCTTCGATGCTGCTTGCATAGCTGCTTGGAAGGCCATAGAACAAACCGAAGATACCAAACATGTCGTTACTTGAACTGTAGTGATTGGTGAAGTTGATCGATTGTTGTGAGTATGCGTAGCTGTTTGGCATCGCTGTGGCATTAAGTGCATCAGAGCGAAGGTTGTTTACACTCACCATCAGGATATTAAGATCATCACTGCGGCGGTTGTATTGAATTTTTTCGAGCGGGTAGCTAACTAAGTTTACGTTCTCTTTGTTGGCTTCTAAACGCTGTAGATACTCTTCACGGTCTAATAGGCCATGTTTTTCCATAAAGCTTTTCGCTGTCATTGGGTATGACAGTGGGAAGTTCGCTTTCTGGCTAGTAATTGGGTTGTAGAAATATGCATCAGCCCACATGTAGGTCAAGTGGCTGCTGATGAAACACAAGAAGAAGACGGCAGTAATCGGACGGCCAATGTGTTTATGAGACAGTTTACGTTGCTTACGCCAAACCCACTCAGACAGACCTAGCTGCAATAAGAAGATAAGTGGCATAACAATGAAGAGGTGTTGCAAATCAGATGTGAATGCAGACTCCTCTCCACTGAATAAAACCTCCCACACGACAGGTGTCAGGTGGAGGTTTATATTTTGATACGTTTGGGTATCAATCAGTAGGACAGTTAAACCTATGGTTGCAAAGCAAACGGCAACCAAACGTAATAACTTCCTCGACGGAAGAATAAAAGTGAGCGGAAACAGCACTAATAGATAAAGCGCGAATACTAAAAATCCGAAATGACCAACCCAAGATGCAGCCAAATAAAATTGACCCAATAGGGTTTCTGGCCAAGCAGATTGAGTAATATAACGAGTACCAATCAACATCGCAGCAATGATGTTGAAAAATGCAAACCAGTGACCCCAACCAACAAGTCGAGATACGCGATCGCTATATGAGTTTGCGCTGTCTACCATTTATAATTCTTTTATCCGTCAATCAAATTTAGTGAGACTTTTTATCTTCAAGAGAAGAGATTAAAGCTTCGGCAAATTTTTCAGCAATTCCTTTGCGTTGTGAAGCAGCAACATTCTGATTTAAGACATTGGTTGCGATATTTCCAGCGATCATCAGTGAAAGTTCTGGTGAAGATTTGTGCTTAGTGAGTACAGCACCTACTTCAGCTAGGATTTTTTCAACTTGATCATCTGTGTATTTAGATATAATCGGCATAAGGACTCTAATAATGATAGTAAAAGCGGCTTATGATAACCTACTATGCACGACAACTGAAACCTGAACGGTAATATTTTCACTATGAGCCTTCACCTTTCCAACGTAATTTTACACCAGCTGAGCAAGAACGATCAGGATGAACTGATTGTTAACTATCGTGCTGAATCTCTAGAGAACGATGCTTCATCTGAAAGCCTAGTTGCTGAACTTCACCGTGTTTTTAATTCAAAAGCAGGCAAAGGATTTGGTTCTTTCAAATCCGACAGCGAATTCCAGCAGTCGTTGCATGAATTTCGAGCGGGAGAGCAAAGTTTCTATGATTTCTCTCAAAAAAGTGCGCTACGTCTAAAAGATGAGTTATCGAAGTACCCATTTGCTGACGAAGGCACTTTGGTACTCGCTGAATACCAATCACTGGCGACAGACTACCTTTTCATCGGTTTACTGCCTTCAAACCAAAGTTTGAAAGTGACTGAAGGGCTCGACATCAGTGCGACTGATTACCTTGATATCTCAAAGATGGATATTGTGGCGCGCCTTGATCTTTCAACATACGACACAGACAAAGAGTCAAACCGTTACTTAACTTACATTAAAGGACGTGTTGGCCGTAAAGTCGCGGATTTCTTCTTAGATTTCTTACAAGCTGAAGTCGGTTTGGATGCGAAACAGCAAAACCAAGTACTGATGCAAGCGGTAGAAGATTTCGTTTCAGACTCTAAGTTAGAAAAAGAAGAAGCGATCAGCTATAAAAAGCAGGTTGCGGATTACTGTAACGAACAGCTAAAAGCGGGCGATGAAGTTCAAGTTCGTGAACTTTCTGGAGAACTGCCAGCAAGCACTGATGGTACAAGCTTCTTTGACTATACTAGTGAGCAAGGCTACGAGTTAGAAGACAGTTTCCCCGCTGATCGCGCAACTATGCGTAAACTAACAAAATTTGTTGGTGCTGGTGGCGGTTTGAATGTTAGTTTTGATAGTCTGCTTCTAGGCGAACGTATCTTTTACGATCCGGAGACAGACACGCTAACGATTAAAGGCACTCCACCGAACTTACGTGACCAACTGACTCGCAATAAGTCATAGTCCGAAGTGAATGAGTAAAAGCGGCAGCAAGATGTTGTCGCTTGTTTTGTGCTTAGTCTTTTAGCAAGTGTCATGGCTTCAAGTTAACACGCACAAGGAATATAGATGGAACAATCAGTAGCAAAGCCCAAACGCTTTAAAAAACCGGCCACTTTCTTGGTTGTGCTCTTGGCTCTGTGGCTACTTCCTTCATTGGCTCTCCTTAATCTAAGCCGTTCCTACACCAATTCTCTTGCTCAAATTGAAGAACTCGGTATTCGCGTCAATGAATTGAGGCAATCGCTTTATTTCTCTGAGCCGCTGCGAGTTTCTCGTATCAATGAGTTAGCACTTGATGCTCAGTTGGTTTATTCGATCCGACTGCAGATTGAATCTGATTTTCAACACGCCTTGTTTCGCCCTGATGTGAATCAACTGCTTTATGTAGCCGATCAGTTCCTAGAAAAGTTTGATGAGTTCATCCCGATAGAAAGCCAGGTTCAAGACATCGTTGACAATATTAAGATACTGCGCGCTGATAAAGAGCTTTCCCCTAAACTAAAACCGCTACTCAACGAATTCGGCGTTGTTGTCTTTGAAGCGATGTATTCTGACAATCAAAGCTCGTCAGCGACTTATCGTGCGTTTGATTCAATTCTAGAAAAATCATATTCATTAAAAACTGAAGAGCAAGACGCACTGCAACAGTTATTGGCTGATGCCTCAGCGTTGTTGAGTGATTACGCTCAGCTCAATTATTTAGTCGATAAAATCAAGAAAAACTCGGTGAACGAACAGATCATTAAACTTGAAGCTGAGTTCCATGACCATCAGTTTAACCTATTGCTAGTGATGCTAGGTTTAAGCTTGGTAACGATGATCACATTAGTGTTGTGGGGCGTTAGATCGAGAAAATTGATTCAACAAGCTGACAAAGAACTGAGCCCTGAACCAGTTACCGATTCAAGTAAGGAAAATGCTCTCTCTGCGGTGAAACAACCAACTAATGACTCTTCCGTATTGGAGATTATGCCAACGAGCAAACATTCCGACCTTCAACCTCAAGAGGGCGTTAACGTAACAAGCCAGAAAATTGTTCAGAAGAACACTGAGGAAGCTCCAGTGGCAGAGAAACACATCGCAAGTGTCACTGATTCAAAGCCTGCGATTGATATTGAAGACATGCTAGAAACGCTTGATGGTGATGCTGAGTCTGTCGAATTGCTACTTGGTGTTTTTGTACAAGATCACGCTGATGATTACACGAAGTTCAAATCTCTTCTCACTAAAGATGAAACCTCTGCTGCTCGCATTGTACATAGCTTAAAAGGTGTGGCTGGCAGTATCAAAGCATCTCGATTAGCGATCATTGCAGCAACCATTGAAATGACAATGAAACAGTCGAGAGCGATCAGTGAACACGATTTAGAAGAACTAGAGGCGGCAATAAAAGCCTCTATAGATGCTGCGTTTGAATATTTAGATAAGCAGCGTTAACTTTTGTAGGAATTTTGACAATACTCTGACGAAGTGCTCATACAATCCGCGCCCTTAGTCTTTGTCAGAGGTTTACATGTTACGATTTTCGAGTCGACGTTGGATGGTGTTGGTGCTTAGTGTTGTGCTAAGTGGTTGTTCTCTATTAGAAGTTAAGTTAGATACTCAGACGACACCTCTCACTCAACAAGAGCTAAATGCTCGAATCATGACGCGTGAATACGCCAAGATGTTTTTTATGCGAGTAGAAGACTCAGCCGATCTCATTGCTCAATCTTATCCTGCTGATGACACCTTACATCAATCTTACGTCTTGCTTTGGAAGATCCATGCGGAGCAGGGCTTACAGCAAGCGGCTTATCAAACTTCACCTATGTCTGCCTTAATCGACTCGTGGGTGTTCACTGCCCAAATGAATCAGTTTTATCGCCAAGGCGATGGCGCGGATCTGTTCGCGACAGATGATGCGGTAGAGACTGCTCGTTTTCTTGATCAAGAAGCAGAAAAACTGGCAAAGGGTGTATTGAGCTCGAGTGATTTCAAGAACAGCAAAGTGTTCGTTGCGCAGTTTGCTGCTAGCCACCCATTTAAAGACCTCACATTCAGAAGCACACCTGCTTACCGAGAATGGCTGAGCTACCTAGGTAAAGACGAGTCGCAAATTGTCCAGAGCTTAGGCACTATGCCTGAAGCAATGAGTGACGCATCCGATCGTTTAAGTTTGATGGCTGATCAGACGCCTAAACTAATGTCTTGGAAAGCGGAGCTGGTTGCGTTAAACAGTTCGCTAACGGGTGAAGACCTGTCTATGACGCTAGAAAGTCTTCGTCAAACGTCAGCAAGCATGCAAGACTTCATCGAGAACAACCCTGAGTACATGCAAACACTGGCTTCTATTATGTCGACAGAAATGCAGCCTCTACTCAACGATCTTAGCGACAAGACAGACCAGAAATTAGCGATGCTCACTGAAGAGCGTGTGGCGTTAGAAAAAATGGTGACACGTGAAAGAGAAGCTCTGGTAGAGATGATTGCGAAAGAGCGCATTGAGATTGCAGGTATCGTGACTTCAGAAAGGGAGTTGTTTACGCAAGACCTTGACCGCGTATCTCAAGAGGTGGTGGTACTGGCGATTGATAAGCTGATGGAGTTAATCAAAAGTGTGATTATCTACTTCATCCTGTTTATCTTAGTGGTGTTCTTTGCACCGTTAGGCATCGGTTACTGGTTGGGTAAGCGAACCATAAATAGATAAATAGATGAACCAGTAGATCAAAAAAAGAGCGCTCTAGGGCGCTCTTTTTGCATTTATATCATTAACGTTTTTGTACTTACTTTCTAAAGCTCTGAGGCATTAACTTATGCTTGCTGCTTAGTAAGCTCTGCCGCTTCTTCAGTTTCAACGGCTGGTGCTGTTGGTTCACACTTATCAACGAACCAACCCATGTAAGAGGTCACGATAGTCACGATGATACAGATGAAGCTTAGCCACATGAACGGTGCGTAAGATAGCGTTGCAACGCCTAGAATACTCGCCATGTAGATACCGTTATCACTCCAAGGAACCATGCCTGACGTTAACGTGCCACCAAACTCAGCATTACGAGATAGGTTCTTACGTTTGTAGCCCAAACGGTCGTAGTTCTTCGCACAGATTTTTGGCGTAAGGATTAACGATACGTACATCGCAGAACCGAACACGTTACCCATGAAAGCCGTACCAATGGTGCTGGTTGCTAGTGAACCTGCGCTGTTTACGCGGCGCTCAAACACTTTAGCAATTGTCTCTAGTACGCCCACTTTATCCAGCAAGCCACCGAAACCTAAACCAAATACGATAACCGCAACCGAACCAAGCATTGAAGACATGCCGCCACGGTTAAGGATTGAATCAATGAACTCTACGCCAGATGAGATAGAGAACGGTGCCCAAGCAGTGTTGAATGCCGTTAGGAAATCGATCTCTTGGATCATGACCGCCCAGATAATACCTAGCAGAGAACCAAAGCTGATTACTGGGAATGAAGGCATACGGAAAGCCAACAGGCCAAGCACGATAAGTACTGGAACGAATGAGTAAGGCGTGATGTAGAACTGAACTTCCATTGCTTTGATGACAGAATCTACTTGGCTCATGTCAACATTACCTGCGTAGTGGAAACCAAACGCAGTAAACATGATGCCAGTAATAATGTAGCTGATTAGCGCAACAGGCAGCATGCCTTTTATGTGTTCAACCACTTCGACACCAGACATTGAAGAAGCCAGAATCACTGAATCAGAAAGTGGAGACATCTTGTCACCGAAGTAACAACCTGATAGCACCGCACCTGCTGTAATTGGTGCTGGAACACCTAAGCCTTGGCCAATACCCATCATCGCGATGCCTGCAGTACCCGCAGCACCCCAAGACGTACCGGTCGCCAATGCGGTTAGAGAACAGATGATCATGGTCGCTAAAAGGAAGATAGAAGGGTGGATAGCTTTCAGACCATAGTAAATGATAGTAGGTACGATCCCGCCTGAGATCCAAGTACCAACAAGAGCGCCAACGGCTAAAAGTATTAAAACCGCGCCTAAGCCATTGGATATTCCTTTGAGTGCCGCTTTTTCTAAGTCTTTGTATTCGTGGCCAAGACGAATACCAAGAACCATGATAATGAACCAACCAATATACAAGGCAAGTTGAATTGGAAGGTCAAGCTTTGCTGTAAAGGAAAAAGCAAGGGATAGAAATAGTCCTAACGCGATGAATACCTGTAATAGGTTCGGTAGGCGAGTTTTACTCTGCTTCATAAAAGCCTCTTGTTAATTCGAGCATTTATAGTGCTTCGTTATAGTGTGTGGTGCAAAACGGACACTACAGTAATTAGTTTATTATATCGAAAAAATACGCCCAAGTTGTGATATTTGACTGTTAACTCAATCAATTGTGGTTTCATAATCTGAAATTTTGTTAAATTCATGATTGTTACATGTTGAAGTTTGTCGCACGTTGTTTTCGTTTTGTAAAATATAATTCTGATTAACCTTGGTTTAAAAGAGGGATTTACTGTTTGTGATAGGTGTCGATTCAAGCGGTTTTGGCGATGTAAATGTTTGAATTTGACGATAATGGGTGCTTTAACAATGGTGTAGACATTGAATGTCGATACAGAGATAACTGCACGATTCATTACGTTCACTTAAAAGAAACGAAAAAGTTACACTTTTTGACAAAAAGCGCTTGAGTTCTGTTTCTGAAAAACTTATAGATGGGGGAGAGCAATTTTTAATTTATACATGGAGAGTGAGCGATGAGAGTAGGTCTAGTTGGTTGGCGCGGTATGGTTGGTTCTGTACTAATGCAACGTATGGTTGAAGAGAAAGACTTCGACTTGATTGAGCCTGTTTATTACAGCACATCTCAGATTGGTATTCCTGCCCCTGTTCTAGGTGGTAAAGATGCGGGTCTACTTCAAGACGCTTTTGATATTGATAGCCTAAAACAGCTTGATGCTGTGATTACCTGTCAAGGCGGCGATTACACATCAAAAGTATACCCAGCATTGCGTCAAGCAGGTTGGAAAGGTTACTGGATTGATGCGGCTTCTACCTTACGTATGGACGCTGATTCAATCATCACTCTTGATCCTGTTAACTTGGCTCAAATCCAGCAAGGCATTCACGGCGGTACTAACACTTTCGTTGGTGGTAACTGTACTGTGAGCTTAATGCTTATGGCTTTGGGTGGCCTTTACGAGAAAGGCATGGTCGAGTGGATGAGTGCCATGACTTACCAAGCGGCTTCTGGTGCAGGTGCTAAGAACATGCGTGAACTGATCTCACAAATGGGTGTGATCAACGATAGCGTAAGTTCAGAGCTAGCAAACCCTTCAAGTTCCATCCTTGATATTGATAAAAAAGTCGCTGATACCATTCGTTCATCTTCATTCCCAACAGACCAATTTGGTGCTCCGCTTGCGGGCTCACTAATCCCTTGGATCGATGTGAAGCGTGAAAATGGTCAAAGCAAAGAAGAATGGAAAGCAGGTGTTGAAGCGAACAAGATTCTTGGCTTAGATGGTCAGCCAATCCCGATTGATGGTACTTGTGTACGAATCGGTGCAATGCGTTGTCATGCTCAAGCATTAACAATCAAGCTTAAGCAAGACGTGCCAATGGACGAGATCGAAGAGATCATCGCGACGCACAATGATTGGGTTAAAGTGGTTCCTAATGACCGTGACATCACGGCACAGGAGCTAACACCAGCGAAAGTAACAGGCACTATGTCTGTACCAGTAGGTCGTCTGCGTAAGATGTCTATGGGTAACGACTTCCTGAATGCGTTCACTGTCGGTGACCAATTACTTTGGGGTGCTGCAGAACCACTACGTCGTACTTTGCGCATTATCTTAGCTGAGAAAGCGTAACTGACTCATTTTTGAGAATAATTAACGAAGAAGCGCCTTAGGGCGCTTTTTTCGTTTCTGATGACAGAAGCCTGACTTTAAAACCTTACCTTTCGTGCGTCTTAAAGTTGGAGCTAGAAAATGAAAGCAAACCTTAAAGGTTTTACTCTTATCGAGTTGATTGCTGTTATCGTCATTATTGGTGTTTTAGCGGTTGTTGCAGCACCTAGGTTTTTAAACATACAACATGATGCTAGGGCTTCGGTTATGGAAGGATTGGGAGCATCTGTCCATACTGCGGCTGATTTGGCGTTTGAAAAAGCCGCCGTGGAAGGTATGGAAGATCAAGAATCATATTTGATTCCTGAGTATGGGCGAGTGAAGTTTGGTTACCCCGCGGTTGAAAAAGGGGGAATGGAAAACTTTTTAGCGATTGATTCAGGGTTTCATGACCTGACTACTGAGTGGACATGGGCAGCGCATAATAATGGCTCAGTGAGTGACCCAGACCTGTGGCTGATTACCCGGTCGGAATATTTGTCGGACGTTCTTCCTAATGACTTCAATACCGCTATCGAGAAGACCCAATGCTATGTGAAATACACGGCCGCAATGGAAGCAAATGATGACTACCAAGTGGAAGTTTTCACAGACGGCTGTTAGTTACTTTAGTTAGATAGTTAAGAAAAAAAAAGAGCTCTTAGGAGCTCTTTTTTTGGTTTTTATTCGGTCTCGTCGGTGACGACCCGCTTGTCTGGATCTGCTAATTCGCTAGCACAGTGCTTGCAATACATCGCGTCCGAATCATGACCCGCTCGGTTGCAGTTAGGACACTTAACCAACTCTTTGTGTGAGTTCATCTCATTACTGAGTTCTGCGGTAATGATCCCGGTTGGCACCGCTAAGATAGAGTAACCCAACAGCATGGTAAGCGAAGCGATCGCTTTACCTAACGCGGTTTGGGGGATCATGTCACCGTAGCCAACCGTAGTGATGGTTACAATTGCCCAATAAATACTGTGGGGAATACTGGTGAAGCCATTTTCTGGTCCTTCAATAACAAAGATCAGAGCGCCGAAGATAACGACCAAGATACCCACTGTACTGAAGAAGATCAGTATCTTTCGTCGTGCCATCAACAGTGAGCGCAACAAGATATTGGAATCTTGCAGGTAACGAACCAGTTTTAGGATTCGGAAGATACGCATCACACGCAGCAGTCTAACTACCCCCATAAATGAAGCGCCAGGGAAGATGATCGCTAGGTAGGTTGGAAGAATCGCCAATAGGTCAACGACACCATAAAAGCTGGTGGCGTAGGATTTGGGTTTTGGAGAGCAATAAAGTCTCAACAAATACTCGAGAGTAAAGAGGGCTGTAAAGGTGTATTCGATATAACGCAGCTGCTGTGACCATTCGGTCATCACATTAGGGATGGACTCTAAGATCAGAACCAACAGCGAAGCCAAGATTGCAACGATCAGAGAGATATCAAATGCACGTCCGGCTGGCGTGTGAGTACCAAAGATAATGACGTACAAATGATGCTTTAGTGGCTTGCGTGACATAAGGAAAGATTCATCTTCTGTTAAATGCATTAACAATCATTATACAAGCTTCATAATAACGAGGCGAGTGAAAGCCCAATTGCTTTACTCGCCTCATCTATCGTTCAGTAGTGGTTGCCCTTTTAGAGCAACTGAAATGCCGTTAAACGTTATGCCAAACCTGGGAACAGGTTACGTAGGCCATTGGCGATGAACTCGATGCCCAATGCACCAAGAATCAAGCCCATGATACGAGTGATCACGTTGATACCGGTTTGACCTAAAAAGCGAACGATAACCGGCGCTGAACGGAACAGAAGCCAAGAGCATGTTGCAAACGCGATGATACTAATGCCGATGCCTACGGTATCAATGGCTGCTGGATAGCGAGACCCATAAACAATGGTCGAGCTGATTGCACCCGGACCCGCCATTAGCGGCATAGCCAGTGGAACAACTCCGATTTGCTCTTTGCTGATGTATTCAGATTTCTCTTGTTTGTTCTGTTTATCTTCACCGAGCTTACCGCTCATCATCGAAAATGCGATGCTCAGCAATAGCAAACCACCTGCAACACGAAATGAATCTAGCGAGATGCTGAACATATCAAGCAGCATTTGCCCCGCAACAAGCGACACAATCAGGATAACGGCAACAGCAATGTTTGCTTGTAAGGCTGTCCTGTTCCTCTCTTCTGGCGGCATATGAGCAGTAAGAGAAACAAAAACAGGCATGATGCCGATAGGGTTTACGGCAGCAACAAGCCCAAGGAAGAATTGCATAAAAATTGCGAGTTCTAAGCCTTGCATGAGAGCGGTCTCCAGTTAGCGTACTTAAAGTAGAAGTGTTGATCTGTGAATAGTCAGAGCGCGTAATGTAAGGGACAAACTGAATTTGCACGAATGAAAAAAACTAACCTGAAATAGGGGATTTTTTTTAGAAAAACTAATTGAATCTCACTTTTGTATTCGCCTTGTTGAAAGCTAGTTGTTAGTGTTTCATTTTGTAACTTGTTATTGAGTAACTGTTAACCATCGCACGAATTTAATAAAAATTATGTCAGAATCTAGCCGCTGCAACGGTATGGATATACTCTCAGTAGCACGAATATAGCTGTATACATGTAATTTAACGGACTAAAAATGAAACTTTTTTACAGTTTATGACGCTATGTAGAAAAAAGTTGTCTGTTTGCTTGTTTTTTGCGCTAACGAAAAGTGTGATTTTAATCTATGTAAATCATGCTCTTAAGTTGATTTTTGCGATTGCCTTACTACTTTCTGGTTAATTCTTTTTGGGTAACTGATCTGGGTCAATTTTTTTCACACAGTGAAATAATATACTCAGTCCTGAAAGCAATTTACTAAGAACGCTGATGTTTAAGGTTAAAAGCAAGCAGCGAATTTAATAAAAAGTTTTTAATATTTATTATTTTAGGAGATCCACCATGCCTGTAACTAACTTAGCGGAACTTGATGCTCTAGTAGCTCGCGTTAAAGCAGCACAAGAAGAATTTGCTACATTCTCTCAAGAGAAAGTAGACGCAATCTTCCGTGCAGCTTCTCTTGCTGCTAACCACGCTCGTATCCCACTTGCACAACAAGCAGTTGCTGAATCTGGAATGGGTATTGTTGAAGATAAGGTTATCAAAAACCACTTTGCATCTGAATTTATCTACAACAAATACAAAGACGAAAAAACATGTGGCATCTTAGAAGAAGATGACAGCCTAGGCACAATGACCATCGCTGAGCCTGTAGGTATCATCTGTGGTATCGTTCCAACAACGAACCCAACTTCTACAGCAATCTTCAAATCTCTAATCTCTCTTAAGACACGTAACGGCATCATCTTCTCGCCACACCCACGTGCAAAGAACTCTACTAACGACGCTGCTAAACTTGTTTTAGATGCGGCTGTTAAAGCGGGCGCACCAAAAGACATCATCGGTTGGATCGACCAACCATCTGTAGAGCTTTCTAACGCGCTTATGAAGCACGACGGTATCGCGCTTATCCTAGCTACTGGTGGTCCAGGCATGGTTAAAGCAGCATACTCTTCTGGTAAGCCTGCTATCGGTGTTGGCGCTGGTAACGTTCCTGTTGTTATCGATGAAACAGCTGACATCAAACGTGCTGTAGCATCTATTCTTATGTCTAAAACATTCGATAACGGCGTAGTATGTGCTTCTGAGCAAGCTGCAATCGTAGTTAGCGAAGTATATGACGAAGTTAAAGAGCGTTTTGCTTCTCACAAAGCTCACGTTCTATCTAAAACTGACGCAGATAAAGTACGTAAAGTTCTTCTTATCGACGGCAACCTAAACGCTAAAATCGTAGGTCAACCTGCTCCAGCAATCGCTGAAATGGCGGGTGTTAAAGTTCCTGCTGATACTAAAGTTCTTGTAGGTGAAGGTCTTGGTAAAGTTTCTTACGATGACGAATTCGCTCACGAGAAACTGTCTCCAACTCTAGGTCTATTCCGCGCAGACGATTTCGAAGACGCTGTTGCTCAAGCGGTAACGATGGTTGAAATCGGTGGTATCGGTCACACGTCTGGTCTTTACACTAACCAAGACGTAAACGCAGATCGTATCCGTTACTTCGGTGACAAGATGAAGACGGCTCGTATCCTAATCAACATCCCTACTACTCACGGTGGTATCGGTGACCTGTACAACTTCAATGTTGCACCTTCTCTAACTCTTGGTTGTGGTTCATGGGGTGGTAACTCTATCTCTGAGAACGTAGGTCCTAAGCACCTTATCAACAAGAAAACTGTAGCGAAGCGAGCTGAAAATATGTTGTGGCACAAACTACCTAAGTCTATCTACTTCCGTCGTGGCAGCCTTCCAATCGCAATGAGCGACCTAGAAGGTAAGAAACGCGCATTCCTAGTAACTGACCGTTTCTTGTTCAACAACGGTTACGCAGATGACGTAGTACAAATCCTGAAATCGCAAGGTATTGAAGTTCAAGTATTCTTCGATGTAGAAGCGGATCCAACATTGTCTGTTGTTGAGAAAGGCGCTGAAGCAATGAAGAGCTTCCAGCCTGACGTAATCCTTGCTCTAGGTGGCGGTTCTCCAATGGATGCTGCTAAGATCATGTGGGTTATGTACGAGCACCCAGAAACTCACTTCGAAGAACTTGCAATGCGCTTTATGGATATCCGTAAACGTATCTACAAGTTCCCTAAAATGGGTAAAAAAGCTGAGCTTGTATGTATCACTACAACTTCAGGTACGGGTTCAGAAGTTACGCCTTTCGCCGTTGTTACTGACGACAAGACTGGTGCTAAATACCCACTAGCGGATTACGAAATCACGCCAAACATGGCTGTTGTTGATGCTAACCTAGTAATGAACATGCCTAAGTCTCTAACAGCGTTCGGTGGTTACGATGCCGTAACTCACGCTCTTGAAGCTTACGTATCAGTTCTTGCGAACGAATACTCTGATGGTCAAGCTCTACAAGCTCTTAAGATGCTTAAAGAATACCTACCATCAAGCTACAAAAACGGTTCAGCAGACCCAATCGCTCGTGAGAAAGTACATAACGCTGCAACGATTGCTGGTATTGCCTTTGCGAACGCATTCCTAGGTGTGTGTCACTCAATGGCTCACAAAATTGGTGCTGAGTTCCACATACCACACGGTCTTGCTAACGCACTACTTATCTCAAACGTTGTACGTTACAACGCGAACGATAACCCAACTAAGCAAACTGCATTCTCTCAGTACGACCGCCCACAAGCACGTCGTCGTTACGCTGAAGTTGCTGACCACCTAGGCCTAAGCCAAGCTGGTGACCGTACTGCTCAGAAGATTGAACGTCTACTAACTTGGTTAGAAGAGCTTAAGAACGACCTAGACATCCCACTATCAATCCAAGCTGCGGGTGTTAACGAGTCTGACTTCATTGCTAAACTAGACGAGCTAGCTGTTGAAGCGTTCGATGACCAGTGTACAGGTGCTAACCCACGTTACCCACTAATCACTGAGCTAAAAGAAGTACTAACAACGTCTTACTTCGGTACTCCTTACGTTGAAGGTGAAACTTTCGAAGGCACTACAGTGATTCTTAAGAAAGCTGACCAAAAGCCAGCTGACGCGAAAGCGCCAAAAGCTAAAAAAGAAAAAGCTAACGCGTAATAAGTAAGCATTAGTTTTGAGATAAGTTTTCGCTAGCACGAACCTTATCTATCGGGAAAAGATCAAAGCCCTAGTCGAGAGACTGGGGCTTTTTTTATGTTTGTTGCCTGATCTACGCGGCTTGAAAGGCTAGAGTAATGTCACTCGATTAGAAATGAATGGCTCAAATGTGCTTGGCATCGGGGAAGAACTAAACCTCAGCAGCGACCACTCGCCCACTAAAGTAATCATTAGAGACGATGTATTCCGTTGTTCTGGTCAGCTCATCTTGCAGCTGAGCCCAGTGGCATCGGTTGAGCTTGCCATCGGAGTTATGGATTGCCGGGACAACACCGCCGACTCGAATACCAAATGGAGTCAGTTCTTTGGCCCAGCTATGGGTAAAGCCAGTAATCATTGAGTTCGCACTCTCTAAGCCGGACACGTCATGGAAGTCATCGTGAGAGATCACATTCACAATAACGCCTTCTTTATCCTCCTCTCGTAATCTCTCGGCACTGATTTGCCCAAATGCGAAAAGAGTCGTAGCCATAGAAGAAAGATCATTGATAAAGCTACTGACAGGCTGATCGCCAATTAGGCTTGGCATCGGGGAGCTTATCCAATTATTGACCAGTACATCGGGCGTAGTGTTGAAGGTGGTTTGAATAAAATCAAACACGCTGAGAATTGCTTGGTTGTCATTACTTTTGAGCGTGTAGTGGTAAACCGAGTCAGAAAAACGAGCACATTGTAAATAGGTCGCTTGAAGTGCTTCCGTGTCTTTATCACAAAGGATGACTGTGGCTCCAAGGTTAACAAAGTGGTTCGCAATCGTCCCTCCGAGTTGCGAGCCTGCAGATGTCACCAATATGATTGAGCTTTTTATTTCCATCCCAGCACCTAAATAAATCGTCCATGTCGGATAAGGATGGGTTAAATTTCATACAATGGGTGTGAAGAGGTTCAAACTAAGGCGTGCCAATTGATAAGTTTTTATGAACTTAGTGGCAGCTCACATTTCGCAGTAACTTCAAGTAGTAATCGACAACTCGTATTTCATGTTCACCCAAGGCTGGTGGTTCATATCACGCATGTGAATGATTTGAAATGCGCGAACTAATCAAGAATAGCAGTGGATAGAGAACGAAAAAGAGGAAAGGTAAGTGACAGCTATACTTGAGCTTGAATTTGGTACTGACGCTGAGCAGTTGATAGTTCATTGTAGAGCGTAGCAAGTGGCAAATCAGGAACCTGTTTGTTTGCCAATTTACGTCGGTCATGACCAGAAATGTTTTGGTAAACCTCTTCGGGTAAGTCGGCTGTATCTTCAGGCATGAAGGCAAGCGCTTCCGGTTTCAAGTAATGGCTGAGTTTTGCGCTGGCAAGGCTAGCTTGATGAAAATGATTAGATTGCTGAGCTGAAATTTCATACGAAGATTGGTTCGAACGCAGCGGCTGCGGTTCTGCAACGCCGAAGTGTTTACGCAGGCGATCTTCAGTTGTCTCTGTGACTTCAATGGTGTCAATCGGCGTGCAATCACGAACGTCATTAGAAAACATAGATAACAGCAACGCGAAATCTGCACGGCGACCTTGCTCAACCGCTTGGCTGATCCCGATGCCGAACTTCAGTTCGTTGATGATTCCTGCTTTGTCTAAAGTATGTATTTGCATGCTGCCTCTCAT
The DNA here is from genome assembly GCF_025195005.1 of Vibrio sp. NC2. Lineage (NCBI taxonomy): Bacteria > Pseudomonadati > Pseudomonadota > Gammaproteobacteria > Vibrionales > Vibrionaceae > Vibrio > Vibrio sp. NC2. Next base: position 375,247 of record NZ_JANVFC010000004.1, read on the forward strand.
TGGATACACCTTTAACGGCATGGAGTCGGCAAACTTTAGTGTTTAATTACAGGCAAATAGAGAATTTATGCAGGGCGGGGAAGAGTGCTAGGAATTGGTCGAGAAGTAAGCTCTCTTGGCTAACTGGCTAACTGGTTAATTGGTTAATTGGTTAATTGGTTAATTGGTTAATTGGTTAATAGGTTAATAGGCTAAGAAAGGTCTAGATTTTGTGGAATACGACAGATACAAAAAAGCTCACGCCGAGGCATGAGCTTTCAATAGATAACTCGCTATAAATAGCGCAGCGTAAGTAATAATTACTTAGCTAGGTTCTCTTCTACGAAAGACCAGTTTACTAGGTTCCAGAATGCAGCCATGTAGTCAGGGCGAACATTGCGGAAATCGATGTAGTAAGCGTGTTCCCATAGGTCAACAGTTAGAAGTGGAGTAACACCTTCTTCTGTTAGAGGAGTAGCAGCGTTAGAAGTGTTAACGATGTCTAGAGAACCGTCAGCTTTCTTAACTAACCAAGTCCAAGAAGAACCGAAGTTGTTGATTGCTGAATCAGTGAATTTCGCTTTGAATTCTTCGAAAGAACCGAATGCAGCATTGATAGCTTCTGCAACAGCGCCAGTTGGTTCGCCGCCTGCTTTAGGAGCAAGACAGTGCCAGTAGAACGTGTGGTTCCAGATTTGAGCAGCGTTATTGAAAACACCACCAGTAGAAGTCTTAACGATCTCTTCTAGTGTTTTGCCTTCAAACTCAGTACCTGGGATAAGACCGTTTAGCTTAACAACGTAAGTGTTGTGGTGCTTACCGTGGTGGAAATCTAGCGTTTCTGCTGAGATGTGTGGTTCTAGCGCGTCTTTCGCGTAAGGAAGAGCCGGTAGTTCAAATGCCATTGCTCAATTCTCCATTGATATGAAAGAGTTAACTCTTTCGATTGCTTCCAGTGATATTATTATTCATGGTTCGCTTTACAGCCAACTATGGTCAATTTGCTGACTTGCGATATAGTTTAGCAAGTTTTTACTTTATTAAAAGCTTAATTCATCACTTTTGTGTGAATTGTTAGCTTAGCTTGTAAACCGCTTTTTTTATATGGTTTTTATTCTTTTGGTTTGGGGTAGAATAAAGGCAATAAAAGCCGTAATCCATTAACGAGGAAGCAATGGAAACTATCGATAAAATCAAACAGCAAATTGAAGAAAACACCATTCTACTTTACATGAAAGGTTCTCCTAAGCTGCCAAGCTGTGGTTTTTCTTCTCAAGCATCTCAAGCTCTAATGGCATGTGGTGAAAAATTTGCTTACGTAGATATCCTACAAAACCCTGACATCCGTGCAGAGCTTCCAGCTTACGCACAATGGCCAACGTTCCCACAACTTTGGGTTGACGGTGAGCTGATCGGTGGTTGTGACATCATTCTTGAGATGTTCCAAAAAGGCGAACTTCAGCCAATCGTTAAAGAAGCGGCTGCAAAAGTAGCTGGCGACGACGCTGAGTAAGCTTTAAGCCTTTGTGCTTAAATATTGAATGGAAGGGGCCCTTAATGAGGCTCCTTTTTTGTTTGAATGGTTTGAAAGACTCGATAAGGAATGAACAATGGACGTAAAACTTCATTATGTGCATGACCCAATGTGCAGTTGGTGCTGGGGTTATAAGCCAACATTAGAACTCTTAAAACAGCAGCTACCTGCGAGTATTGAGTTTAACTACGTAGTCGGTGGTTTGGCCCCTGATTCTGAAGATCCAATGTCAGAAGAGATGAAAGGTAAGCTGCAAGCTATCTGGAAGCAGATTGAAGCTAAGTTGGGTACTGAGTTCAACCACGAATTTTGGACTGAATGCCAACCAGTTCGCAGCACTTACCCTGCTTGTCGTGCTGTGATTGCCGCTGGTTTTCAAGACCACTACGAAGCGATGCTTGAAGCGATTCAACATGCTTACTATCTTCGTGCGATGTTGCCACACAGCCAAGAAACGCATTTGCAGTTAGCTGAAGAGCTAGGGATGAATGTACAACAGTTTGAAAATGATCTTTCTAGTAAGTTATTGGAAAGCGAATTAGATGACCAGTTAGGCTTTAAAGAAGCGATCGGTGTGCATTCTTACCCGACGTTAATGCTTGAAGTAAATGGTATTTTTACGGCAGTAGAACTGGATTACCATTCAACGGAAGCGACGCTTAAGTCGATTCGCGAAGTATTGGTGAATAACGCTCCCGCTGCATAATTCAGCTAGAGCTGTCTGTATTAACGTAAATTATGTCCAAGGCTTACTCATCAGAGTAAGCCTTTTTTGTTTGGCGTCGCTGGTTCATTGAGAGTGAGGAGGAAGGAAGAGTGGAATGAATCCCAGGAACAAAAAAGACCGCACGAGGCGGTCTTTATAATGTCTTTCTTTAGCTTATAGCTTACTACTTACGGTTTATTGCGTATTGATTCTTAGCTAAAGAACCCAATTACAGAACCATAGCCGCAACCCAACCGAATACGATCAGTGGGATGTTGTAGTGTAAGAATGTCGGTACAACGGTTTCCCAAACGTGCTCATGCTGTCCATCAGCATTAAGACCCGATGTTGGACCTAATGTTGAGTCAGAAGCAGGAGAGCCCGCATCACCTAGCGCTGCAGCTGTACCTACTAAAGCGATCGTTGCCATTGGTGAGAAACCAAATGCTGCCGCTAGAGGAACGTAGATAGTCGCAAGGATTGGAATCGTAGAGAACGAAGAGCCGATACCCATTGTTACCAATAGACCAACGATTAGCATAAGCAGTGCCGCTAGAGGTTTGTTGTCACCAATGCTGGTTGAAAGTGCTTCAACCAGAGATTCAACGCCACCCGTTTGCTTCATAACTGCCGCAAAACCTGCCGCTGCGATCATGATGAAACCGATCATTGCCATCATGTGAACGCCTTTAGTGAAGACATCGTGTGTCTCTTTCCAAGCGATTACACCACCGAAGGTGAATACCATGAAACCAGCCAAAGCACCGATGATCATAGAACCTGTCGATAGTTGAACCGTTAGCGCAGCAACAATACCAGCAGCAGCCACTAGGATGTGCTTCTTGTTGATCTCTTTCACTTCGGTTGAAACAACAGTATGAGACGTTTCTTTGTATTGACGCGGCTTACGGTAAGTAAAGAATACAGCCGTAAGAAGGCCGAAGATCATGCCTGCAGCTGGTAACAACATTGCCATTGGTACTTGGCTTGCTACTACGTTTTCAAGACCGTTGTCGTGAAGGTTTTTAAGCAGGATGTTGTTTAGGAAGATGCCACCAAAACCGATAGGTAGAACCATATACGGAGTAATCAGACCAAAAGTAAGTACACACGCAACCAGACGACGGTCTAGGTTCATTTTTGCGAATACGCCTAATAGAGGTGGGATTAAGATTGGGATAAAGGCGATATGTACAGGGATTACATTTTGCGAAGACATGGTCACTAGGATCAAAGACGCTAGGATGCCATATTTTAGACCATTAGATGCAGCACTGTTCTCTTTACCGTGAATACGCTTAATGACGCTTTGAGCAAGCAGATCAGTGATACCAGAACGTGAGATAGCAACAGCAAATGTACCAAGCATAGCGTAGCTAAGTGCGATAGTTGCACCGCCACCTAATCCACTTTCGAAAGCCGCGACTGCGTCGTTCAAGCCCATACCAGAGGCTACGCCACCGATAATTGCGCTGAACGTGAGAGCAACGACTACGTTTACGCGCATCAAAGCTAAAACAAGCATGATGCAAACTGAAATTACAACAGGATTCATATTATTCTCGGGATGTTGTGTTTTTTATGAAGGCAATACGAGTGAACGTTTACCGACTCTATTTTTTATTCTTCGTCAACAAGAGGCCAACCACCAAGGGCTTTCCATTTGTTTACAATGCCGCAAAATAACTCTGTGGTTTTTTGCGTATCATACAAAGCAGAGTGTGCTTCTTTGTTGTCAAATTCCATCCCTGCAGTGCGGCAAGCTTTAGCCAAAACGGTTTGACCGTAGGCAAGACCACTAAGAGCTGCAGTGTCAAAAGTAGCAAATGGATGGAAAGGGACGCGTTTAAGCTTACAGCGCTCACTTGCTGCATTAACGAAGTTCAAATCGAATGTAGCGTTGTGAGCAACCATGATTGCGCGACTGCAATCTGAAGCTTTTTGTTCTTTTCTCACTAGCTTGTAGATTTCTTTAAGGGCTTCTTGTTCCGACACAGCACCACGTAATGGGCTAAATGGGTCTTTAATTCCGTTAAAGTCTAATGCTGCCTGCTCTATATTTGCGCCTTCAAAAGGCTCAATGTGAAAATGAAGCGTTGATGCAGGGTGCAGATCTCCGTTCTCATCCATTTTTAACGTAATGGCACAGATTTCTAATAATGCATCGGTTTCAGCGTTAAACCCTGCGGTTTCCACGTCGATGACCACTGGAAAATAGCCACGAAAGCGTTTTTTTAGGGTCAGAGCTTCGTTTTCTACAGTCATGTTAGCCCAAATAAGTGTGATTAAGGCTGCATTATTGCAGATAATAGCAGTGATAAAAACTAGGGAAGGGCAATAAATCATAAATTACCTAATCCATTGCGGCTTGATAATTGCATATTTAAACGTAAGAGAAAAATGCGGCAATTGGCTGCATTGTTAAACGAATTGCTTAAGAGATACTCCACTTTATGAAGAAACAACTCATAACAGGTTCAATGCTATTTTCGCTACTTATGTCGTTACCAGTAATGGCACAAGAAAAGCGTTATGGAGCATCTCCTCAACAGTCAAAGTGGGAGATGGTGGCCAACACGCCACTCGAATGCCGCTTGGTTCACCCTATCCCAAATTTTGGTGATGCTGAGTTTTCATCTCGCGCGAGTAAAAAAATCATTTTGGACTTTGAGCTTAAAATGCGTCGCCCAATGGGTGCTACGCGTAATGTCAGCTTGATTTCGATGCCGCCACCTTGGCGTCCGGGTGAAAGTGCTGATCGCATGACAACCATTAAGTTCTTCCAACAATTTGATGGCTACGTTGGCGGTCAAACGGCGTGGGGAATCTTGAGTGAGTTGGAGAAAGGGCGCTACCCGACATTCAGTTACCAAGAGTGGCAGAGCCGAGATCAGCGAATCGAAGTGTCGCTGTCGTCGGTGTTATTCCAAGAAAAATACAATGTGTTCAGTGACTGTGTTGCTAACCTGTTGCCTTACAGCTTTGAAGATATCTCTTTCACGATTTTGCACTACGATCGTAATAGTGATCAGCTGAACAAGTCGTCGCGCAAAAGGCTGAGCCAGATCGCCGATTACGTTCGCTATAACCAAGACATCGATCTTGTACTGGTGGCAACGTACACCGATTCTGTCGACAGCAAAGGTATTAGCCAAAACCTTTCAGAGCGCAGAGCGGAATCGTTAAGAGAGTACTTCAAATCTTTAGGCTTGCCAGAAGATCGTATCCAAGTTCAGGGCTATGGTAAACGTCGCCCGATTGCAGACAACAATTCGCCAATTGGTAAAGACAAGAACCGACGCGTTGTTATCTCTTTAGGTCGTACGCAGGTTTAATCAGAATAATTGCTTGTTTTGAAATCAGATAGCCCGTCGTAATGACGGGCTTTTTTGTCTTTAAAATTTGGAGCCATTGTCTAAACGTAACTCGTTTAGTTCAAGCGGAAACGAGCGATCATTTCACAGTTGGTCGCGGTATCGATCTTTTCTACCATAGAAGCAATTTTAGGATTGGGATGGCGTTTCATGAAATCGATCAGCGCTTTCTTACAGCAACCAATAGAATCGATAAAGCTGGAACATTGAGTGTTAGGGCACTGCGGGATCAGTGTCAGCACTTTTTCTGAAGCCAATTGAAGATACTTGAGCTCGTATTCGGTATCACCAGCCCATCGCCAGAATTGTGCGAGATTGTGACAAGAGATCACCGAGATCAGTAGGCGTTCGTCAGCCTGAATATCGGTACGCTCAGTGATTTCTTCGCTTAAGTTCAGTGCTTGCTGATAGTGAAGAATACTTCGTACAGGATCGTCGAGCTGCAATGCAGTATCGGCAAGTAACGTGTGTTTTTCCCATTCGCTAATCATTGTATTACCTCACTAATCAATAGGTGGTCAATTTAAATGATAATCATTATCATGTAAAGTTTCATTGGTGAGATTGTTAATAATAATTGGTGAAGGGTATTGTTCGTGCGTGGAAACATAAAAAAGAAGCGAACACAGTGCTCGCTTCTTTTTTTCATTTCATCAGGCGTTCAAGCCCAACTTCGCAAAGAGGTTGAGGGATTAACCTTCTAGACCTGCGCTTGCTTGTTTGTTCTGAATCAGCTCAATCATGTAGCCATCAGGATCTTTGACGAATGCGATGTGTGTAGAGCCGCCTTTAACAGGGCCAGCTTCACGTGTTACGTTACCGCCTGCTGCTTTAATTGCATCACACGTTGTGTAGATGTCATCAACACCGATAGCAACGTGACCAAAAGCTGAGCCAAGGTCGTATTCAGTCGTGCCCCAGTTGTAAGTCAGCTCAATCACAGCGCCTTGAGATTCGTCACCAAAGCCAACGAAAGCCAGCGTGTATTCGTACTCTTTGTTTTCGTTCTTACGTAATAGCTGCATGCCCATTACATTGGTGTAGAACTCGATAGACTTGTCTAGATCACCAACGCGTAGCATGGTGTGTAAAATACGACCGTTTGACATGATTTGCTCCTAGCTTTAACTATGTATACGTTTTTGTAATTCTGTTTTATGCCGCTAGATAAACGCGGCGCTTTTGGCCAATAGGCTTGTTAGCTTCTTTCGCTTAGGGCTAACAGCTTATGAGCCTAGACGTCCGTCTTCTCTTTGAACTCACATAGGTCTTCTATGATACAGCTGCCACAGCGTGGTTTACGCGCAACACAGGTGTAACGTCCATGAAGAATGAGCCAGTGGTGGACATCCAGTTTGAATTCTTTTGGAATGACTTTGAGCAGCTTAGCTTCAACATCATCGACCGTTTTACCCATTGCTAACTTAGTGCGGTTTGATACACGGTAGATGTGAGTATCAACGGCAATGGTTGGCCAACCGAATGCAGTATTTAACACTACGTTGGCTGTTTTACGACCAACACCTGGAAGGGCTTCTAATGCAGCGCGATCTTCCGGTACTTCACCATTGTGTAGGTCAAGCAGCATACGACACGTTTTGATGGTGTTTTCTGCTTTCGAATTAAACAGACCGATGGTCTTGATGTACTCTTTTAGGCCATCGACACCTAGGTCGAAAATAGCCTGTGGAGTATTAGCCACAGGGTAAAGCTTATCAGTGGCTTTGTTGACGCTGACATCGGTTGCCTGCGCTGATAAGAGCACGGCGATCAGCAACTCGAAAGGGCTGTTCCAGTTAAGCTCAGTTTCTGGCTTGGGATTGTTTTCTCTTAAACGCTCAAGTATTTCTACTCGTTTTACATTGTTCATAGCGACATTACTTTCAAATAGTTAGGGCTTGAGTTCCGGCGGAGTTCTTTCAAACTTACTCGTTTTAAAATAACAAGTTCCGCAATGGTTCAGGCTTTATCATCGGTTACGCGCTCTTATGAGCGTCATTATTATGTGTACTTGGTTAATCTATTTACCTGCTGAGCGGTTGAGTTACTCAGCAGGGTTTAAGCTACTGTAACTTATCAGGCATTGGTAACGCGAGCGCGTTCAATGGCTGGTTTTTCTTGTTTGGGCTGTCTAGCTTTAGCTTGGTTGTCGATGATGTTTTTCAAAGCAATCAAGAAACCAACACCAATGAAAGCACCTGGTGGTAGTAGGGCTAACAAGAAGCTGTTATCAAATTCGAATATCTGGATTCGTAACACTGAAGCCCAATCACCAAGGAGCAAATCTGCGCCATCAAATAGAGTTCCGTTACCAATAACCTCACGCATCGCACCCAATACAACCAGTACTGATGTCATGCCAAGGCCCATCCAGAAACCATCTTGAGCAGCAGGTAAAACTTCGTTTTTAGAAGCGAAGGCTTCAGCTCTGCCAATGATGATACAGTTGGTTACGATCAGTGGGATGAAGATACCCAAAGAGAGGTAAAGGCCATACGCGTAAGCGTTCATCAGAAGTTGAACACAGGTTACCAGTGAAGCAATGATCATCACGAATACTGGAATACGCACTTCTTTTGGCACATGGTTGCGAACCAAAGAGACAGAAACGTTCGAACCGACCAATACAAGCAAGGTAGCAATACCTAAGCCAAGTGCGTTCGTCACTGTCGAAGAGACAGCCAGCAGCGGACATAACCCAAGAAGTTGCACTAGGGCAGGGTTATTGGCCCACATGCCATTTTTGATCAGTGTTTTATGGTCACTCATTATTCACCACCACAATTTAGAGGTTGAGCAAGCAATGCTTGGTTGTTTTGGTTAACGTACAGCACCGCCTGTTTGACGGACTTAACGACAGCTCTTGGTGTGATGGTCGCGCCAGTAAACTGGTCAAAGTCACCACCATCTTTGCGAACTTTCCAGCGATCAAGATTTGACTCGGTTACTTGTTTACCTGCGAAAGAGAGTATCCAATCACTCACTCGAAGGTCTATCTTATCGCCTAACCCCGGAGTTTCCCTGTGGGAAAGCACACGTGTACCCAAAATGGTACCGTCAATTTTCATCCCAACAATTACTTTTATTGCACCATTGTAGCCATCAGGAGCAATGGCTTCGATTGCAATCGCGCTAGGTTCACCGTTGAGTGTAGCAATATAAGCCGGCATTGCTTGTTCAGTGCCCAGCTCTTCTGCTTGAACCAGAGTACAAGCTGAAAATAGTTCATTATCGTGCAGATCGTGCGGGATCACTTGGTTAAGAACAGACAGTAACTGAGCCTGTTCTTGCTGCTTAATCTGGTCTTTGGTCAGGTAGTGAGTTACCGCGACCAAACCTGTTGAAGCACACGCAAAAATCGCGAGTACAAGGCCATTTTTCTTAATTGCGTTTAGCATGGTATCCGCTCCTTAGTGGCCGTAAGTACGAGGTTTGGTGTAGTAGTCAATCAGTGGAACACACATGTTGGCTAACAATACAGCAAACGCCACACCATCAGGGAAGCCACCCCAACTGCGGATAATAAAGACTAACCCGCCAATCAGAGCGCCAAATACCAAGCGACCTTTCACTGTCGTCGAGGCTGAAACCGGATCGGTTGCAATGAAGAATGCACCAAGCATGGTTGCGCCAGACAATAGGTGAATGGTTGGCGAAGCGGTTTCACCTGGCGTTAAGATTAAGAATACCAGGCTAAACAGCGCAAGGCTGCCGATGAAAGCTACCGGAATATGCCATTGAATCACACGTTGCTTAATCAACACTAGGCCCCCAACAAGGTAGGCAAGGTTTACCCATTCCCAACCCACGCCAGCTAACCAGCTGAATTGCGGTTGAGACAGAGCTTCAGAAGCGGTGTTGCCTGCCGTTAATGCGGTTTTGAAGGCATCGAGTGGTGTTGCCATCGTGGTGCCATCAATACCAAGACGCGCTTGTTGAAGAGATAAACCTTCGTTATTGAAACCAGTAAAGATCATCAAGAAGGAGTCCACAAAACTCGTTGCTTCAGCCGTTAAGCTGGCTGGTGCATTCCAGCTGGTCATCTGAACTGGAAATGAGATCAGCAAAACAACGTAAGCGACCATCGCTGGATTAAATGGGTTTTGCCCAAGGCCGCCATAAAGGTGTTTTGCGATGACAATCGCGAAGAACATACCTATCACGAGAATCCACCACGGAGAGTGTGGCGGAATCGCGACACTGAGTAGCCAAGCGGTCACAACAGCGCTGTAATCACGTAATGCCATCACTGGCGGACGTTTTCTTAGCAGCATTACAGCGGCTTCAAAGGTAACAGCAAGTGCAATAGCAAATACTAACTGGATGAGCGTACCCCATCCAAAGAAGTAGGTTTGAGCTAGTAGACCTGGCAATGCACAAATAGCGACCCATTTCATGAGATCTGGGGTGCTTCTACGATTGTGTGCGTGCGGTGAGCTGGCGATAAAGAAGGCCACTACTCTTTCTCCTCATTATTCTTTTTGTCTTGCTCTTGCTGCGCCTTTCTTGCTTTAGCACGAGCAATCGCTGCAGCAACTGCTGCTTTTTTAGGGTCGACTGGTTCTTGTTGAGTCTCAGTCTTAATGTCGGTCACAGGCTTAAGTGTTTCTTCTGTCTCGGACTGTTTCGCTTGCTGTGTTTTCTTCGCTTTAGCGCGAGCTATTGCAGCGGCAACAGCTGCTTTTTTAGGATCGACTGGTTCTGATCGAATCTCAGCTTCCACTTCAATTTCAACTACAGCTTCAGGAGCGGTTGCTTCTGCTTCGACCTGCTTAGCTTGCTGTGCTTTCTTCGCTTTAGCGCGAGCTATTGCAGCGGCAACGGCAGCTTTTTTAGGATCGACTGGTTCCGATTGAATCTCAGCTTCCACTTCAGTTTCAACTACAGGTTCAGGATCGGTTGCTTTTGCTTCGACCTGTTTAGCTTGCTGCGCCTTTCTTGCTTTAGCACGAGCAATAGCCGCAGCGACTGCATCTTTCTTGGCATCGCCAGAGCTTTCAACCGGAGCTTCACTTTCGGTTAGAGTAGCTGACTCCGCTTGTTGAGCTTTCTTGGCTTTAGCGCGAGCAATGGCCGCAGCGACAGCATCTTTCTTAGCATCGCCAGAACTTTTAACCGGTGCTTCACTTTCGGTTTGAGTAGCTGATTCTGCTTGTTGAGCTTTCTTGGCTTTAGCACGAGCAATAGCCGCAGCGACTGCGTCTTTCTTGGCATCGCCAGAGCTTTTAGCTGGAGCTTCACTTTCGGTTTGAGCAGCTGATTCTGCTTGTTGTGCTTTCTTCGCTTTAGCGCGAGCGATAGCTGCAGCAACAGCATCTTTCTTAGCGTCGCCAGTACTTTCAGCTGGAGCTTCACTTTCGGTTTGAGTAGCTGATTCCGCTTGTTGAGCTTTCTTGGCTTTAGCGCGAGCAATAGCGGCAGCGACTGCGTCTTTCTTAGAGTCACCTGATTTTTCAACCGGAACCTCAGAAGCTGATTCTGTTTGTTGTGCTTTCTTGGCTTTAGCGCGAGCAATAGCCGCAGCGACAGCATCTTTCTTGGCATCGCCAGAGCTTTCTGCAGGAGTATCAGCGGCTGCTTGTTGTGCCTTGCGCTCTCGAGCTTGTCGTTTACGTTCTTCACGCAGTTTCGACATTTCAGAATTGTCTGGTTCAGTGCTATCTGCTTTCTGAGCCGCAGCTTGTTTCGCTTTTGCCTTAGCAATCGCAGCGGCTACCGCAGGTTTCACTGCTGGTTCTGCATTAGGTGTTTGGTCTGCTGCTGTTTTTTGAGCTTTAACGCGAGCAATCGCAGCTGCAATCGCATCATCACCATCCGCAGACTTCATGTCTTTACGACGGTTGTCAGCAGCTTTCTTGAAGCGGTTTTCACGCTCGGCTTTATCACGCTCCATACGAGCGTTTTTCTCTTCGAAACGAATCTTGGCACGTTCTGCAGCTGTTGCTTCGTCTTTTCTTGTTTTGATTTCAGCTTTCGCTTGGCGATAGTATTGAACAAGAGGGATTTCACTTGGGCAGACAAACGCACAAGCACCGCATTCAATACAGTCTTTAATATTCAGCTCTTCACACTTATCCAACTCGTTGGCTTTGGCGTGCCATTGCAGTTGTTGAGGAAGTAGAGACGCAGGACAAGCTTCAGCACACGCGCTGCAACGAATACATTCCATCTCGTAAGTGCTTGGTGAGATCTCACGACGCGTTGGCGCTAAAATACAGTTCGACGTTTTGGTGATTGGCACATTGGCATGCGGCAAGGTAAAGCCCATCATCGGGCCGCCCAAAATTAAACGCGGCAGTTTTTTATCTGCTTTGTAGCCAAACTCTTCAAGTAACTCATGTACTGGTGTGCCTAATAGCGCCCAAACGTTACGAGGTTGCTTAAAGGTTTTACCGGTTAATGTCACAACGCGGTTAACCACAGGTTCGCCGTCAATTACCGCTCGCTTAATCGAGTAAAGAGAGCCGACGTTCTGAACCAAAACACCAATATCTGCAGGAATACCGCCAGCTGGGACCTCTTTGTTGGTGAGGATCTTGATAAGTTGCTTCTCACCACCAGAAGGGTATTTAGTTGGGATAACACGAATGACGATATCTTTGTCTTTCGCTGCAATCTCCAGTGCTTTTATCGCATCTGGTTTGTTGTCTTCAATGCCGATAACCGTCAGCTTTGGTTGAAGGATGTGTTCAACCACTTCGATGCCTTTCAATACTTCTTCGGCATGCTCTTGCAGCAACTTGTCATCTGAGGTGATGTAAGGTTCACACTCAGCAGCGTTGACGATCAAAATATCAGTGCGACCTAGACCTGATTGAAGCTTCTTAGCCGTAGGGAAGCCTGCGCCGCCCATGCCTGAGATACCAGCTTGGCGAATCACATCAAGCAGTTCGTCAGAAGTCTTTGTCGAAAAATCTTCAACTGGTTTTTTTTCAATCCAAGTGTCTAAGCCATCAGGTTTAATAACCACGCACACGTCGCTCAAGCCTGAAGGGTGAGCGGTGGTTCGTGGTTCGATAGCGGTAATCACACCCGATGTTGGTGCATGTACTGGCAAAGTGAAACCAGTCTCTAAGGCCGTCAGTTGTTGACCTTTTAGTACGGCATCACCGACAGCAACCAACAAGTTACCAGGCTTACCGATGTGCTGTTTCACCGGAAGAACGATTTCTTCAGGAAGCCTTGCATGCACGATATCAGTAGTATTCGACTGTTTCTTGTTTTCAGCAGGGTGCACACCGCCTGGGAAGTTCCAAATAGAGCCCGTGCGAATTTGTTCAATTAAAGAGATCATACTAACCCTATGCTTTAGGCTCTGACGCGGTCGCATCAGTTGCTTGGTTAGTGATGTCAGTAACAGGGATGATGTTCATCTGCCATTTCCAATTTTCAGTCGTTGTTGCCACTGGAATCATTTCGATACAGTCAGTAGGGCACGGTGCGACACATAGATCACAACCTGTACATTCATCTTTGATTACTGTGTGAAGTGCCTTGGTGCCACCAACAATAGCATCAACAGGGCAGGCTTGAATGCATTTGGTACAGCCAATACACATATCTTCATGAATGAAGGCAACGGTTTTTACTTTGTTATCTAAGTCATGAGCGGAGTCTTCAACTTCTACGCCCATTAAATCTGCAAGCTTCTCAATCGTAGCTTGGCCGCCGGGAGGGCATTTGTTGATCTTATCTCCGTTAGCGATCGCCTCTGCGTATGGGCGACAGCCAGGGTAGCCACACTGACCACATTGAGTTTGCGGCAATATGGTGTCGATTTGATCAACGATCGGATCGGCTTCCACTTTAAAGCGGATAGAAGCAAAGCCTAAGATAGCGCCAAAAACGGCGGCTAAAACGGCGAGTGCAATGATTGCAATTAAGATGGTACTCATGCTTACTTCACCAACCCAGTAAAGCCCATAAATGCCAGAGACATTAGGCCTGCTGTGATCATCGCAATCGATGCGCCTTTGAAGGGCATTGGAACATCAGCAACCGCAATACGCTCACGCATTGCAGCAAATAGGATCAATACAAGCGAGAAACCAACCGCAGCGCCGAAGCCATAGATGATCGACTGAATGAAGTTGTGGTTTTCATTGATGTTCAGAAGTGCCACACCTAATACCGCACAGTTGGTGGTGATAAGCGGCAGAAAGATACCCAACAGGCGATATAGAGTCGGGCTGGTTTTGTGAACGACCATTTCCGTAAATTGAACAACCACCGCGATAACCAAGATAAAGCTCATGGTACGCAGGTATTCAATACCCAGAGGGGTAAGGATGTAGGTTTCTACTAGGTATGCAGATACCGACGCTAACGTCAGAACGAAAGTCGTCGCGAGGCCCATGCCAATCGCAGTCTCCAGTTTCTTGGAGACTCCCATAAATGGACATAGTCCTAAAAACTTCACTAGCACAAAGTTATTGACTAGCACTGTGCCAACCAACAACAAAAGGTATTCGGTCATAATGGATTAATTCTTGAGATTCCGATCCCGATATTATCCTGCTTTGCTTACCTAATAACAACCAAGGATCACTAGGGATTTAGACACTTGGTGAAAAAAACATCAGGTAATCGATTGATTATTAAAGTTACCGTAAGTATAGACGGCCAATTTTTACTTCGTGAGACAAGTTTGTAGGAGTAGTTGAATTGGATCTTTCATAAGATCATTCTTGAATTGAGCTCGATTTGCTTCCTAAGAATAGGGTCATATTTGTGGATTTTGGTGCTCAGAACTATCAAAAAGAGAAGGAAAGCTGCGAGTCGAATACGTTCCCAAACCGCTAAAACGCAAAAAGCCGCATCGAGTGATGAAGTGACCCCGTAAAGTTGGACATTTCTGTTAAGCGGCTTTCAAGGCCTGAGTTCGATATTCTATCGGAGTCAGG
>NZ_JANVFC010000040.1:0-3574 GCF_025195005.1 Vibrio sp. NC2
AAGGCGCCTTGGCAGAGTGGCTATGCAGCGGATTGCAAATCCGTGGACCTCGGTTCGACTCCGGGAGGCGCCTCCATAATTTAGAACAAACCAGTCCTTGTGGCTGGTTTTTTCGTTTCTGGCTTCTTTGTTTCTTGTTTCTTCATCCTTGCCTCTTCATTTCTCCCCTTTACCTTTCATAGACCCACTCTATTTTGATGAGATCCTAAGTTGAACCTTTGTTGATAGACAGGTAAATAAATCAAAGTCACAATTAACGATAATGCTCAATTTGTTTCATTGTTTTATGGGATAACCCAAATTAAAACATGTGTATGAGTGATAGTGTCCCTCTTTTATATTTCTTTAATTGTTCTATAAGAGGTTATTAAATATGCAATTTAGTCTAAAGAGGAAAATGGTTTTCTCTGTAGTTTTGGCGATTGCTGTTACATCTGCCATTCTTCTTTTCATGGGTTATAAGACTTTTCAAACAAACAGCTGGCAAGCTATAGAAAGTGAAAGTCGTAATACACTTCAAGCCCATGCAAAGGGCATCAGTGACTGGTTTTACGATAAGAAACAAGCAGTACATGGGCTTAAACAACAAGTACAGCTTAACCCTTCAATAGATATCGTTCCTCATTTACGTCAAACCTTGGTATCTGGTGGGTTTGGATTGAGTTATTACGGTAACAAAGAAGGTGAGATGTTCCGCCATGATCCTTCATTGAATAAAGCGGGGTATGACCCAAGAGTTCGAGGTTGGTATAAACAAACCTTAGCTGAGAACCGTGCCGTAACAACCAAGCCGTATGTGAGTGTAACCATGCAAACCTTAGTGGTTACACTGACAGACCCTGTGACCGAGAATGGCACGATCATAGGTGTTGTCGCATCTAACCTTGCCTTAGACAAGCTAATTGAAGATGTGTTGGCTATTCAGGTTCCAGGTAATGGACGAGCGATCCTAATTGATAAGCAAGGCACGGTTGTTGCTCATAAGAATAAAGATTTCATCCTTAAGCAAGTCAAAGAGATAGCACCTGAATTAAGTGTTTCTGGATTAAACAGTGCTGCACAAAACTTAACGACAATTTTTACACAAGTTGGTGGTGATGAGCGCGTGATCATGGCTGAGCCTATTAAAGGCACCGACTGGCTACTTGTGATTGAAATGGATAAAGACGTACTAGAGCAGCCCCTGTTCGATATGTTGATTAGCCAAATCACCACAGGTTTGATTGTATTGATCGTTATGGCTGCAGCAACCTCATGGTTTGTGGCTCGTCAATTAGTTGAGCTGGGTCGAGTGAGTGCAGCATTAGCTGATATTGCGGAAGGGGAAGGTGATTTAACACAGCGCCTTCAAGTGTCGAGTAAAGATGAAGTAGGGCAACTTGCCGACAAGTTCAATGTGTTCGTAGATAGACTCCATGCAATGATGAAAAACGTGACTGATGTTTCGACGGCAATGAATAACGGAGCTGAACACGCCAACAGCAGCGCATTAAAACGCAGTGATAGCGTAAGCAGGCAACAAGATGAGATCACGATGGTTGCAACAGCTGTAACAGAGATGGCGACAGCAACAGCCGAAATCGCCACGAATGCTGATAGTACGGCCAAAAGTGCGACTCACTCTGTTGAGTTGAGCGAACAAGGCTTCCAACAGATGGCTAAAAGCCAATCATCGATCAATGAGCTTGCAACAGAGCTAACAAGCGCTGTGTCTATTATCAGTGAGCTTGAAGAGCATGGCCAGCAAATCGCGTCTATCTTGGCGACGATTCGCGAAATAGCGGAGCAAACTAATTTACTTGCGCTCAATGCGGCAATTGAAGCAGCAAGGGCAGGCGAACAAGGTCGAGGCTTTGCAGTGGTTGCCGATGAGGTTCGAGTGCTTTCTCAACGAACTCATGCTTCAACAGAAGAGATCGAAGACAAGATCAAGCGCTTACAACAAGCGACTAGTGGTGCCGTTAAAGTGATGACACAAAGCCACGATATGGCGAAAACAAGCGTACATGACGTGGATATGGCCGGAGAGAGCTTAGCTCAAATCCGTGAGGCAATTCAGATGATCAGCGATATGGCAACTCAGATAGCTTCTGCTGCTGAAGAGCAGTCACTGGTTACCGCTGAAATCAATGCGAATACCGAATCTGTTCGTGAAGTGAGTGATGTGATGGCAGTTGATGCGACCGATGCGGTTTCACAAGCCGATCAGCTAAGTCATTTAGCGAGTGACTTGAAACAAGAGCTGTCACGATTCAAGCTTTAAGTTCAGGCTAATATTAGCTTAAGCACAAAGATCAATTTGAAACTAGAAAGAGCACTGGCTGTAAAAGCGTGTGCTCTTTTTTATTTATAGAGCATGATCAATGTTTGTCAAAGAAGTCTTTGTTACGAATATACTTACTCATTAGGTGATAAGAGAAAGGCCGGATTAACCAACTGAATATTGATCGCCCGAGGCGTATTAACGTCGGTGTGTTTTCGTAAATCCTGCCGTTATAGAGCCAAAGTACTTTGCCTACATGCCAATACAACAGCGGTACGGGCGGCATGAAGGTGACAATATCGATGTCGCAACAGATACGGTAGGTTTTCTTGCTCAAACGGTAGTTCTTTTTGAAACTCCAATCACCGACCGCGGGCTGTCCAAACGTGACGATTCGTTTAATACAACCTGGGTGTTTTTGGTCCAAGTAATCAGCGAATACACAACCAATAGAGCCACCAGAAGAATGGCCAGTAATCGATATTCTTTTGCCTTGTTCCAATAGAGGAATTAAAGTGGTTTCCAAGCGTTCAATGACAGTTTGTCCCAGTTTATCTTCATTACGGCTTGGTTGGCTTTCTTGAAACATCAGATGGTAGAACCCGGCATGTACACGATAGTTCAGCCCAATCTTTTTACAGCTTCTTGTCCATAGAGCAAAAGTGAGTAGCCAGTCAGAAACGCTGTGTGACCCCTTGATAACCACGACGACTTCATCTTTGTCGCTGCTCCATAAGACTCGAATCATGGTTTTGCCAAACTGATTCTTTATGATGCGCTGTCCATTAGGGTCAAAACCGTAACGAGTTTGTTTAAAAACTCTAGGGTAGGCGAGGTTGCAGAGCACAGCGTAGCGTTCATATTGGTATCGTTTTAGTGGCTTCACGTTGTCATTTCGTAATAGTCGTTACTTAAAACTCTAGCCTTTGAATGTGAAAAGCACATGAAAACGAAGGCGTGTTTCTTTAATTCAATGGAATTGACAGTATTTTGTGAGTCTGAAAATGGGAATTCGGCCTTTGAATTCCAACTCAAACTCAAAGTCTACGAATAAGAACCGTACAAGCTGCACTAAATTCATTCGTTTGAGTTCGATAATTAATCACTTGAATTGAAAGATAAAATTTACTGTTGACGAATTTTTTCTATCCGTTAAAGTACACCTCGTTCTCACGGCTTAGGTCGCAGAGAGATGGTGTTTTACTCTTCGGTAATCAGCATCGCATGATTGCGTTGCCCTGGTGGTGGAATTGGTAGACACAAGGGATTTAAAATCCCTCGGCGTTCGCGCTGTGCCGGTTCAAGTCCGGC
>NZ_JANVFC010000041.1:0-2939 GCF_025195005.1 Vibrio sp. NC2
TGAGTCCACAAAACCCCTTGGGTGTTGTATGGTTAAGCCTCACGGGCAATTAGTACAGGTTAGCTCAATGCCTCGCAGCACTTACACACCCTGCCTATCAACGTCGTAGTCTACGACAACCCTTTAGGACACTTATAGT
The DNA here is from genome assembly GCF_025195005.1 of Vibrio sp. NC2. NCBI lineage: Bacteria > Pseudomonadati > Pseudomonadota > Gammaproteobacteria > Vibrionales > Vibrionaceae > Vibrio > Vibrio sp. NC2. Next base: position 140 of record NZ_JANVFC010000041.1, read on the forward strand.
GCCAGGGAAAACTCATCTCAAGGCTCGCTTCCCGCTTAGATGCTTTCAGCGGTTATCGATTCCGAACTTAGCTACCGGGCAATGCCATTGGCATGACAACCCGAACACCAGAGGTTCGTCCACTCCGGTCCTCTCGTACTAGGAGCAGCCCCTTTCAATTTTCCAACGCCCACGGCAGATAGGGACCGAACTGTCTCACGACGTTCTAAACCCAGCTCGCGTACCACTTTAAATGGCGAACAGCCATACCCTTGGGACCGACTTCAGCCCCAGGATGTGATGAGCCGACATCGAGGTGCCAAACACCGCCGTCGATATGAACTCTTGGGCGGTATCAGCCTGTTATCCCCGGAGTACCTTTTATCCGTTGAGCGATGGCCCTTCCATTCAGAACCACCGGATCACTATGACCTGCTTTCGCACCTGCTCGAATTGTCATTCTCGCAGTCAAGCGGGCTTATGCCATTGCACTAACCACACGATGTCCAACCGTGTTTAGCCCACCTTCGTGCTCCTCCGTTACTCTTTGGGAGGAGACCGCCCCAGTCAAACTACCCACCAGGCACTGTCCGTAATCCCGATTCAGGGACCAACGTTAGAACATCAAAACTACAAGGGTGGTATTTCAAGGACGACTCCATCACATCTAGCGACGCAATTTCATAGTCTCCCACCTATCCTACACATGTAGGTTCAATGTTCAGTGCCAAGCTGTAGTAAAGGTTCACGGGGTCTTTCCGTCTAGCCGCGGGTACACTGCATCTTCACAGCGATTTCAATTTCACTGAGTCTCGGGTGGAGACAGCGTGGCCATCATTACGCCATTCGTGCAGGTCGGAACTTACCCGACAAGGAATTTCGCTACCTTAGGACCGTTATAGTTACGGCCGCCGTTTACCGGGGCTTCGATCAAGAGCTTCGTCCGAAGACTAACCCCATCAATTAACCTTCCGGCACCGGGCAGGCGTCACACCGTATACGTCATCTTACGATTTTGCACAGTGCTGTGTTTTTAATAAACAGTTGCAGCCACCTGGTATCTGCGACTCTCGTCTGCTCCATCCGCAAGGGACTTCACTGATAAGAGCGTACCTTCTCCCGAAGTTACGGTACCATTTTGCCTAGTTCCTTCACCCGAGTTCTCTCAAGCGCCTTGGTATTCTCTACCCGACCACCTGTGTCGGTTTGGGGTACGATTCCTTACAATCTGAAGCTTAGAGGCTTTTCCTGGAAGCATGGCATCAATGACTTCACTACCGTAGTAGCTCGACATCGTATCTCAGCGTTAATGAAAGTCCGGATTTACCTAAACTTTCCGCCTACATACTTGAACCTGGACAACCGTCGCCAGGCCCACCTAGCCTTCTCCGTCCCCCCATCGCAATTGTAAGAAGTACGGGAATATTAACCCGTTTCCCATCGACTACGCCTTTCGGCCTCGCCTTAGGAGTCGACTTACCCTGCCCCGATTAACGTTGGACAGGAACCCTTGGTCTTCCGGCGAGGGAGTTTTTCACTCCCTTTATCGTTACTCATGTCAGCATTCGCACTTCTGATACCTCCAGCAGCCCTTACAGACCACCTTCAACGGCTTACAGAACGCTCCCCTACCCCACATACCCTAAGGTACGTAGCCGCAGCTTCGGTGTATAGCTTAGCCCCGTTACATCTTCCGCGCAGGCCGACTCGACCAGTGAGCTATTACGCTTTCTTTAAATGATGGCTGCTTCTAAGCCAACATCCTGGCTGTCTGAGCCTTCCCACATCGTTTCCCACTTAGCTATACTTTGGGACCTTAGCTGGCGGTCTGGGTTGTTTCCCTCTCCACGACGGACGTTAGCACCCGCCGTGTGTCTCCCGGATAGTACTTACTGGTATTCGGAGTTTGCAAAGGGTTGGTAAGTCGGGATGACCCCCTAGCCTTAACAGTGCTCTACCCCCAGTAGTATTCGTCCGAGGCGCTACCTAAATAGCTTTCGGGGAGAACCAGCTATCTCCAGGTTTGATTGGCCTTTCACCCCTAGCCACAAGTCATCCGCTAATTTTTCAACATTAGTCGGTTCGGTCCTCCAGTTGATGTTACTCAACCTTCAACCTGCCCATGGCTAGATCACCTGGTTTCGGGTCTAATCCTAGCAACTGTACGCCCAGTTAAGACTCGGTTTCCCTACGGCTCCCCTAAACGGTTAACCTTGCTACTAAAATTAAGTCGCTGACCCATTATACAAAAGGTACGCAGTCACACCACGAAGGTGCTCCTACTGCTTGTACGTACACGGTTTCAGGTTCTATTTCACTCCCCTCACAGGGGTTCTTTTCGCCTTTCCCTCACGGTACTGGTTCACTATCGGTCAGTCAGTAGTATTTAGCCTTGGAGGATGGTCCCCCCATATTCAGACAGGATATCACGTGTCCCGCCCTACTCGTTTTCACTGATTATGATGTGTCGGTTACGGGGCTATCACCCTTTATTGCGAGACTTTCCAGACTCTTCACCTGCATCATTAAAAGCTTAAGGGCTAATCCAATTTCGCTCGCCGCTACTTTCGGAATCTCGGTTGATTTCTCTTCCTCGGGGTACTTAGATGTTTCAGTTCCCCCGGTTTGCCTCCTGTTGCTATGTATTCACAACAGGATACTTGCTTATGCAAGTGGGTTTCCCCATTCAGGAATCCCAGACTCAAAAGGTTATTACTACCTAATCTGGGCTTATCGCAAGTTATTACGCCTTTCATCGCCTCTGACTGCCAAGGCATCCACCGTGTACGCTTAGTCACTTAACCATACAACCCGAAAGGGT
>NZ_JANVFC010000042.1:0-2627 GCF_025195005.1 Vibrio sp. NC2
TTCCCCTTTAGTTCAGTTGGTAGAACGGCGGACTGTTAATCCGTATGTCGCAAGTTCAAGTCTTGCAAGGGGAGCCACATTCAAGAAAGCCAAGTCGAAAGACTTGGCTTTTTTTCGTTTGAGCAAAAGCTAACTCTATTCAGTATTGCCGCCAGTCCAACATCAAGCCTTAATCCCTCCCCTTAAAGTTAAAGACATCCCCTTTCCGATATCGACAGCACCAATCCTTGAATTCGTTCAAACCTTCTCGATACAAACTAAACCACCTCTGAAATTAAGTACCTTTAATCGCTTATCGTCACATAAAAACAAACAACATGTCAGGCTGTTACTTTTTTCGCTTCGTAAATTTAATCTTCATCATGTTTTGATATCTTTCTGATATCTGCCCTACACGACTTAGATTAAGATTCGATGAATTATATCTAATACTAATTATTGAATCGATACGCAGGAAAATATGAAATTAAAAACGCAAGCTTACTTATTATCGGGCATCATCTTGATCGCTCTGCTGGCGCTAACTGCTACTGGTTTATGGACCTTGAGAGTCGCGAGTAACATGGACAACAAAGCTCGTGTGACAGAGCTGTTTAAGAGCGCATACAGCATTCTTACTGAAGTTGAAAAAATGGCTATTGATGGCACTCTAGAAGAACAGCAGGCCAAACAGCTTGCTACTCGCCTACTACGTAACAACATCTATAAAGACAATGAATACGTTTATGTTGCGGATGAAAACATGACGTTTGTTGCGACACCTCTGGATCCACAACTACACGGAACCAGCTTTAATGATTTTAAAGACGGTGATGGAAATAGCGTTGGCCAACTCATTCAACGAGTACTTGGCAATCGTACTGGCCAGATCATTGAGTACACCTGGACACAAAAGCTTCCAGACGGAACGATTGAAGAAAAACTGTCTATTGCAGAGAAGACTCCGCATTGGGGTTGGGTTGTAGGCACCGGTATCGGCTTCAATGAAGTTAACGCTCGTTTCTGGTCTACCGCTCAATGGCAGCTGTTCCTTTGTGTCGTGATTGCTGGTCTTATCCTATCGAGCTTGATTGCATCCATTAAGCGCATGCTAGCGCTTCTTGGTGGCGAGCCAAAGGATGTAAGAGAAGCGGTACAAGCAGTCGCAGAAGGCCGCATTCAAACCTCTTTCGAAAATCAAGCAATCGACGGCAGTATTTATCATGCAGTGCAACAAATGAGTAAATCGCTAGCAGAACTAGTATCAAACCTGAATGCTTCAATGTTGGCATTAAGAGGCGAGTTACAACGTGTAGAAGACCGTGCGGGGTCAATAGCTCAGCTAACAGAGACACAACAGCAATCAACCGAGATGATCGCAACAGCAATGACCGAGATGGCCTCTTCAGCCAACAATGTTGCTGATTCAGCGGGTGATACTGCGCGTAATACTGACGAAGCTGATAAACAGAGCCAACATACTCAGCAGCTAATTCACAACACGGTAGATAACATTCAAGGTCTAGCAGGCCAACTAGGAACGGCCAGTGAAGCCGTCGCTAACCTAGATAGCGATGTACATAACATCGTTAAGGTCTTAGACGTCATCGGTGATATTGCAGAACAAACTAACCTTCTAGCGCTAAATGCGGCAATTGAAGCTGCGCGCGCTGGTGAACAAGGCCGCGGATTTGCGGTTGTAGCTGATGAGGTTCGTAACCTTGCAGGTCGAACACAATCAAGCACCAAAGAAATCCAGCTAATGATCAATAACCTTCAAGAAGGCTCTCGTAACGCAATAAAAACTATGGAAGTGTGTGCGACGACCAGTGAAAGCACCGTAACAGAGTCCCAGAATGCTTCTGAAGCTCTACAACAGATTGTTATCGCATTAGAGTCTATTTCGTCGATGAGTCATCAAATCGCGACAGCCGCCGCTGAGCAGACTCAGGTGAGTGATGATATTTCGAAGCGTATCAATATGATCGAAGAAAGTGGCAACCAACTGAGTAATGTAGTGACAGAAAGTCATAACAGCACTCAAACACTCGCCTCTCTTTCTAATGAATTAGAAGCTTGGGTTAATAGGTTTGAAGTAAAACACTAAACTCTCAACAAAGTTCTTTAATATAAAAGCACGTTTTCATACGTGCTTTTTTTATTTCGACGTCCATTCAGTGAAGTTAACCGTAGTTTTACTATCTTTTAGAGCATGCTAGACCTAGGTTTTTCGCCCCAAATGAACAAAAACAACCCACTAAGTATAGAAAAACATCAAACAATACTTTTTTTGCAATTTAATGTTGACCCAGAACGCGAAAACACGTTTAATACACCTCGTCGCCCGGATAGCTCAGTCGGTAGAGCAGAGGATTGAAAATCCTCGTGTCGGTGGTTCGATTCCGCCTCCGGGCACCACAATTTATTTGTTGGTGTCCTAGACAACAACAGTAAAGCACAAAGAAATATTATGTGCCGACTTAGCTCAGTAGGTAGAGCAACTGACTTGTAATCAGTAGGTCACCAGTTCGACTCCGGTAGTCGGCACCATTTCTTTAAAGCTTTAAGAATAATTCCCCTTTAGTTCAGTTGGTAGAACGGCGGACTGTTAATCCGTATGTCGCAAGTTCAAGTCTTGCAAGGGGAGC
>NZ_JANVFC010000043.1:0-2045 GCF_025195005.1 Vibrio sp. NC2
ACCGATGTAGACAACCCAGACAATACGTTTACGCCGGATTCTATTTCAGGCACCAACGGTGACCTGACTATTGATGCTAATGGTCATTGGGTCTTCACCGCCAACAGCGCGTTTAATCAATTGAATGTCGGCGACAAGATCGAAGAAACCTTCACTGTCACTTCCGTTGATGGCACACCTTCGTCCATTAAAGTCACGATTAACGGCACTAACGACGCCGCTACTGTCAGCAGTGCGACCGTTGCCATCGATGAGACTGACAAAGCGGTAACAACCTCAGGCACCCTAACCAGTATCGACGTCGATAACCCAGATAACGCATTCACACCGGATTCGATTACTGGCACCAACGGCAACCTCACCATTGGTGCTAATGGCCAATGGACCTTCACCGCCAACAGCGCGTTTAATCAGTTAAACGTCGGCGACAAAGTAGAAGAAACCTTCACTGTCACTTCCGTTGATGGCACACCTTCGACCATTAAAGTCACGATTAACGGCACTAACGACGCCGCTACTGTCAGCAGTGCGACCGTCGCTATCGATGAAACCGACAAAGCAGTAACGACTTCAGGAACATTAACCAGCACCGATGTCGATAATCCGGATAATGCGTTCACTCCAGACTCCATTGCAGGCACAAATGGCGACCTCAACATTGATGCTAATGGTCATTGGGTCTTCACCGCCAACAGCGCGTTTAATCAACTAAATGTTGGCGATAAAGTAGAAGAAACCTTTACGGTATCGTCGGTTGATGGCACAGCGTCAACCATCAAAGTGGCGATTAACGGCACTAACGACGCTGCTACTGTCAGCAGCGCGACCATTGCCATCGATGAAACTGACAAAGCGGTAACTACCTCAGGCACCCTCACCAGTACCGATGTTGATAATCCAGACAATACGTTCACGCCGGATTCGATTTCAGGTACCAATGGCGACCTTACTATTGATGCCAGTGGACATTGGGTGTTCACCGCCAACAGTGCGTTTAATCAATTGAACGTCGGCGATAAAGTCGAAGAAACCTTTACTGTCACTTCCGTTGATGGCACACCTTCGACCATTAAAGTCACGATTAACGGCACTAACGACGCCGCTACTGTCAGCAGTGCGACCGTTGCCATCGATGAGACTGACAAAGCGGTAACAACCTCAGGCACCCTAACCAGTATCGACGTCGATAACCCAGATAACGCATTCACACCGGATTCGATTACTGGTACCAACGGTGACCTGACTATTGATGCTAATGGTCATTGGGTCTTCACTGCCAACAGCGCGTTTAATCAGTTAAATATCGGCGACAAGATCGAAGAGACCTTTACGGTATCGTCGGTTGATGGCACACCGTCAACCATCAAAGTGACGATTAACGGCACTAACGATGCAGCGACAGTCAGTACCGCAACAGTCAGTGTGGATGAGACTGATAAAGCGGTAACGACATCAGGCACGTTAACCAGTACCGATGTTGATAATCCTGATAACACATTTACGCCAGACTCCATTGTTGGAGCTAATGGCGACCTAACTATTGATGCTAATGGGCATTGGGTGTTCACCGCCAACAGTGCGTTTAATCAATTGAATGTCGGCGATAAAGTCGAAGAGACCTTCATTGTATCGTCTATTGATGGCACAACGTCAACGGTCAAAGTGACGATTAACGGCACTAACGACGCCGCTACTGTCAGTAGCGCGACCGTTGCCATCGATGAAACCGACAAAGCAGTAACGACTTCAGGAACATTGACCAGTACCGACGTGGATAATCAAGATAATGCGTTTACACCGGATTCGATTACTGGCACCAATGGTGACCTGACTATTGATGCTAATGGTCATTGGGCGTTCACCGCCAACAGCGCGTTTAACCAACTAAACGTCGGCGATAAAGTCGAAGAAACCTTCACGGTGTCGTCCATCGATGGCACCCCTTCGACGATCAAGGTCACGATTAATGGCACTAACGACGCCGCTACTGTCAGCAGTGCGACCGTCGCTATCGATGAAACCGACAAAGCAGTAACGACTTCAGG
>NZ_JANVFC010000044.1:0-1886 GCF_025195005.1 Vibrio sp. NC2
TCCCCTTTAGTTCAGTTGGTAGAACGGCGGACTGTTAATCCGTATGTCGCAAGTTCAAGTCTTGCAAGGGGAGCCAATTAGAAAAGGCCGCATCATTGATGCGGCCTTTTTGCATTTAAAGATCCGAACTCATCCATACCAGTCTACTCACCTTTTACTACCTCATTTAATTCGAAAACCAACACTTTTAATGCTCTTCTAAAGCAATCAGACTTTTCTCTTTAATTCCGCTCAAACTATCACAAGAACAAACTTGTCACTCTTGCAAGAAGCCAGTCATCACGAAGGGCTACTTTCGTTATCTATAGAAGTGCTCTGCTGAGAAGTTCTAGTCGTAATGGGGGCGGGAATTAAAAGCTAAATAATGAATTCAAATAAGCTCTAGAAAGGCTCTGTTGGTTGCTTAAATTGAAATGACATACAACTCACTCTTTATCGAAACTATCCACTACAATCGCTCCCATAGACGCTGGCATAGAAATAACAATTACCCTTTTGATAGATACAATTGGATCGCTTAATAAAGGAAGCTTATCCAAACAAGTCAGCACCAAAGCAACAACCAATGCAGTCATCACATAAGCAATAACAATTCTGAAAATAAACACTGGCAACCGAGCGACAATATCTTTCTGAAATACACTCTCATACGTGTAAAAGCCCAGGAATACAGCAGACAATAGAAACAACAACAGCAAGTTAGCTGTAGGCAAAGTCTCCCCTAACTTCCAGGCTTCCTCAGAAAAAGAAATCGGCACGGCCAAAGCAAAAGATCCAACAAAGATCTGGCTGGCATCTTCAAAGTTAAAGCTTAATTTCATAGTTCGACCCATTAGGTTTTAAGGCTTTATCTATTTTTTAAAATAATCACAAAATTATCCGCCGATGATTTGGGGAATTTTCTATTCTTACCAAGCAACAGAAATGACACTTCTTAGCTTAATATTAGTCGTAATAACCTAAACATAGCTTGAACTAACTAGCAAGAAATCAATATGTTCAGAGTAAAAGCTGTCAAAACAACTAATTCATATCGAGTCGACAAGCACATCAGAATCGAAGAGAGACCGGTAAACATCCTAAGATACCAGTGCCTAGAACCAGAAAATCTCAATCAGTTGGGTGATAAACATCACTGCACGGATCGAGGGATACTCTATTTCTTAGCTTATATATCCTTCCGGCATCACTTGGGGAGCTCAGCCTAGCGACTCTCACCTTCAAACTGAATCTAGTCCGCTTTCACCCTTTGAAATGCTTCGAACAAAGTGCTAAATGCCATCGAGAGTGGTTTAAGCTCAATGCATAACAAGAGCTATTAAGTCGACTAATTAAGGACTCTAGCGTTCTTAGCGAAATCCTCCATACACATCAGGCTATCCTCTAGATTCACAAATAGGCCAGAAGTCAGGTTTCCTAGACGAAGGGCTGTTAGCTAATACTTGAGGAAGGCCCCAAGCACTGAGCAAGCAGGATGAGTTGTAATGCTTGTATAGTTTCAGGTATTGAATGGGGCGCTGAGTCAAAACAGTCTCATTACCTAACTTACAACGTCGCATGGCTCGAGTATTTGATCAGTAAGTTTAAAGTTTGAAGTCTTTCTTGTGTCAAACCACAATTGGAATCAGAAATGATGTGATTCTAGTCGTAGGATTGGGATTTCTGATAAATGACGGAATAATAGGGACGCGTTGGCTACGAGTTATAGGGTACGGGAAATCTTATGTGGAAGTCATTAGATGGAGGGGCGAAACACTATAATTTAGATGTAAAAAAACCCCGCTATTGCTAGCGAGGCTTCTAAATAAATGGCGGAGTGGACGGGACTCGAACCCGCGACCCCCGGCGTGACAGGCCGGTATTCTAACCAACTGAACTACCACTCC
>NZ_JANVFC010000045.1:0-1567 GCF_025195005.1 Vibrio sp. NC2
TTAAATTGAAGAGTTTGATCATGGCTCAGATTGAACGCTGGCGGCAGGCCTAACACATGCAAGTCGAGCGGAAACGACATTATTGATTCTTCGGAGGATTTAATGGGCGTCGAGCGGCGGACGGGTGAGTAATGCCTAGGAAATTGCCTTGATGTGGGGGATAACCATTGGAAACGATGGCTAATACCGCATAATGCCTACGGGCCAAAGAGGGGGATCTTCGGACCTCTCGCGTCAAGATATGCCTAGGTGGGATTAGCTAGTTGGTGAGGTAATGGCTCACCAAGGCGACGATCCCTAGCTGGTCTGAGAGGATGATCAGCCACACTGGAACTGAGACACGGTCCAGACTCCTACGGGAGGCAGCAGTGGGGAATATTGCACAATGGGCGAAAGCCTGATGCAGCCATGCCGCGTGTATGAAGAAGGCCTTCGGGTTGTAAAGTACTTTCAGTTGTGAGGAAGGGGGTAACGTTAATAGCGTTATCTCTTGACGTTAGCAACAGAAGAAGCACCGGCTAACTCCGTGCCAGCAGCCGCGGTAATACGGAGGGTGCGAGCGTTAATCGGAATTACTGGGCGTAAAGCGCATGCAGGTGGTTCATTAAGTCAGATGTGAAAGCCCGGGGCTCAACCTCGGAACTGCATTTGAAACTGGTGAACTAGAGTGCTGTAGAGGGGGGTAGAATTTCAGGTGTAGCGGTGAAATGCGTAGAGATCTGAAGGAATACCAGTGGCGAAGGCGGCCCCCTGGACAGACACTGACACTCAGATGCGAAAGCGTGGGGAGCAAACAGGATTAGATACCCTGGTAGTCCACGCCGTAAACGATGTCTACTTGGAGGTTGTGGCCTTGAGCCGTGGCTTTCGGAGCTAACGCGTTAAGTAGACCGCCTGGGGAGTACGGTCGCAAGATTAAAACTCAAATGAATTGACGGGGGCCCGCACAAGCGGTGGAGCATGTGGTTTAATTCGATGCAACGCGAAGAACCTTACCTACTCTTGACATCCAGAGAAGCCAGCGGAGACGCAGGTGTGCCTTCGGGAGCTCTGAGACAGGTGCTGCATGGCTGTCGTCAGCTCGTGTTGTGAAATGTTGGGTTAAGTCCCGCAACGAGCGCAACCCTTATCCTTGTTTGCCAGCGAGTAATGTCGGGAACTCCAGGGAGACTGCCGGTGATAAACCGGAGGAAGGTGGGGACGACGTCAAGTCATCATGGCCCTTACGAGTAGGGCTACACACGTGCTACAATGGCGCATACAGAGGGCAGCAAGCTAGCGATAGTGAGCGAATCCCAAAAAGTGCGTCGTAGTCCGGATTGGAGTCTGCAACTCGACTCCATGAAGTCGGAATCGCTAGTAATCGTGAATCAGAATGTCACGGTGAATACGTTCCCGGGCCTTGTACACACCGCCCGTCACACCATGGGAGTGGGCTGCAAAAGAAGTGGGTAGTTTAACCTTTCGGGGAGGACGCTCACCACTTTGTGGTTCATGACTGGGGTGAAGTCGTAACAAGGTAGCCCTAGGGGAACCTGGGGCTGGATCACCTCCTTATACGAAGATA
>NZ_JANVFC010000046.1:0-1464 GCF_025195005.1 Vibrio sp. NC2
GCGAGTTCATACCCTTCAAGGATGGTTTGTAACCTAAGCCATCCTTGCCATAACGTCTTTATAGAAGCGCGACCTGTTCGCTTGGTATTCTTCCAACCACCTAACCGAGCAATACCGTTGTAAGCCCATGATATATTAGGCGCTTCTTTCGGTAGTTTTTTGCTCTCCAACTTGAGCCACATTAACTTCCACGCTTTGCCTTTTAATACCTGCTCACAACTGCTCTTAGATAACTCGTCTGATTCATTCATAAACCTCAACTGGAGTAACCGGGTCGCGATAAAAGCCAAAACGACGCTGAGCCTTTCTAAGTTATCCTTACTTTGCATTCTCAGTTGCTCAACTTCAGTCCCTTCACTTTTCCAGACTTTATGAAAATCTTCTATTAGCCAACGCCGCTCATAATAACTGACGATTTTGAGTGCCTCTTCCTTGCTCGTTATCGGCTCTGAAGTCATTAAGTGCCATGCGAGCTTATTACCACTCTCTCCTTGTTCTATACATCCCACGTAGTAAAGCGGAATGTTATCGAACTCTTTCTTGTTAGCAGGAGACTTGAGTGTCACGGGGGCATATTTGATATCTAAATGAGCCTTGCGAGCTTTACGACCGCCTTTTTGCGGTATTTCGAGCACTTTCTCTCCGGCTGATAACAGGGTAGAGGCATAGCTATAAAGACGATTATCATGCTCTTCAATACAGCGGCTTTGCATTGAGCGAACGAGGAACCTTTGTTGTTGCTCTCGCTTGTAAGTGAGGTATTCAAATAGGTCGGCTTCTCTATCGCACACAGAAATGACATCCGAAATTTTATCGCCAAGTCGCTCAGCGACATGGCGAGAGGCTTGTTCCCACTTATAACTTTCTTTCTCTTTGTATGGTCGAGTCGCATGCTGGTGCCTTTGACCTCGCTTTTCTATATCACGAGTCCAGCGCTGTTGTTCAATTAAACCAATAACAGATTGAGTGTCGGGAGCAAAAAGTAAGGTTGAGTGTACGAACATGGCGCGATGTCGATTGCCTTGATTGGAGTGCCCGAGTTCATCTCGAATGCTGCGATGGGAGTAACTGAGAGAAGTGGTGTCTTCTAAGGCAAGAAGTGTTTGTTGCTCTAATGCTTCTTGTGCGGTGACATAAAAACCCGCTTCTGCGATATCTTCTGCTTTGATTTGCTCATTACGGATGAAGCGATAAGCCCCTTCCATTTCAGCAGGGGAGATAATGAGTTTCGAGACAGGTACGCCAGGTTGCTCGGCCAGTGAGGCTGCGAGAGCAACGAGTCTTTGAGTGCGTCTAGGGTCATTAAGGTGGGCTTGACCGAACTGTTTTTGTGCCCAAAGGGTTGGCTCTATATAGGTCATGATAATCATCCTTGTCATTGCTTAGATGATCAGATCATGAAACCTAAAAATAGTTCAAAAAAAATCCCCAAGCGTGGCTTAGGGATTTGTGTATAAGAGACAG
>NZ_JANVFC010000047.1:0-1395 GCF_025195005.1 Vibrio sp. NC2
ATTGGGGGTCTTTTTATGTCCAAATATAGCCGAGAGCTAAAATGTATCATTGCTAAGCAATACTTAGATGGCACGTCATCTCTCTACTTAGCAAAACAATATTCAATGTCTTCAAGGCAGATACGGTATTGGGCTCAAGTCTTTGCCATCCATGGTACTGATTCATTTTTATCAACTAAGCATGCCGAGACTGCTCAAACAAAACGAAAAGCATTGAATTTAATGTGGACGAATGAATGGTCTCTCACGCACACTAGCGCAGTATTAAACCTCTCATCCCCTGGGATACTCTCTGTCTGGCTCAAAAGATTTAATGAGCTCGGTATCAAAGGGCTCAAAATGCGCCAGAAAGGAAGACCCTCAATGAAACAGCAACCTCAACGTACCACTAAGCCTGATAATGAAATGACACTTGAGGAGCTAAAAGAGGAGTTGGTTTACTTACGAACCGAGAATGCCGTTCTAAAAAAGTTGGAAGAGTTGGAGCAGGAAAAAAACCGTCGAACAAAGAAAAAGCGGTCATAGCTCTAACTCTTAAAGGCAAGTACCCGTTAAAGCACTTACTGCACACTCTACAGCTGGCAAAAAGTGTCTTTTATTATCAGGCTCAAACGAGCAAGCGCCCAAATAGCTACGAACGTGAGCTGCGGTTGATAAAGTCAATTTATCATGAACATAAGGGGCGATACGGCTACCGCCGTATTCACTTGGAACTAAAAAATCAGGGGTTCGTGCTTAATCACAAAACGGTTCAAAGGCTTATGGCTCAACTCAACCTTAAATCGACGGTCAGGATTAAAAAGTATCGTTCATACCGAGGAGAGTCAGGAAAAGCTGCTCCCAACGTTCTTGAAAGAGATTTTAGTGCGACTCAACCCGATGAAAAGTGGGTAACTGATGTCACGGAGTTCAAAGTCAAAGAGCAGAAAGTATACTTGTCTCCCGTTGTCGACTTGTTTACTCAGGAGGTGGTTGCTTATAGAGTGGCCAAAAATGCCTGCTTGCCGCTTGTCACGGATATGCTGACGGAAGCTATATCAACGCTTAAACCCAACTCAAAGCCAATTATACATAGCGATCAAGGTTGGCAATATCGCCATCGACAGTATCAGAAAAAGGTAGCGGAGAGTGGGTTAACGCAAAGCATGTCGAGAAAAGGTAACTGCTTGGATAATGCTGTTGCTGAAAACTTTTTTGCTTTACTCAAAACCGAGATGTATCACAACCAAAGCTTTGAAGATGCAGATGCTCTGATAGAGCAAATTAAAGAATACATCGAGTACTACAATACCAAACGTATAAAAGTGAAACTAAAAGGCCTGACTCCGATAGAATATCGAACTCAGGCCTTGAAAGCCGCTTAACAGAAATGTCCAACTTTACGGGGTCACTTCA
>NZ_JANVFC010000048.1:0-1184 GCF_025195005.1 Vibrio sp. NC2
ACTGGCGACAGCCCATCATTTGCTTGATGAGGCCGTTGCCGATTATAGTAACTCATCAGGTAATGGCTGATGTCTTTCTTAGCTTGAGCTTGTGTCAGGTAACCTGTTGCTGGTATCCACTCGGTTTTCAAGCTTCTAAATAGCCGCTCCATGGGAGCGTTGTCCCAACAATTACCACGACGACTCATGCTTTGAGTTATACGATATCGCCAAAGTCTTTGGCGATATTTACGGCTGCTATATTGGCAGCCTTGATCTGAATGGAACATCACGTTCTTCGGACATCCTCGTTGCTCCCAGGCCATCTCCAAAGCTTTAGATACTAATTCAGTATCGGGCTTATCGGATAAAGACCACCCCACAACGCGTCGGCTAAATAGGTCAAGCACTACCGCTAAATAGGTCCACTTCGAACCTGACCAAATATAAGTAATATCGCCACACCAAACACGATTCGGAGTACTGACAGAAAACTCACGCTTCAGTAGATTTGGAATACTTGGCCTTTCTACTTTTGCATGTCTATATCGATGCGAACCTGGCTGTTTACTCATTAAATCAGCTTCACGCATTATCTGGCGAACCTTGAATCGTCCGGCTTTTATGCCTTCTTCGCTCAGCATCGAGACAAGAGTACGGCTGCCAGCAGAGCCTCGACTCATGTTGAAGAGTTCTTTAATTTGGCTAGCTAGACGAATGCGACTGGCATCCGGCTTGCGTTGCTTAAACTCGTAGTAACAAGACGAAGCTACGTTGAACAGTTCGCAAAGCATTTTGACCGATTCATGCTCCCTCAACTTGTCTATTAACGAGAACGTTCGAGTTCGTCCGACATTAAGAGAGCGGTGGCCTTTTTTAATATGGATTTTTCTCGTTCTAGCCGGTTAATCCGGGTTTCTAACTCTTGGATTTTCTTTTGCTCAGGCGTGAGGGCTTTAGCCGTTGGAGTCATCCCACCTCGCTCAACTTTGAGTTGGTCGACCCATCGCCGTAAAGCCGTTTCACCTACGCCCATAGAGTTAGCTGCTTCAGGTATGGAGTACCCTTGATCAAGAACCAAACTTGCAGCATCTAGTTTGAACTCAGTAGAAAATGTACGTCGTTGTCGTTTTGTCATTGAACACCTCATTTATGGTGGAGACTTTACCACCTAATTTGGTGTCCGGGATCATTAGACCACTACA
>NZ_JANVFC010000049.1:0-881 GCF_025195005.1 Vibrio sp. NC2
TTTACTACGTTTTCAGTAGTGAAACCGAACATCTTGAATAGCTCGCCTGCTGGTGCAGATTCGCCGAACGTTGTCATGCCGATGATCTTGCCACCGAAGCCAACGTACTTGTACCAGAAGTCAGCGATGCCAGCTTCTACTGCGATACGTGCTGTAACGTCTGACGGAAGTACAGACTCACGGTATTCAGCGTCTTGCTTGTCGAATGCATCAGTTGCAGGCATAGAGACTACGCGTACCGCTTTACCTTCAGCGGTTAGTTCAGCAGCAGCGCTAACCGCTAGCTCAACTTCAGAACCCGTTGCAATGATGATTAGCTCTGGCTTGCCAGCACAATCTTTCAGGATGTAGCCACCCTTCGCGATGTTTGCTACTTGCTCAGCGTCACGATCTTGTTGTGCAAGGTTTTGACGAGAGAAGATAAGTGCAGAAGGACCATCTTTACGCTCGATTGCCAGTTTCCAAGCAACAGCAGACTCAACTTGGTCACATGGACGCCATGTGCTCATGTTTGGAGTCAGACGTAGAGAAGCGATCTGTTCAACCGGTTGGTGAGTTGGACCATCTTCGCCAAGACCGATAGAGTCATGTGTGTAAACTTGGATGTTCTGAGTTTTCATCAGAGCCGCCATACGCATTGCGTTACGCGCGTATTCCATGAACATTAGGAACGTTGCGCCGTATGGTACGAAACCACCGTGCAGAGCGATACCGTTCATGATAGCCGTCATACCGAATTCACGTACACCGTAGTGGATGTAGTTACCAGAGAAGTCATTTGCTTCAAGAGACTTAGAACCAGACCACATAGTCAGGTTAGAAGGCGCAAGGTCAGCAGAGCCGCCCATGAATTCAGGTAGCATAGCACCGAACGCTTCTAG